>JADFJC010000175.1 GCA_022566315.1 Planctomycetota bacterium
AGAATTTTACAAATGATAAAACGACTTTCTATTATGATTTTACTTGTAGCTATTATTGCAATCTCAGTCATTGCAGGGCTGGCAGTTGCCTCTTTGGGTGTTGGTGACCCAAAGCAGGTGGATTTAACTATTACTGCGAGAAAATACGCGTTTGAACCATCTGTTATTAAGGTAAATAGAGGTGATCGAATCTCTATCAATCTTATTACAAAGGATGTTACGCATGGTTTTTACATGGAAGGTTATGATATCGATGCAAAGGTACAACCTGGAGATTCCCCTGAGTATAGTAAGTTGCTGCTGCGACATCCATCTAAGAAAGATGATTTTCAGGAAGTGGATCGCATTGAATTTATTGCTGATAAAACAGGGAAATTTCGCTATCGCTGTTCAGTGACGTGCGGATATATGCACCCGTTTATGTTGGGTGAGATGATTGTTGTTCCGAATTATCCTTTCTGGGGCGGGTTTGGACTTGCTGTTGGCGTAGCCATTTCAACAATGATATTATTTGGATTCAAAGCTAAGCACAATTCGCTGAATACCGTTGCTGATAGACGCAACAGCAGCACTAACAAATCAACTCAACTAACAGAGGAATCTGTCAATGAGCATTAAATTACAGGAAATCGTGGCAGCCATAGCGGTAGTTGTAAGTCTGGTGATGGCCCCAGTAATGATTTGGTGGTACGAAGATTACCATCTGCGAAGTAAATATGGCCCGGATGTAAGGATTATCAAGCTTACAGCCTCAGCCGGTCAGGGCCGTATTACAGAAGACTATGTGGCTGGCTGGAACTACTGGTCGGGACTTTTTTCACGGACTGGGACTATAGAAATTAATAAAGGTGAAAAAGTTGTCATTTTAGTTAAAAGTGCAGATGTAACTCATAGTTTCAGGATTACACCCGATATCAATATCGACCAGCCTATTGAGATGGAGGGTGGTCATACCACATTAGTTGAGTTTGTTGCAGAAAAACCCGGACTTTATTTAGCAGAGTGCAAGAGTTTTTGCGGTTTGGCACACCACGGCATGTTGTTTAACATTAGAATTGTAGATAATGATAAAAAAGAGTAATTTTTAAAGGTGGAAGTAAATGAAAACCATAAAAGTTTTGTTCCCTGTTATCTTTGCTGTTTTGGCGGCTATTGGAATTGTTTTGTTTACAGGGACTGCATACAGCCAAGAGGAAAACAATATTAAAAAAACACCCTGCCCTGTCCAACAAAAAGGTTCGATGAGTTCTTGTCCTCTTGCCGGTGCTGATATTGTATCTTTAGGTGATGATTTTGAGGTTAATCGATGGGATCCTGAACTTTCCAAAAAATTTGCTTCTGTCAGCGAGAGTAAAGCCAAGGGCAAAGGATGCTTGTCCTGTCATGACGGCATTATGGATATAAATGAGAAGATGCAGAAGGCAATTGATGCCATAGCAACAGCATTTGGTAATTTAAACAAGGGCTATGGTTGTGTGATTTGCCATGAAGGAAAAGCCGAGGCTACCACTAAAGAGCAAGCCCACGAGGGTTTGTATCCTAATCCTGGCAGCATGTGGGTTATAAGCCAGGGTTTCGGTTGTGCAAAATGTCATAGTGACAGCGGTGCTTTGACTACAATCATGGCCAAAGAGCTTGGTATTCAGGTGGGTGGAACAATAAAATCCGTTCTTTCAAAAGCTACAGACCCAAAAGGACAATCAAATCACGTTTATCGAATGCAGCGAGCCTTGATGTCTTTGGAGTTCGGCAAAGCTTCCCACACTTTAATGTCAAATGGTGTTATTGAAAAGGGCAAATACATTTTTGCTGATTGTGAGATGTCGGATCCTGATGGCCCAGTACCTACAACAGGTACTGAAACCTATAAAAAATGGATCGAAAAAGCGATTGACCAAGGCTATATTGACCGTATTGAGCAGACTCAGCAAATACCAGACTTCGAGCAGGGCATGAAGCTATGGAATGATCCTGTCAAGGCATCATTCAGCGATTATTATAGAAAGCAGTGCGCTCGTTGTCATGTATGGGGGGAAGGCCGTCGAAAACGAGGTGATCTCAGAGGTGGCGGCTGTGCAGCCTGTCACGTCCTTTATACCTGTACTGTATGATTTCATTTTCGTTCTGTAACGCGTAGTGGCGCCAATAACTTATGTCGTTTGTAATGATGAAAGCGAGCCAGCTCTCTGCGTTCGTTTTTTCGCTGCACAAAGTGCATCAGCCAATTCGGATATCTCCGATCGCACTCTTGTCGCAACATCAGATCCAGCAAAACGCGAACTTGTGGCACGGTCAGCGCCGGAGTATATTTTTTTCCCCCGACGCGTCTCTTTAATCAAAAACCATGTTGCTATCAGTGAGAGCGTTTGATGATGATACCAACCTGCCCAAGTGCGTACTTCGTAATCCGAAAGGCCGGCCTCGCTCTTGGATCGCTTGATACAATCCTCTATGCGATGCTCTGCTTTGACCACACGTGCCAATTCCTTCAACGGTGTGTCAGGATGCGCATTGGAAAGATGGTAATCGTACTTCATCTTGCCGTTCGCATCGAGCGAACGCGTAATCACCAAAAGCTCTTCTGTGGCATCGCGGCAACTCCGTTCAGTTCGCACCACTACCCGCCTTTTGACAATCTCCAATACCAATGGCCCCTTCTCACCGTCGCGGATATTAATTCGCGCCCAGGCATCTTTGTCCAACGAATCACGCCACGCATCGACACGTTGGAAAGGTTGCTTGGGAAATCGACCATGTCCGCCGTATGCAGGAGGTTCAACTTCCACGTCGCGGATGTTGGTATTCGAAGGGACATCCAGAAGATACTGTTCGTCCAAAGCCCGCAAATCACGCCTAAAACGGCTCGAACGGCCCATTTCGTCATCTCCGGCTATCCACTTATGCGGGAGATATTTGCCATTAGCTTTCAGCATATCCAATGCCAGTTCGTGTCGTGTCTGATAACGAATTTCTTTCGGAACTCCACACTTCTTTCGGCGGATTCTGTCTTTAGCCCACTCTTTCGAAAGATACAAACGCTCATCTGCCAACGCATGATCTTGGCGCGAAGCATAACCCATATAGATACCCACTTGGCCGTTGTCCACTTTGCCGAGCCGACCCAGCCATTGACGCTGTACACCGACCGAGTTGTTACCACATTTTTTGTGCCCCGAGGGATCGAAAACAATTACACCATCGTCTTCACCCAGTTCCAAGCCAATTTGCCGTGCCAGCTCTTCTTGCAATGGCTGATGATCCCATGGTGCCGAGCCAATGAACCGTTGGAGGTTCTGTCGATCCTGATCGTGACGATAGGCAATCGATTCGGTGTTCTTCCTTTCCAAGTCCGACAACAGCCCAGCGATGTAAATCTCAGTATGCTCCTTTGGCTCGGGCCTTTTCAGCTTCGCCACAAACGGCTCTATGAACCGCTTCAGACGTTTGAGGATGCCATTGGTCACTTGGGGTCTTACCTCAGCTTCTTTAAGAATTTCCAGTTTCCGTACTTCAAATCGTCGATCCATCGGTTATCCTTTCCATGGGGACCATTCCCCTGGAAAGTTAATCGTACAAACGACTTAGAGTTCTTTAATAAAATCAGACAGTACAGGTAGGAGCAAGGCAGGGCCCTGGGTTACCTCTCGGGGCTATCTGCATTGTCGGGAGTGTGGTGGTGAGATCTCGATTACGGCGGGAACCGTGTTTGAGCGTACCCGCAAGCCCTTGCGGGTCTGGTTTCAAGCGATATGGCTCGTGACGAGCCAGAAGCACGGGGCCAGCGCACTCGGTCTTCAACGTGTACTCGGGCTGGGCAGCTACCAGACGGCTTGGACCTGGCTGCACAAGTTGAGGCGCGCCATGGTCAGACCAGGCCGCGAACGGCTCCACGGATCGGTCGAAGTTGATGAGACGTACGTGGGTGGTGCAGCGGCCGGAGGAAAACGGGGGCGCGGCGCCAAAAACAAGGAGATCGTTGTGATTGCGGTTGAGGTGCTCCGTCCAAAGGGATTTGGGCGTATTCGAATGCGTCGGGTCCCGGATGTCTCCGGCGATAGCCTTGTGCCTTTCATCTGCGATGTGGCCGAGCCAGGCGCTGAGATTCTTACGGACGGGTGGGGCGGCTACAACAGCTTGAATAAACACAACTACATGCACAGCAGGACGGTGCTATCGGATAGCGGAGACCCGGCACATATAGCGATGCCAGGCGTGCACCGGATTGCCGCGCTCTTGAAACGCTGGCTGCTTGGTATTCATCACGGCGCCGTCAGCGGCAAGCATCTGGACTACTATCTTGACGAATACACCTTCCGATTCAACCGCCGCACGTCGAGATCACGCGGAATGCTCTTCTACCGTCTTATACAGCAGGCTGTTGCTACGACCGCCGTACCGTACCGGCAGCTTGTCGGTGGAAATGACAAGATATAGGGGCCGCTTGCGTCAAGTGGATACCCCCCTTTTTGTCAATTGGTTGCCGCGATATTCTGACCGATATTCTTCGGCAGGGAGCACAGGAGATGTTGGCTATCGCCATTGAAAACGAAGTCGCAGAGTACATCGCTCACCATGCACACCTTCGAGATGCCGAAGGCCACCGTCTGGTGGCCCGTAATGGCCATTTACCGGCCAGAACGATTCAGACAGGCCTCGGTCCTGTAGCGATTCAGCAGCCCCGTGTCAATGACAAACGCATCGATGACAACGGCCAACGCATACGATTTTCCAGCAATATTCTTCCTCCGTATCTGCGACGGACCAGGAGCATCGAGGAACTGATTCCATGGCTTTATCTCAAGGGCATCAGCACCGGCGACTTCACAGAAGCCTTGCAGGCCTTGTTGGGGCCGCAGGCCAAGGGCTTGTCCGCCACCAATATCGTTCGGCTCAAGGCGTGCTGGCAGCAGGAATGGGCGACCTGGTCGAAACGTTCACTGAAAGGCAAGCACTACGTCTATGTCTGGGCCGACGGTATTCATTTCAACATCCGCCTGGAGGATCCAGGCAACAACAAGCAGTGCATTCTGGTATTGATGGGAGCCACGGTGGACGGCAAAAAAGAACTGATTGCCATTGCCGATGGTTATCGGGAATCGACGCAATCGTGGCGGGAGTTGCTTCTGGACGTCAAACAACGAGGCTTATCCGTTGATCCCAAACTGGCGACAGGGGATGGTGCATTGGGTTTCTGGGCAGCTTTGCGAGAGGTTCATCCGGCGACGCGAGAGCAGCGATGCTGGGTGCACAAGACGGCCAATGTGCTCAACAAGATGCCCAAATCGCTTCAGCCCAAGGCCAAGTCGATGCTGCATGACATCTGGATGGCCGAGACACGCAAGGAAGCCGACAAGGCGTTCGATCTGTTCGTGGCGACATTTCAAGCCAAGTATGCCAAGGCCGTCGAATGTTTGGTGAAGGATCGAGATGTCCTGTTGACATTCTATGATTTTCCGGCTGAACACTGGATTCACCTGCGTACGACCAATCCCATTGAATCGACGTTTGCTACGGTGCGATTGAGAACCGTACGGACGAAGGGATGCGGAAGCCGCACGGCCTGTTTGACGATGGTCTTCAAACTCGTACGGTGTGCTGAAAGGCACTGGCGCCTGCTTAATGGAAAACACCTCATTGCTGAGGTGATCAACGGAATCATGTTTGTAGACGGTATCAGGGAGATCGCCGCTTGAATCATCGATGGCTCAATACGGGCAGGACAAAAAGATATGGAATCGCCTTCGGCGATGGCTTTTTTATGTCATCACCCCCCAGCCGAAGCCAGATAGGAAGCAGGGCCCGATGTCGGAGCTTTGCTGAATCTGGCTTCGGAGGCTGGGCTGATGAAAAGATTAAAACAGCCCGCAAAGCGGTTCCTTATTATCGCGTCGGATCGCTTCAGACCAACACCCGACCAATCCGCCCACAGCCCAGCAACACCGAGCCAAAAAAAATCTCATCCACAACATTTGACAATACCTCGACTGAGCAGGGAGTTCTTCTTAATCCTGTGTATCTTGTGGCCAACAAACGACCCGTTTATACAAGAGAAATGGCCGTGCGTAATCTCCAGGTAAAACACAATAACGTGGGCATAACTGG
>JADFJC010000176.1 GCA_022566315.1 Planctomycetota bacterium
GTGCGCAGTTGGGGGCGTTGGAGTAAGCGTTTGTGAAGATGACACCCTGGTCGGCGAGCTTGTCAATGTTCGGCGTCTCGTAGTATCGACTGGGTCCGCCTGAACCGTGTATCCTGCCCGTAAAGCCCACATCCTTCCATCCCAAATCATCGATAAAAATAAAAACAAAATTGGGTTTTTTCTTCGACCCAGCACCTACAGCACACCCTGGCATTGCCAGCGAGGCCGCACCAATACTAATCGCTTTTAGAAAATCACGACGTTTCATAATGCTCCTTTCGTGTATGCCGAGTCGATGAGAGACCATCCCCATCCCGATAAACGACATCGGGATGAGGCTGCCACCCAATGTGCGTCGCCGTGCCGGCGACGGCTAAACGGCCCCCAACGTAAAGTTAGGTGCTAAATAACCCCTCTATTCTCCAGGCAGCGGCCAGTGCTCCGAAGGTGTCCTCGCAGACTTCATATATCTTTCAATCTTTGCTACAATTTGCGGATGCCGATCGGCGATATTGTGCTGCTCGGCGATATCGGTTTTCAGGTTGTAAAGCTCTATCGGTCCGTTGGGGTTCTTGGCTACGTTCAGCCGCACGCCCTTCCAGTCGCCCATCCGTATAGCCTGCTTCTTGCCCTGCTCGTGAAATTCCCAGTAAAGAAACTTATGTTTTTTCTGGCTCCGGGCCTGTCCCAGAAGCGTCGGAAGCATAGAGATTCCGTCAATGCCTTCCGGACTCTCTACACCCGCCAGGTCACAACAGGTCGGCAGGAAATCCCAGAACGCCGAGATGTGGTCGTTAATCGAACCGGCTTTTATTTTGCCAGGCCAGCGTGCAATCGTCGGGACACGAATACCGCCTTCGTATAAGGCACGCTTGTAGTCGCGCAGCGGGCCGGAACTATTAAAGAAACCCGGGTCCGCCCCGCCTTCTTTATGCGAGCCGTTGTCGCTGGAGAACATCACGAATGTATTTTCATCCAGCCCAAGTGCCTTGAGTTTGGCCATCAGTCTGCCAATGTCACGGTCCATTCGGGTTATCATCGCGGCGTGGCCTTTCTGGGCCTGGGGCCAATCCTCAGCGGCGTATGGCTCGAGCGAAGGCACTTCCATACCTTTGTTGCCGGCCTCGTTGTTGGCATGCGGAATCGTAAGAGCCAGATACAGGAAGAAAGGTCTGTCCTTGTTCTTCTCAACGAAATTCAAAGCCTCTTTGGCAAACAAATCGTGTGAATACTCAACGCGTTTTGTCGCGACTCCGCCGGGAGAGCGGTCACTTCCGCCGATGATGTGATTGACCTCGTTTGCAAGCTCGACCTTCTGTTCGTTGCGCCACAGGTATTCGGGGTAATAGTTATGTGCGTGTCTCTGATTGAGATACCCAAACCAGTAGTCGAAGCCCTGCCTGTTGGGGATGCCCGTGCTGTCAGGCTCGCCCAACCCCCACTTGCCGATGATACCGGTGGCGTACCCGGCTTCCTTGAGCAGCTCGGCAAGGGTAACATCCGAAGGCCGCAGCGGGACACGCGCATTGCCGCGGACAAGGCAATGACCTGTATGCAAGCCGGTCATCAACACACACCGCGATGGCGCACAAACCGTGCTGCCGGCATAGTGGTCGGTAAAGCGCATCCCTTCTTCGGCCATCCGGTCTATGCTCGGCGTTTTGATTGTCTTTTGTCCATAGCAGCCCAGGTCCCCGTAGCCCAAATCGTCGGCAAGGATGAAAATGATATTCGGGCGTTTTTCTCCTGCCCCGGTTGTCCGGCCTATACTTGCGCAGCTCGGCAACAGCGAAGACGCTCCCATTGAAGCGGCCGCAAAGCCCGTTATTTTAAGAAATTCTCTTCTCGTTTGTTCGCCCATAATCGTTCCCCTTGATTACTTATTCCGCCACAGGCGGATCTGCGATATTGATTATTCTAAATAATAACTCGAAAATGTAAATAACAAATATGCGTCAATGTCTGGGTTGAGCGGTTATCAGAGTATCAGGTAATCGGGTAGTCCCGGCGCGCCGGGATCAGGACACCAGGTTATCAGGAAGAATGCACAGCATAAATTTGTCTTTTCCCGATTCTCTTCGACCGTAAGTCCGCTTGGGGACGCCTTACGGCGGCGTCCTGTGGACTGTTATCCTGATATTCCGATATTCTACATTCTGTTTTCCTAAGGACTTGTAAATAAATTATCTTCCATTTTTGGCTGGCTGCGGTTTCGGCTGGCGGCCTCAGCAAAACTCGGACTACCAACCAGTAGGCCTGCGTTTTGCTTCCTTGCCAGCCTTGTCCTCGCTCAGCCAAAAACGAAACCTAATTTCTTTACCAGTCCTAATAACCTGATAACCTTGTTGGGACTTATCCTCATCTATCGTAAAATAATTTTTATTGTTATCAGTCAAAGAAAGCCGAATATACACTTAAGCAGGCTGATTTGAACTGCTGGAAAAACTGTCTTTTTCTATAGTTTAGTTCGGTGGGCTAAAGCCCACCCTACGAAACTCCGAGCCATCCCCAAGCTCGTCCCGATTTTTCGGGACTTGCTTGAGGCTGCCACCCATCAAAAACGGTATAGTCGCGGAACTTATGAAATTCTGTACTATGTATAACGGAATTCAATGATAACTGCATCAAGTAACAATCCGGTCGCCGACTGCATCGCAATGGTTATTGTTGTTTTGATGGCCATCGGTACGGTCTTTGTCTTCTCGGCCAGTGCCAACATCGGTCAGGACCTTGACTTCCAGAGATTCTACGACTACCCCAGCCTGCGCCAACTGTTGTTTTTCCCACTGGCCTGTTTGATTATGTACACCGTGGCTTCCTGCAATTATCGCAGACTCACTCTGGCCAACGGCTGGCTAAAATCCCCAATCAGCTATTTGTTAGTCCTCAGCATAGTGCTGCTTATGGTCGTTTTGTTACAGCGATTTTACCCGGTGTTCCCGCGATTCGTTCCCAAGATAAATCAGCACTACCGCTGGCTAAAAATCCCTATTGGATCCATAGCGGTAAGTTTTCAGCCTTCCGAGCTGGCGAAATGGATGATTGTCTTCTTCTTAGCTGCCGTATGCGATAAGTTCGGTGATGAAATCAAGCTATACTGGAAAAGGTTCATCCCCATCTGCCTGGTCGTCGGGGTGGTAGTTCTACTTATAATCGTCGAAGATTTCGGCACGGCAGCGCTTATATCGCTCCTGGCCTTTCTGATGCTAATCATCGCCGGCGTAAGATTGCGGCACATCCTGCCCCCGTTGCCGTTCGCTGCTGTTGCCTTTTACATAGCGATCAAACAATCTCCGGGGCGAATGCAGCGGATTACCGCTTTCCTGAATCCTGATAAATGGGTGGATTCGATTAATTATCAGCCGAGCCAGTCGCTGATTGCCCTTGGTTCCGGCGGATTGTGGGGCAAAGGATTAGGTAAGGGGATATCCAAATATGGACATCTGCCGGAAGATACAACCGATTTTATTTTTGCAATTATCGGCGAAGAGCTGGGCTTCATCGGAAACGCAGCGGTCATTGGATTGTTTATCGTGTTCATCTGGCTGGGGATTTTGGTGGTCGTGCGCTGCAGAGACCGCTTCGGCCAACTGCTGGCTGGTGGGATTGTTCTGACAATCGCAATTCAGGCGGCACTTAATATCGGGGTGGTAACGGTTGTCCTACCGACAAAAGGCATACCTCTGCCGTTCGTAAGTGCCGGCGGAACGAGCATGCTGCTCTCATCCGCCGCGGTCGGCGTATTGTTGAATATTGCCAGGCAATCGGCTTCAAATTCCGACCAACTGGAATAATATTATGAAAACTTCCGACGCCGATCCCCGGCAGGGAAAACAAACAATCAAGTCGGAGCGTCCCTGGGGTGATGTTTATATGGTGGTTCGCAACCAGGAGTGCTCGGTTGATTTGACATTTGTCCGGCCCGGCGAGCGTGCCAGTCTGCATTCGCACCAAATCAGATATGAGCTTTTCCATTTTCTCGATGACGGCGCCCATCTGGAACTGGACGGGCAAATCCATCATCCCAATACACACGATGAGTTTCTTATCCGCCCCGGTGTTCGGCACAGATTCTGGGCTGAGGACAAGGCCTTTCGCATGCTCGTGGTATCCTTCGGTAAGTGGGAGGCCGAAGACCAATGCCGCCATGGGGACGACTACGGGAGAAAAGGCAAAGAGCTGACCCTATAACGGCCCCGGCCCGCTTACACTTGTCGTGCCCGAAATCAGCATCTCTGACGGTGTAAATAATTGTGGAAGGCGGTGGGATAAATTTTTTGACATTTCATTTGTCTGACGGTATATTTCAAGGAGGTTTTCAAGCCATACAAACTTATATACTTTTAGGCAGGGAGTAAAAAATGAAAACGAGATTTTGGATTAATTTTGTTCTGGTGGTAACGGCAGTCTGTATGCCCGGCTGCAAAAAGGAAACTCCGACTCCAAAAGAACCGGAAGTTAAGGAGATAAGACTAATGAGTGCTGAGAAAGAACCTTTCGGCCAAACGCCCGACGGCAGGGGAGTTGATTTGTACACTTTGACTAATACCAACGGTCTTAGAGCTAAGATTACGAACTACGGAGCTATTCTGGTTTCGCTGGAGGTCCCGGACCGGGACGGTAACCTTGCTGATATTACGCTCGGTTACGACAATTTGGACGATTACGTTAAGCGTGGTGCTTTTTTCGGAGCGACCGTTGGGCGATACGCGAACCGTATCGGCGGGGCGAAATTTGTGCTCGACGGCACCGAGTATAAGCTGGCCGCGAACAATGGGGAAAACCATCTGCACGGCGGTATCAAAGGATTTGATAAAGTGGTATGGAAGCTCGATGACCTAAAGACCGAGAGCAATAAAGCAGTAGTGAAGATGAGCTATATCAGTGAGGACGGCGAAGAAGGATACCCAGGCAATATGGCTTGCACCGTTACTTATACTCTGACAGAAGATAATGAATTGAAGATTAGCTATGAGGCCGAGACGGACAAAACCACCGTGGTAAATCTGACGAACCACAGCTATTTCAATCTTGCCGGCCAGGGCACGGGTGACATTCTCGGCCACGAGCTTACGCTCAACGCCGATAAGTACACGCCGGTTGACGAAGGCCTGATACCGACCGGCGAAATCAGAAGTGTTAAAGATTCACCGATGGATTTTACCCTGCCGACGCCCATTGGCTCTCGAATTAAGCAGGTTGGGGACGGCTATGACCACAATTACGTGCTCAACAGCGGTCCCGATTTATCGGGACTCGCTTTGGCTGCAAGGGTATATGAGCCAACCAGCGGGCGGGTAATGGAAATCTATACCACCGAACCCGGCGTTCAGCTCTATACCGGAAACTTCCTGGACGGTTCCCTAACCGGCAAAGCCGGCAAGGTTTACAAAAAGCATTACGCATTCTGCCTGGAAACGCAGCACTTCCCGGATTCACCAAATAAACCCAACTTCCCGTCTGCTGTTCTTCTTCCGGGTCAGAAATATACGTCAGTAACCGTGCACAAATTCTCCACAAGGTAAGTGCGAAGTGACAGAGGACAGAAGACAGAGGACAGAGGACAGAAGACAGAAGACAGAAGACAGAAGACAGAAGACAGAAGACAGACATCTGACCTTTCTGACTTCCGATTTGAAATTGGGTTTGATTGGGTTTGTTTTGTTCGAGCCTGAAGGCGGTATCATTTTCATAATCCTTTTGTAAAAAAGCGTTTGCGTTCATTTTGGGCTTTGAAGAAATTGGCTTTGAATTGGGTTTGTTTTTTCGGACTGCGAAATCATCTTTTTTTCTGTAATCCTTTGTTAAAGTTAAGTTTATATTCATTTTGGCTCTTTTTAAATTGGCTTTGATTGGGTTTGAATTGGGTTTGTTTTTTTGCCCCGCCAGCGGGATAAAAATTTCATAATTCCTTGTACATACTGAGTTTGCAATCCGCCTACGGCGGACAAGATTGGGTTTGTTTTGCATAATTCTTTGATAATTTCGTACGTAATAATTCGTAGATTGTATTTCGTTC
>JADFJC010000177.1 GCA_022566315.1 Planctomycetota bacterium
ACTAAGAACAGTGAGCGGATTACTCGTCGTCGTTTCATCGCCGGGGCGGGTGCCACTGCTCTGTCGTTTACGGTGGTCAAGCCTCACCTTGTCCGCGGCTATAATGCCAACTCAAAGGTTGATTTAGGGATAATCGGCTGCGGCGGTCGGGGGACATGGATAACCGGTCTATTTAAAGAGCATGGCGGATACAATATTGTTGCCGCCGCAGATTATTTCCAGGACAGGGTTGATAATTGCGGCGGGAAATTCGATGTGCCACAGTCCCGCCGATACAGCGGTCTATCCGGTTACCGCAAGCTCCTTGATAAGGTGGACGCGGTAGCGATTGAGAGTCCGCCTTATTTCCATCCGGAGCAGGCCGCGGCGGCGGTGGATGCCGGATGTCATGCATATGTCGCCAAGCCAATCGCTGTGGACGTGCCAGGCTGCCAAAGTATCGGCGCAAGCGGCAGGAAGGCATCGAGCAGGAAACTGTGCTTCCTTGTGGATTTTCAGACACGGGCCGATGAGTTTTACCTCGAAGCGCTTAAGCGTGTCCGTGCTGGTGCGCTGGGGGAGTTCGCTTTTGGTGAGTCGATATACCACGCAGGTTGTCCGTTCAAGAGCAAGTACGATACCTGGCGGGACGACCCGAAGGATTCTGAGAATCGTCTGCGGGCCTGGGGACTGGACCGGATAATATCCGGTGACATCATTACCGAACAAAATATTCACACGCTCGACGTGATGAGCTGGATTATGGACGCCGAGCCTGTTTATGCCGTCGGGACGGGTGGCCGGACGGTTCGTCCTGTCGGGACCTGCTACGACCACTTTGCGCTTCTCTTTGAGTATCCGAACAACGTGGGCATTACGTTCAGTTCAAAGCAGATAGAGGGTCACGGCACTCAGCCTTCGGGGATTAGGAATCGAATGTTCGGTTCCAAAGGCGTGCTCGAAACGGAATACGGCGGACAGGTGATTATTCGGGGCGAGAACTTTTATCGCGGCGGAAAAAGCCCCGGCATATATAAGGATGGCGCGGTTACCAACATTGCAACTTTCCATAAGGATATTACCGATGGAAATTTCGATAATCCGACCGTTGCGCCGAGTGTTCGCAGCAATCTTGTAACAATCCTTGGCCGAACCGCTGCTTATACAGGACGCAAGGTAACGTGGAAGCGGCTTCTCAGGAGCAATGAGAAACTTGACGCCAACCTTAAAGGTCTGAAAGCATAGGAAAATTGAGCACGACAATACCGGGATGGTTTTTTATAGATAGCGGTGCTGGTTTTTGTATGCTTGTGGAGGTATGCAAATGAAACGCTCAAGTATAACTCGACGGCGGATGTTGGTCAATGGAGCGCGGGCGCTGGCCGGATTGACCGTGGCTGCTTCGTGCAGACCATTTGCTGAACTCGTGAAAGGAACGGCCCGTGGCTTTAAGCTTGCCGTCTGCGACTGGACAATAGGCAAGACTGCTGACCCGGCCTCGCTTGAGGCGGCCAAGCGGATAGGGCTTGATGGTGTGCAGGTGGATTTCGGAAGGGCCGAGACTAATCTGCCGTTATTTGATGCCGATTTACAGAAGCGTTTTCTCGATGAGACGCGCAGGGGCGATATGCAGATTGCGTCACTGGCGATGGGGGTTCTCAATGGCGTCCCTTACAAGAGCGACATTCGTGCTGAGTTATGGGTTGCCAAAAGCATTAACGTCTGCAAGGCATTGGGTGTTAACGTTGTTCTGCTGGCCTTTTTCGGCGAAGGTGACCTGAGAGACGATAAGAAGGGTACTGACATTGTTGTCGAACGCCTCAAACGGGTGGCCCCAAAAGCGGAAAAAGCCGGCGTTTTTCTCGCTATCGAATCGTGGCTCAGTGCCGAGCAGCATATAGATATCATCGACCGCGTCGGCTCACCCGCCGTGAAGGTTTATTACGATGTGGGTAATTCCCATAAAGCGGGCTACGACATCTACAAAGAGATACGCCAGCTCGGCAAACACATCTGCGAGTTTCACGCCAAGGACTACGACGACCTGTACGGCAAAGGCTCGATTGATTTCGAAGAGGTCCGCCGGGCGATGGATGACATCGGCTATCGAGGATGGATTGTGATGGAAGGCGTGAAGATGCCGTTAGGCGTTGAGGAAAGCTGCCGATATGACGCTCAGTACCTAAGAGGTATATTCCCACCTAAAGTATAAATGCAACAGAGGACGGCTTGCGGGCCGAACAAAACGAAAGGGTAGATTATGAAATCAAGAAATCAAATTGTAACTATGGTACTGGTTCTTGTCGCTGCGCAGTTTGCTTTCGGGACGCCGTTAGACGATTATATTAAGGCGCCGGATGCAAGTTACCGCTACAGTGTCGTGAATACCATCGCAGGTGCAGGTTATACCACCTATGTTCTGGATATGACCTCGCAATCCTGGCGGAGCAAGGCCGAGGTGGACAGGACCCTCTGGAAGCATTGGCTGACAATAGTCAAACCCGACAGGGCGACTTCCAATAAAGCACTGCTCTGGATAACCGGCGGTAGTAACAATAGCTCTGCTCCGACTAAAGCGAACTCAATGGTGGCCGGCATTGCTCTTCGTACCAATACAGTTGTTGCGGAGCTGAGAATGGTGCCGAACCAGCCTTTGATTTTCCCCGACGGGGGCAGGCCTCGATCTGAAGATGCGATTATCGCTTACACCTACGACAAATATATGAGCACCGGTGATAGTACGTGGCCGCTGCTGCTGCCGATGACCAAAAGTGCCGTCCGTGCGATGGATACGATTCACAGCCATATCTTCTCTGTCAGTAACGGCAAGCTCGATATAAATGAGTTTGTGGTTTCCGGAGGTTCCAAACGCGGCTGGACTACATGGCTGACCGCGGCTGTCGATAAGCGGGTCATCGGGATTATCCCGGCGGTCATCGACGTGCTGAATATGGGTGAGCAGATGAAACACCATTTCAGCGCATACGGCTTCTTTTCCAATGCTATCAGGGATTATGGTGAGATGAAGGTTTTCGAGAGGCTCGATACGCCGAGGGGCCGGACGCTGAGAAAACTTATAGACCCTTATGAGTATCGCAGCCGTTATACAATGCCCAAGTACCTGGTCAATTCGAGCGGCGACCAGTTCTTTCTGCCGGATTCGGCCCAGTTTTATTTTCACGACCTGCCGGACCCAAAATACCTTCGATATATCCCCAATACCGACCATGGTCTTAATATGGATGCTGCGGTCAGTCTGTCGGCGTTTTACGGGGCCATCCTGAAAGGTTCGCCGCTGCCGAAGTTTAGCTGGAAAGTCAGAGACGATGGTGCAATAGAAGTCAATACAAAGACATCGCCGACGGCTGTAACGTTGTGGCAGGCGACGAATGAAAATGCGCGGGACTTTCGCCTTGAGACTATCGGGGCGGTCTGGACAAGCACTGATCTCGGCGCTCACGGCGGGGGGACGTATATAGCTAAGATTGCTGAGCCGAAGAAAGGCTGGACTGCCTTTTTCGTTGAGTTGAGTTACGATAGCGGCGGTCCAATTCCTTATAAGTTCACAACGCAGATAAAAGTCGTTCCGGAGACTCTGCCGTTTGCCAAATAACGGTTGGCCTTCGAAAAACCGATTAGAGTTGTTTCGAAATTGGGTTTGTTTGGGTTTGTTTTTTTTGAGCCGGAAGGCGGTTTTGTTTTCATAATCCTCTATAACATATAGGTTTACGTTCATTTTGGGCTTTTCGAAAATTGGCTTTGAATTGGGTTTGTTTTTTCGGACTGCGAAAGCGTCGTTTTTTCTGTAATCCTTTGTTAAAGTTAAGTTTACATTCATTCTTGCTCTACGGAAATTGGGTTTGTTTGGGTTTGAATTGGGTTTGTTTTTTCGGACTCTCCGCTGCCATTTATTTTCATAAGCCGTCTGTAAATAGATACTTACGTTCATTTGACTTTTTTGGAAATTGGGTTTGTTTTGCATAAAAAGGGTTGATTTGTAGAGGGTTCTCGACAGATGTAGAGGTGCGCAGAAGACAGAATACAGAAGACGGAAGACAGAAGACGGAAAACTGAAGACAGACGACAGATGACAGACGACAGACGACAGATGACAGACGACAGACGACAGAAGACAGACGACAGATGACAGACTACAGAATACAGATGATTGATTATAAGTTTTTGTTGCATAAGGAGTTATCTATTAGTTTGAAATCCGAAATCCTAAGTACTATCCGCCTACGTCAAGACTACGGCGGACAAGAATCCTAAATTCACCCGCCTGAGGCGGACAAGAATCCAAATTACACCACATTAGATAACGCTTCGCTATCTAACGGGGTAAACTCAGGGAGTAAAAAAACACTCCCTCTATAATTAGAGCTACCTGCGCATTTGATACGAAAAAAGTCCTCGAATATCGATTCGAGATTCTCGTAACTCGATGCCGGCAAGATAGTTAAAAAAATTTTGAAAAATTTGATTTTTGTGTTTAGGTATCAGCGTTTTTGGTTGAAAAATGCTCGACTCCCGGCACTGTATCCCGGTTCGTATTGCGTATAGCCCCCGGCCCCCGACCCCCGGCAGACAAGCAAGTAGGCACACACTCCCCTGCTGCGAGTCAGGTGAGCAGCTCTTCCCCTGTTGCGAGTCAAGTTAGCAGCATTCGGGGATAAACTCGGATAAACTCAGGGTAAACTCCGGGCACAGAGGACTCAGAGAATTCAATAATATTTAACCACGGATACCTATTACCTAAGGCACAGGGGCATAAATTTCACAGATACCTATGGCATAAATTACACGGATTTATCAAGTGAGATGCTGAATGCTCGTTAGTGAGGAGTGAGCTAAAGTGAACTAAAGTGCCTAAAGTGAGCTAAAGTTGGAGGACAGAAGGCAGACGAAGGACAAGAATCTAAAATACAGAATCAATAATCGAGCAAAAAAATACCTGAGAAAAATCAGCTTCTAAAAATTGTCGGGCAAAAGCACACTGTCACTAGTTTTCTCAGCATGAGGGTGTAGCGTGACAAGATCATCGGGTATTTGGGCATCAATCTTCTCAACAACGGCAGCTTGCCCTGATGCCTTTTTCTCCTCTTCAAGAACGGGGGCGGCTACATGTGAGTTCTGCAGACAAAATACAGCCAACGATGAGAACAGTAGGAAACAAACAATCGTTATATAGAAGATATTGAGTTTGTCACTGGCATGTATTCGCAGTCTCCACAAGTGAATTGGGCTTGACTTCCCGATCTGTGTAGTCAATTGAATTCCGGGCAGCCTCTTCTCCAAAGATCTTTCAATTTTCAATCCGTTTTTAACTGCACCAAGTAGAAGTTGGTGATACCAGCAACGATCCATAAACCAAAATGCAAGCCAAGGAACAATTGCGAGAAGTAACAAGATGCTGGCCAAAGGAATGTAGTGGCCTCTAACTGTAGCTCCATAACCTTCCTTCAAAGCCAGTGCTGACACGCCTAGAACGGCAGTTAAGAGAGCTATGGCGTAATTCCTTATTCTCAAGCATAGATCATTGAAATGCTGCTGGACATCAACGGTTTTCTCCCATACTATAATTGTCTCTGAGAGGTTGGTAACATTGTTGTCGACATGCTCTGTGAATTCGAATAAGTGGAGTATTTCGCCAAAGGAATTCCGCAGAGTATGCGTTGGTTTAAGTTCAGAATGTGTTAGTTTTTTTTCCCTTTCGACATCTGATTTGGTCCAGTGGGTAACCTTACGGAGGAGTTCATATCGAGGGTCTTCATGTGCGACACCATACTTGGCCCACACTTCTGTTATGGAAACATCTTTCGCCATCGCCACGTCCTTCATAAGGCTGTCACCTATATAGATAGTGCGTAGAGGGTCCGCGCCAACCTCTTCAATGATTGCCTTAAGCAGATCAGCACTTGGCTTTAATTCGTCCTTTGGCGTGTGGCGGTGGATAGTGTATCGGAATTT
>JADFJC010000178.1 GCA_022566315.1 Planctomycetota bacterium
TTAGGACTGGTAAAGAAATTAGGTTTCGTTTTGGCTCCAGCGAGGACAAGGCTGGCAAGGAAGCAAAACGCAGGCCTGCTGGTTGGTAGTCCGAGTTTTGCTGAGGCCGCCAGCCGAAGCCGCAGCCGGCCAAAAATGGAAGATAATTTATTTACAAGTCCTTAACTTAAAAGATGGAAAGCAGGGTGACAATACTAAGTCCTCTGCAAAATCAAGGAGAAAACACAGATGACAGAAAAAGAACAGACCAGAAGACGATTTCTTCAGATAGCGGGAATAGGGACGGCGGCTTCACTGGCCGGCGCGAGCAGCTCTCTGGGTCAGGTTCGTGGTTCCGCGGCACGGCGAGCAGGTCAACGGCGGTTTAAGTTAGGCCTGGCTTCCTATACCTTGAGAAAATTCAACCTGGATGAGACACTGGCGATGACCAAGCGGGTCGGATTGAAATACATTGCATTCAAGAGCTTTCATTTACCGCTGGACAGCACGCCGGCTCAAATCCAGGCCGTCGTGGCAAAAGTCAAAGAAGCAGGACTGATACTCTACGGCGGTGGAGTAATCTCTATGAAGAAGCAAGACCAGGTACACAATGCCTTTGATTATGCCAAAGCCGCCGGAATGAAGGTCATAATTGGTGTCCCGGCGCCCGAGCTGCTGCCGCTGGTAAATAAAAAGGTTAAACAATACGATATAAAGGTGGCTATTCACAATCACGGGCCGAAAGATAAAATTTATCCGACGCCGGCCAGTGCCTATGAAAGAATCAAGGATTTGGATAAACGGATTGGGCTTTGCAACGACATCGGACATACGCAGCGGGCAGGAGTGGACCCATCGGTCTCAGGGGAAAAGTATGCAGACCGGTTGCTGGACGTGCACATAAAGGATGTCTCAGCAGCGGCCGCAGAAGGACACGGAGTGGAAATTGGACGAGGGGTGATTGACATCCCGAAGTTCTTAAAGATGCTGATAGAGATAAAGTATTCGGGTATCGTTTCGTTTGAGTACGAAAAGGACGCTGACGACCCGCTGGCCGGGTTGGCCGAGTCGGTCGGTTATGTCAGAGGTGTTCTGGCTGCAATCTCTTGATGGACTAAAGCCTATCCTACGAACTTCATTCTACATTCTAAATTGGTAATTTATTATGCCATATAACATTCGAATGGTAAGTACGTATCCTCCTCGAAGGTGCGGGATAGGAACATTTTGTCGCAGTTTAGCCAGTGCGTTGTCACATTTCACAGGCGAGGTTGGTTACATAAGAATAGCGGCTATCGACAGTCATAACGGACCTTATGAGATACCCGTTGACCTTATTATCGACCAGCATAATCCTAAGTCGTGGTCCAATGCCGTCAATCACATCTACGCCCGTGCAAAGGAAAGCGTTACTCCCACGGCTATCATATTGCAGCACGAATATGGACTCGACCCGGATGAAGATGGAAACGCCGGCTGTGGGACCAATTTTGTCGATATGGTCAAGGCTTTTCGTGAACGCGGACTGATAACTCTTGTGTATTTGCATACTGTACTTGATGAGCCGAATGAGCACCAAAGAGATGTGTTGCAAGGGTTGGCTGAGTACAGCGACGGGCTTATTGTTACCACGGAGAGCGCGATTTCAATACTCGAATCTCCCAGCTATGGAATCGCCCATTCCAAACTCACCCATATCGATCACGGTATCAGGATGCACCACCCTTCCCAATTTGACAGATTGGCAATAAAAAAGGAATGGGGGCTGGAGAACCATTTTCTTGCCACTACTTTGGGCCTTCAGTCTCCGGATAAGGGGATACAGCACAGTATTCGTGCCTATGGCAGGTTCGTCAAGGACTCATGTACAAAGGAGCAAAGAAAAAGGATAGTGTATCTGATAGTAGGCCAGTGTCACCCGGAATTGGTCAGAGCCGATGGCTGTGGGCCGTACCATGAGTATCAAGCGATGCTGGATGAGGCACTCAATGATGCCAAAGTCAAATGGTGCAAGGTCAAAGAGCTTAATGGTGTTGATTTTAGTGAATATGACATTGTATTTTACGATACGTTTCTCAACGAAAGCGGCTTGCTCAAGCTCTACGGAGCCACGAACGTGATGCTGTTGCCCTATTTGAATATGCAGCAGATATCAAGCGGTATCCTGGCTGATGTGCTTGGTTCCGGCAGAGTTGCGGTGGCCACGAAATTCCGATATGCAGTCGAGCTTATCCACTCAAACAAGGCCTGTCCCGCAGGTGCTATCATCGGGCGATATGCACGTGGTATCCTTGTTGATCCGGGAGAGCCTTCGGTCGAACAAATAGCTCAGGGGCTTGACTATCTGGTTTTCAATGAGCATAAAAGACTTCGGATAGAAAAGCAGGCCCACCAGAGAGGTTACCAAATGCGCTGGGACAACAGTGCCTGGGCGTTGTTGCAGTATATTGATTTCGTCAGGGAGCAGAAGGAAATAGTAACCGGCAGAGGAGTGAAATTCACCAGAGAAAAACCTTCAGTTCTTGAAATAAAGAAACGCCGAGCCACGCTTTAATCGAGTTGATAGTTCATCGATGAACTATTAACTACGAACTAATCAGGAAGTCAGGTCAGTTTGATGAGCTTTTGCTCTTTGGCGGATTTATATATTGCCAAAATTACTTCCACTGCTTTGCGGGCTTCGCGTCCATCAATCCAGAATTTCTCGCCGCTTTCGAGTGTATCGAGAAACGCTTTGAAATTACGCGTATGATTTTCATACGAGATAGCCGCCGGGTCGGCTACACCGCCGCCGCCTTCGATTTCGCCGAATTTTTTTCGGATTTGCTCATCTTCCGGTTTTTCGTCGGCGAACTGCCAGACTGTGAAACTGTTTTCCACGTTTATAACGGTGCCTTTCGTGCCGGTAATTTCAAATCGCCTGAATTGTCCCGGGTACGAGGCCGTGGTACCGTAGATGACCCCTAATGCTCCGTTGGTGTAACGCAGCACAGCGACCGCGGTATCTTCTGCTTCAATCTGAGGATGCCCCGGTTTCGCCGTAAATGCCTGCAAAGATTCGATTGGCGGCATTACATCACACAGCATATCAACCATATGGATGGACTGGTTCATCAGCGCGCCGCCGCCGTCAAGTTTCCACGTGCCGTGCCAGGAGTCCTTGTAATATTCATCGGTGCGCCACCAGGGGACATATATGCCGGCGTAGGTAATCACGCCGAGGCGTCCGGAGTTTATCGCTTCTCTAAGAGGTACCATCATATCGTTAAATCGGTACGGAAATATGCCGCCCAGGCGCGTGCCGCACTTTTCGTGGGCCTCGGTCATAGCGTCGATTCGCTCCAATGTAATATCCAGGGGCTTTTCGCATAATACGTGTTTGCCCGCCTCGGCTGCGGCAATAGTCGGCTCCATATGGAATCCGCTCGGTGTGGCGATAGTAACAATATCTATCTGGTCACTCTTGAGCATTTCCTCATAACCATCGAAGGTACGGACGTCGAATTTATCCGCAAGGCTTTTGGCTCTTTGGGGTATCTTATCGCAACAGCCGATTAGCTTTGCATTGGGAATATCGCCTAATGCTCTTGCGTGAAAATCAGCGATTAATCCGGCACCGACTATTCCAAAATTCCAGGTTTTCATATCTGTGTTTTCCTTTCCGTATAAAGTTAATCACACGTAAGCCCGACCTCGGCCGCAAGCTCTCTGACCGCGGCGATGGCCCTTGAAAAAAGCTCAGGTCCCGTCGAGCCGCCAAACTGACCGCCGGTCTGCAGGTGCGGCTCCATCGTAAGACAGCCGTCGTAGTTAAGCGCCGCAAGCTCGGCAAGCAGCTCTTTGATTTGACCATCTCCTTCGCCAGGTATGCTGCCGACGTCTTCTGTTCCGAGCTTCCAGTCTTTGATATGAATGTGGACAACGTAGGGCTTCATCACGGGCCAACAGCTTTCGACATTATCCAGTATCTTTTCTCCCCAGACGAAATTAGCAGGGTCATAGACCAGCCGTAGTTTCGGCGAATCGATAGTCTTTACGATATCAACGCACTGCTCAGCGGTATGGCCGTAAATGTTAGCTTCATTTTCATGCACCATCGTAACGTTGACATCACTCAGCACCTCGACCTTGGCGACCATTCTCTCCATAACCAGGTCGCGATAGTCGTCGATATTCTGACCTTCCGGAGCATAGTAGCTGAACATTCGTATGAACGGCGTTTCAAAGAGCAAGGCCAGGTCAACTGCGTGCTTGAACTTGTCCAGATGCGGCTCGAAAGGTTCGTCAAGTTTTACCTTGCCTATGGGCGAGCCGATGGCGCTTACCTTCAGGCCGTGGTCCTCTATCATCTTTTTCGCTTCATTCAAATCGTCTTTCGTGAGGTCCATTATATTTCTCTTGTTGATAAAACGAGGCTCAATATAACCGACGTGTTCGCCGGCAAGGTACTTGACCTGCTCTAAAAAGTTTTCGGTTACTTCATCCGCGAATGCACTTAATTTCGCCATTTTCAGTTACTCCCTGATTTAAAGATAAAACAATTCAAACTTTACTTTTCAAAACTTGCTGCTAATTCGGGCAAATCCCTTTTAATTTCATCTACTCTGTAACCAAAGCCCGGCCCGCTTAATGTCGATAAGTCAACCTGGCCGTTGCGCCGTTTATAAAGCCCCGGGTGTACCACCTCCTCCGGCGCCGAAGCAGCCGGATAAAACTGCATCGAATTTGTCTCGACGCCCATAATCGTTCCCGCGTATGCCGCCAAAAGGACGTGAGGAATCTGTGCTAACATCGGATTAGTCAGGTCCTGCACCATCAAGGTCATTCCGTGTGCCTTGGCCCAGCACAAACTCAACAACGCACCGGTTTGCGTTTTGCAGGTCTTCAATGCAACTCCGGTCCAGCCCAAAGCCCGGCCGAGTTTGATTAGTTTCCAGTCATGGGCGCTTTCGTCCATAAACAAAGGCTTGCGCGCCGATACACTGTGAACGTCAATCCGGTTTTCTTTTAGGTCGTATGGAAACGGCTGCTCCACGTAGAGAATCTGCTGGTAGATTCGAGGATGTTCTATTATTAACCTGTCCAGAATGTCATTCACATAGGCAGGTTCGGTAACCGTGCAGTTAAAATCACTGGTCAGCCAAAGAACATTATTTTCAATTGCTATTTTGCCGACCTTGATTAAACGTTCATAATCCCACGCAGAATCATTGCCTCGCAGTTTCACTTTCAGGCAGGTCAGCCCATCCCGCTTTATCCAGTCCGGCAATAAAACCGGATAGCCGTCGTCCGGTTCTTTCCCTGTTAGTTCGCGAGTATCAAGCAAATCCTTGCCACCTACCAGATGCCAGGCGGGCATAGTTTTTGCCGGAGGATGAGCGAAGAAATCAGCAGGATATTTGCCTGCAAACGAGAAATCGACTCCCTCAGCGGGTTTAAGGAAAGCGGACAAATCAGTATTCATAAATTCTGCGTTGTAAGTCGAGTACACATCCCGCCCAAGAAGCTGACCATAGGCATCGTGCAGGGCAACATCAAAAACCGAACAGCAGACCAAAGCCGCCAGATGTGGCATAGGCTCTGTCTGTTTGCCTCGTTGGTCGTTGAGCCGGTTCAGAAGCGCTGGCAATATCGATTCAATAAAATCATTTCCTAATTCAATCGGATGACCCTGCCGGTCGAACTGTGCCCAGGCCTCGGCGAGCATACGACAGAAAAGCTGCATCGCATCACATCTTTCCTGATACCCCAAACTGCTGGGCCATGCCCATTGGACGCTCAGCGGAGTTTCACCCCAACCCTGTGCCCTTTGGCTCTGACTGTTCGTTACCGTTACGCAGGCACGCGCACATATAACAGAAGTTAATGTTTCAGGGCCAAACTTCAGCGGGACCCTTGTCTCTACCGGAATAAAGTACAAATCAACAGATACCGGGCTAATATCGGTTTTCATTTTTTCCC
>JADFJC010000068.1 GCA_022566315.1 Planctomycetota bacterium
CGCCGCCAGTATACATATCGCAAACGACGGCGTATCCATGAGTCAAGCCTTACCAGCACCGATGGTGTTTGGCAATAGCCAAAATAGCCTCGCCAGCCAATCAAGTAACGATTGAGTTTCTCAACCATCTGTTCGATTGTTACACCTCGCCGGTAACAGGTCAGTTTCCGAACTCGTCTCTTAAATCGCAACAGACTTCTCGGTGCAATACCCCGTTTTGTCTCTTTGCCGACTATTATACGAAAGCCAAGAAACTTACACCGCCAGGGTCTGTCAACTTTGCTCTTGGACTGATTGACCTTAAGTTTAAGCTTACGGGTAATGAAATTGCTGATGCTTTCCATTACTCGATTGCCAGCTCGTTCGCTGCGAACATAAATATTACTATCGTCCGCATAGCGCACAAAGCGATGACCTCTTCGCTCCAACTCTCGGTCAAGCTCATCAAGAACAATATTCGACAGTAATGGTGATAAGGGGCCACCTTGTGGCGTCCCTTCCGTCGTCGCACTGAGAAGTCCGTTCTCCATCACTCCGGCATTCAAGAATGCCCGTATGATTTTCAACAGCCGTTTGTCGGGTATCCGTTTGGCCAGTTTGCTCATCAATCTGTCGTGGTTGACTCGGTCAAAGAACTTTTCCAAGTCAATGTCCACGACCCAGCGATAGCCCTGTTCAACATATTGCTGACTGCGATTTATCGCCTGATGAGCGCTGCGGCCAGGACGAAATCCATAGCTGTGCTCAGAAAACGTCTTGTCCCAATACTTCTGCAACACCTGCATAATCGCCTGTTGAATGAAACGGTCCAAAACTGTGGGAATACCAAGTTTGCGTATCCCACCATTGGGCTTGGGTATCTCTACACGCTTCACAGGCTGGGGCTGATAAGTGCCCGCAAGTAGTTGCTCTCGGATTTCCGGCCAGTGTTTCTTCAGGTAGCTCGATAGCTTCTTGACGGTCATACCATCAATGCCCGGACTGCCTTTGTTCTGCCTGACTCGTTGCAGTGCTCTCCTTAAATTCTCACGCTGGCATATTTCCTCCATTAACAAAACAGCTAACGCCGGGTCTTCGGGTTTACGCTTCGCCCTGGACGCTTCGGTCCCTTTATCCGCAGCCATCGGGGCTTCACCCCTACCCTCTGCCATAAAGGCCAGTTCCAACTGGATTTTCCGCCGCTTTGTGCCCATGAGTCGCGTATCCTACTAACCGCTCCATTTACCCCTCTTATCGAGGGGGACCGTTCGGGCCTTCCCCGCCTTCGGCGGGTACTATGCCCTCTGCTGACTTCTGCATGGCGGTCAGGAAACCTCACGATTGCCTCAGTCCCGAATCCGGGACACCATGCAGACCTCCCGAGGTAAGTTCGACAACCTTCACCGCACACCTGCCGAATATACAGCCCTGGACTTTGATGGATATGGACTTTGTTGTCTTTAGCCAACTCGTCCAGCCAGAACTGCCTCGTATTCGGTTTCTGTCCGTCAGGTCACGGCTTTGCTACACGCTTCCTTAGAACCCTGCCTCACGGCAACGCTCTTGCGCTTCGCTAACACTTCACCTCCATCAGGTTGTGTAGAGGACTTTCACCTCCAAGTTGCCGAACATGCTCGGCACACAAAAAAGGCCTGGCATATCTCCACCAGGCAATCGAAAAAGACCCGGCGGACCCCCTGGCGTACGGCGGGCTGGCGCTCGGTTACGCCGCGAGTGCCCATGCCCCTGGGGCTCCACCGGACGCCTTGGCACGAGCTAAGGCGGCAGCACTCAAGGCGTTGGAGCTGGATGAAACGCTGGCCGAAGCCCACGCCGCTCTCGCCCAAATCAACCTCTACGAAGATTGGGACTGGGCAGGTGCGGAACAGGCCTTCCAGCGTGCCCTGAAACTTAATCCCAATTTAACCATGACTCGCGCCCACTATTCGTTCTATCTCCTGCTCTTCGGACGCACGGATGAAGCTTCGGTAGAGATGAGACGAGTCCAGGAGGTGGACCCGCTCACGCCCCTCTGGCCTGCGTACCAAGGATGGCTGTATTGGTGGACAGGGCAATACGAGGAGGCGATCCACGAAGCCAGGAAGTCACTCGAACTGGATCCCGATTTCCCGGTCGCCCTGTATGTCCTGGGAAGTGTCTATGCAGAAAAGGGGATGTATGAGGAGGCTATCAAAGCACACCAGAGGGCGGGTGTGGTCAGCCGTGAATGGAAATCTGCTCTCGGGCGTACCTATGCGATGGCTGGCCGGCAGGATGAAGCGAGACTGGTATTGGCTGAATTGGAGGCGGATCCCACGACTTGGGATACCTGGTTTATAGCTCAGATCTATGCCGCCCTGGGCGAGAAGGATAAGGCATTCCGATGGCTCGAAGCGGCGTACGGGCCCCACCACCACCCATACGTACCTTGGATCAGGCACCCTCCTGCTTTCAAGCCCTTGCACGACGACCCGCGCTTCGGCGACCTGCTGCGCCGCATGAACTTCCCGGATTAGACAGGTCCGAGCCCAAAGGCCCGGATTTCGAACACGGGCGGCCAGCTACTCGTGTGGGCACGGGACGGCAAGGAGTTATTCTATCACTGTGGGGACAGTTATAGATAAATCAGCGACTTGTATTTATCATCCATTTCGGTTAACATTGGGACACGTAGGGTCCGTACATAATTTATACACAAGCCGCGGGTTTAATGAGGAAGGTAAGTTATGAACAAGCAAAACAAGAAAGCATTGACAGGAAGAACCGGTCGTGACGTGGCTTTCGGTGTGGGGGTATTGGTACTGGTTTGGTGGATGCTGTTTGCACCCCCGTGCTTTCTTGCGAAAGCAAGATCGGGGGTTACGCAGGCGCAGGTGTCTGGGCCCGCAGCGGCTGATGAAGTACCCCCCAGGGCCAGAAAACGGGCAGGAGTAACCCTTCTGAAACGGGACAAGTGCTATGACGGCTATAGGCTCTATTCGAGCCGAGGTACTGAAACGGCCCACATCATCGACCTGGACGGACGGGAAATTCATCAGTGGTCGTATCCCCAGGGCCATACGTGGCACTACGCTGAGCTGCTGCCCAATGGCCATCTCGTTGCAATCATCAAAGATGTGATGATTTTGGAGCTGGACTGGGACAGCAAGCTCATCTGGAAGGCCAGGCTAAGGGCTCACCACGATTTCGCTCGCTTATCCAACGGCAACACGCTGGTCGTGTCCCGCCGGCCTTTGACCAACCCATGGACTAAGTCCGGCAAACTTACCTGTGATATCCTTGTCGAACTGACACCCAAAAATAAAGTGGTCTGGGAATGGAAAGTTGAGGAGCACGCTGAGGATATTGCTCAGTATGTACCGCTGAAGCTCCCACCATCGACGCTGTTCTCAGACTGGCCTCACATCAACACGATTGAGGTCCTGCCTGATGGCCCTACAGCGAAAAAAGACCCGCGCTTCAAGGCTGGTAATCTGCTGTTCTGCGGACGACATATCGATACAATCGGAGTCATAGACAGGCAGACGGGAAAAGTTGTTTGGGCATGGGGACCGGGAGAGCTTCTCGGACCGCACATGCCAACCATGCTTCCAAACGGACACTTGCTGATTTACGACAACGGCTGCAACAGGTCGGTTCGCCTCAGGAGATATACTCGAATTGTGGAGCTTGACCCGCTTACTGAAAAAATCACATGGGAATATAAGGCCGACCCCCCTACCCACTTTTACTCTCAGGCAAGGGGCTCAAGCCAGCGATTACCCAATGGTAATACTTTGATTGCAGAATCCGACCCGGGACGATTCTTTGAGGTAACGTCAAAGGGCGAGATGGTCTGGGAGTTTTACAATACCGACCTGAACAAAAACGGCAGCCGAATGGCACTCTACCGAACACTTTGTTATCCGCGAGATTTCGTTGACCGGCTTCTAAATCAAGACAATTGACAATATTGAATAAGGAATCCTGATATGAAAAGAATATTAAAACCCCGAGTTTTGTCTCTGACTATTATGATTATCGTTCTGGTCTGTTCTGCGAATATCATCTCGCAGGAATCGACAAACTTTCCCACAATCGGCAAGGTTGTCAGACTTGACAATCGCGTCAATGACCTGATTGGGCCCGATGCCCGGATTGAGCTGCTCGCTTCGGGATTTAAATGGTCCGAGGGACCGTTGTGGATTCAGGATGCGGGCGGCGGCTATCTGCTGTTCTCCGATATACCACGCAATTCCGTAATGAAATGGAAGGAAGGACAAGGCATCAGCTTGTTTATGAAACCATCAGGTTATACAGGTGTTGCTGACTATGGCCGTGAACCTGGAAGTAACGGATTAACTTTAGATTCGCAGGGGCGCATCATCTTTTGTGAGCACGGCGACCGGCGTATTTCAAGACTGGAAAAAGACGGGGGCAAAAAAACTCTCGTTGACAATTATATGGGCAAGCGCCTCAACAGCCCAAATGATGCCGCCGTCAAATCTAATGGTGATATTTATTTCACAGACCCGCCTTATGGTTTGCCAAAAGGCTATAACGACTCGAGACGCGAGCTTGATTTTTGTGGCGTCTTCCGCCTTTCAACCTCCGGGGACCTGACTTTGCTTAGCAAAGAGATGACAAGACCAAATGGAATTGCATTTTCTCCGGATGAAAAAGTCCTTTATGTTGCACAATCAGATTCTGAAAATCCCATTATAGACGCTTTCCCGGTCAAACCGGACGGCACTCTTGGACGTGGAAAGGTTTTGTATAACTTTGCGAGTCTGATGAGGAAATATCCCGGTTCTCCTGACGGCTTAAAGGTTGACCAGCACGGGAATCTATTCGCCACCGGTCCCGGAGGGGTGTACATTATCACACCTGAGGGCAAACTTCTCGGCAGAATTCATACCGGCAAGCGCACAGCCAATTGCACCTGGGGCAATGACGGCTCGGTCCTGTATATGACAGTTGATGATTGTCTCTGTCGTATTAAAACAAAAACAATAGGAGCTAATTGGAAGAATACACGGTAGCAGCCGCGTGGCTGACCGCCCTGCTGAGCTTTATCAGTTCAATGCCTTTGCCCGTTTTGAAATTGCCGGAATACTGTTTATCTGTCGGATTGTTCCAGTGCTCGCAAACCCCCAGGCTTGGCAGCCGAGCTGCGTTTCCTTTATGGTCCGGGTCATAGAACGTTCCCGAAGGTGGGTTATTTGCCAGTGCCGCCTCGACGAGGTAATCGGTTGTGCCGGACCTGTGGGGTGCATCATCCCATTCGGTCCACAGAAAATCGAAGCCGACGGAATCAATCGCAACCGGGTCCTGGGAGACAAAAAGACTCGAGCTCCAGTCTCCATTGAATGGAGAGCTGTTCCATTTTCTTGGCGCCTTTTCTTTGGCGTGCTTTCCAGCATAAAGCCCATCAATCAAATACAGCAGAGTCTTACCGCCGAGATGCTTATGTCCCATCAGGTCCACGAGAGGCCTATAGTGCCCCATACCGGGCGTGGTATATGGGAGGTCTTTGTGCATATCATAATAGTCCTTTTGTCGTGCCGGCTTCCTGACCAGTGAGCCGTAGTGGTTCTTCGCACAGAGCGTTATTCCAGCGACGTCATTGTGGCTCTTCAGGTTCGCCATATTAATCAGGTAATCGGCCTCGACGTATGACACTGGTACATAGTCTGTTGCCTTGTCCGCAGCATCCGGCGTGCTCCAGTAAAATGCAACTGAAGATAGCTTGGCGCGTGTCCGACCGAATTTGCCTAAGTAATCCAGATACCGGACATTCGGAAACTGCTCATGGCACATATTATAGTACTCGTTTGGGAAGTAGCATAAAGTATCGCCAACCGTAATGTCGGCCTCGTTCACGCCGGCTTCATCTACAAGCTGCCGCAGCAGAGCAATTATCATTTGCGGGGACGTGTTCATATAATCAAGGCTCCTGAGGTTGTAGTCTTCGAGCTTTGTTACCGGCCGTCTGCTCCAAACCGCAATACAGCCTACATAATTTATCTTGATGAATATCTTCTGGCCTGATTTGTATCCGACATTTCCCTTGCCGTGTGTTTTATTGAAATGCCTGAAGAGCTTATCCCAGGCGGCGGTACTGGCTACCTCACCGCTAAGTGCCCTTATCGCCCGGCCCATCATACGGTCCACTACCGTTTGATTCGTGTGGCTGCTTTCCCACCAATATCCGTTTCCAGGCCCGTCCCAGTCAGTGGCATCAGGATTATGTACCCATACAACACGTCCGGGGTGAATCCCTTTGGCAATTCCTATCGGAGCATTCGCGATTGGCTCATCGGCTAAAACTACCTTCTCCGTCGTAATGCTTTGAGCTAACCAAATAGAGCCAACGCTGACAGCAACAAGCATTACACCTAATACGTAACGCGACCCCGCCAACGGCGGGTTTTGATCGGAACCCAGCGTTGCCGGGGCAAAGCAGCGTTTTGCCTTGCGAATGGCCGCGATTGAGCCGACTGCCCCGACAAGCCAAATCACAAAGCCCGAGGCCAACGGGAAAGCCGCCCGCTGACACGGATACGTTGCACGTGAAGGCTTTGGTATCACACGAATCAAAAACCATATCAGCGCCAACAATCCTCCAATTGGAAACATCCAGGCAGACCAATGGCGTTTCCCGTTGTGCCCGGTACACTTATTCGTCTTCGGACGAACTGACCGCGATTGTTTTTTTCTTCGCAATAGCATTTTTGACCCTCACAATTTCTGTTTATTCACAATAACACTCTTCTAAGCTATTCAAATTGTAGCATATCTTCGGCATCTTAACAATCTTCGGGATAGTTATTGAAAATTCCTGTCCTTGACAAGAACGGAGTCGAGCAAAGTTTTTTTCATATCGAACCGAAGATGGCGCCCGTCAAAGTGTGTTTTGGTGCGGGATGGTTTGTTCCGCTCGGCGGTCGCGATAGGCTCCAGCCGGATGCGGCTTATGTTGTCCTGTTCGTCTTTATGCCCGATTTTGCTGGTTCTAAACGCAAAGAAAATGTGTTGCGGGCCATAAAATAATTCTTATAAATGGGAATAAAAAAAGCCTCTAAGTCAGCTTTTTCCTTGACGGGAAGATGGCCAATGTGGTATAAATAAAATTGGTTGAATATATGGATTTCGGTCTTAGTGGGCTAAACTTGTGCCCATGTAGAGCCTGCCCTGAATTAGCCGAAGCCCTGAGCTTGTGCCCAAGGTGCGAAGCCGAAGGGTCGAATGGGCCGGTATCTATAATTTTTTGTTGAATTAGCCTGGTGGCAAGGCTATAATGTAATAAGGTGCAGAGTTGTAATTAGAACTTTGTGCTCGCACCTGTCCTAACACAAGTACAGGTGCTTTGTGTTGAAGATATTTGCATCTTAGTTAACACAGCCTTTTAAGGAAAAGGAAGGAGGTAGTATCAAGTCGTAAAAAATTGTCCTGGGCAGACATCGATAGAATGTAGTTAGTGTGAAAATTTTTATCGGTCGTTTTGTTGAAGTTGCCTGCACCTGTCGGTTTCGCAGACACAGGTGTTTGAGACAGGAACACAACGAAAGGTCAGAAATCAGAGGTCAGAAGCCTGCCCCGAGCACAGTCGAGGGGTCAGAATTGAAAATTATTCTGCATTCTACATTCTGTCTTCTGTTTTCTGTCTTCTGTTTTCTGTTTTGGTGTGTAGCCAAAACATGATTATCTTAACTTTTTTGAAGGAGGACTATTATGTCTAAGAAATCGAAGATCCGCTGCGGTGGATTGATTTTTTTAACTTCTTTTGTTTTGGTGCAGGCTCTGGCCGGTACAAATGCGGCGTTTGGTGCTTTCACTGTCGAGGTCCGAGTCGCTGCCGGCAATGATGATGCCGAAGAGCACATTTCGGCCGGCAATATGGAGAGTATGACCAGCAGCGACCTGGAGTTGGGCCATGAAGGCGTCGCCGGGGCGACCAGCCTACAAAGTGTAGGTGTCCGATTTACGGGCGTAGGTATTCCTAAGGATGTTACAATCAGGAAGGCATGGGTGCAGTTCACCGCCGATGATATAAATAACGAACGCCATATCCCCCCTGTGTCTGTTATCATCGAGGGTGAGTTGAGTCCCAATCCCGTTGAATTTACTTCAATTGACCGTGACATCAGCTCCAGGGCCACAACGACGGCGTCGGAGGTGTGGGATATACCGATGTGGACGGCCGTCCGTTCGGCAGGTCCGGATGAGCGAACCCCTGACATCTCTTCTATTATCCAGGAGATAATCGACCAGGACGGTTGGGCCAGCGGCAATGCGATGGTGGTGATCTTTAGGGACAACCCGGCCAATCCCTCCCAGGGAACTCGAGAAGCCGAGGCTTTCGACGGGGAATCGTCCAGCGCGGCGCTGCTGCATATAGAATATACGGTTAAATATGCTACGGAGCCGAACCCGGCTGATGGCGGTACAGGTGGGCCCATGCCGCTTATGCAGTGGACGAAGGGAGATACTGCCATGTACCACGATGTGTACTTCGGCACCAATCCGGAGTTGGGGCCTGATGACTATATGATCCGCTATCCCTGGGCGGCGTACTGGCACACTCCTCTTTTTACTTCAGGTACCACTTACTACTGGCGGGTCGATGAGGTCGAGGCTGACGGCACTACGATTTACACAGGTAATGTCTGGAGCTTTCTTGCTGCGCCACTTATCGCCCATAGCCCAAACCCGCCTGATGGTTACAAAAAAACGCTCCCTGATGCAGTCCTTAGTTGGGGTGCTGGTTCCAGTGCGGCTTCACACGATGTGTACTTCGGCACCAACCGAGACGATGTAGCTGCCGGTACCGGCGACACGTTCAAGGGCAACCAGATGGAAGACACCTATGACCCCAAAGGTCTTGAGAATGGCACCGCTTACTACTGGCGGATCGATGAGGTCGAGGCCGATGGTACAACCAAGCACACAGGCGAGGTCTGGAGTCTCAGAACATTTGACGACCCTGCTTTTATCGGCTGGTGGAAGTTTGACGAAGGTCAGGGCAACATCGCCTATGATTCGTCCGGCTTTGACAACCATGGCATACTTGGTGGCAATCCGCAGTGGGTAACCGGGGTCATAGACGGCGCGCTGGAATTGGACGGAGATAATGATTATGTCGCAATTGACAGTATAGCTCCAATGGTGATAAACAACAATTTTTCGGTCAGTGCATGGATCAAAACCGAGCAGATGGATCAGGGGGACGTGTTTGCATCTAACACTGGTGGCAGTCACGAGTTTGAGTTTGGCGTTGATATGGGGAATGTGTGGATGGAGGATGATGGTCCCGGCACAAACTTCCCCCCTCGTATCGCCAACAACCAGTGGCATATGATAACGTACGTCAGGATAGGGCTCATGGGGTACGCATACGTCGATGGAATTCTGCGAGGCGAGGATTTAGCCGATGACGATCCGGCCGCGGACACGCTGTGGTCAATAGGCCAGGAATGGGATAGTAGCCCGAGCAACGAATACGAAGGCGTGGTGGACGACGCCCGCTTCTGGATTAGGTCGCTGTCGGCCGAAGAGGTGGCCGAGCTTTTCAAAGGTGATGTTGACCTTGCCCACAGCCCGAAGCCGGCTTATAGCTCAACACCGGACATCAGAGATGCGACACCGCTTAGCTGGTCGCCCGGGGAACTGGCCGCTCAGCATGATGTTTACTTCGGCACTGACGAACTCGCTGTCCAGGGTGCCGATGCATCCGATACCACGAACATATATCGAGGCCGACAGATCGGTACCAGCTACACTCCCTCCGAGGTTGAATTCGGCGGTGGACCGTATTATTGGCGTATCGATGAATACAATACCGACGGGACAATCAGTGAAGGCAAAATATGGAACTTTACGGTAGCCGACTATCTTATTGTGGACGATTTTGAGGACTACAACGACTATCCGCCCGACGAGATATGGTTCACGTGGGTAGATGGATACGGCGTCCCGGCAAACGGCGCCACAGTAGGTTATCCTGATCCGGATTGGAGTGCTGGAGAGCATTATGTTGAGACTACGATTGTTCACGGCGGCGACCAGGCGATGCCGTTCTTTTACAGCAATACCGGCACCGCAGCATATTCAGAGGGCACACGCACTTTTGCTGTTCCGCAGAATTGGACTCAAGAAGGCGTTCAGACATTGGTGCTGTACTTCTACGGCACTCCGGGCAACACCGGGCAGTTGTACGTGAAGGTCAACGGCTCCAAGGTGGTCTATGACGGTGATGCGCGTGACATATCGCAACTGCAGTGGAACCAGTGGAATATCGACTTTGCATCGTTAGGCGTGAGCCTGCAGAATGTCACGAATATGAGTATTGGGATTGACGGCAGTGGTGCCAGTGGTACATTGTACTTTGACAACATTCGGCTGTATCGGGCGGCACCGTAAGCCGGAATTTAGCTGGCCCCCATTGCTTCTTGCCCGCCGCCCCGACTCGCGCCGAAAGACGCCGGGGCAGGCGAAGCAAGATATAGGGGCGTGGTTGACCCCGTTAGATAACGTCGTATTTTTCATATCTAACGGGGTTGATATAGCAGATGTTGAGATAATGGCAAATGGCAGCTCGCACATACCGATAAGCGATTTGCGATTTTTCAGCGCTGAAGCTTTTCGATGCTTGTTAAAGACAATCCCGATAAGTCGGGATTTTGGTGTGTGGTCAAAACCTGATTATCTTAACTTTTTTAAAGGAGGATTATTATGTCTAAGAAATTGATTTTTTTAACTTCTTTTGTTTTGGTGCTGGCTCTGGCCGGTAACGCCTTGGCGACTCTGGCGGCACATTGGAAGTTCGACAACAATGCGACTGATTCGGTCGGGACTCTGAACTGGACCCTGAACGGCGGCGCTGCGTACTCCACCGACGCCAAAGAGGGCAGCCATTCGCTGATGCTGGACGGAACGGGCGATTATGCATCTCAGACCGCAGTCGGAACACTGGTCGAGGAATTCAGCACCGAGACGGTCATGATGTGGTTCAAGGCGAACACAACCAACGGCACGCAGGTGCTCTACGACGAGGGCGGCATCACCAGGGGTCTGTCCATTCGGATCAACAACGGTAATCTTGAGACTGCAGTACGAGACGCCAGCACACAAGTAACGGCTTCGACCAGCTTCAGCAGCACTGACTGGACACATGTAGCAGCCACGTTTGACAATGGCCTGTTCACGCTTTATGTGAACGGGAAGCAAGTAGACTCGATCACGGCCGGTTTCACTGCCGTTACGGCCCATAGCAATGGCGCCGGCATAGGCGCTCGTAACGGTCAGGATGCCTTCGGCAACAGCGGCACAGGCGATTATTTTGGCGGCCTTATCGACGATGTGCAGGTCTATGACAACGTTTTGACCGTGGATGAGATTCGTAGGTTCGGTGGTGTTCAATTTTCGAAGGCGGATGAGCCGAGTCCGGCTGACGGACAAACGGATGTGGTACGGGAGGTGGTCCTCAACTGGAAGCCGGGAGAGTTCGCCGACACACATGATGTGTACTTTGGAACCAGCTTCGCGGATGTGAACAGTGCCACTAACCTCGACCCGATGGGGCCGGACAATATCTACAAAGCCCGACAGGGTGACAACAGCTATGCTATCCCTGAAAGGTTGGATTTTGGGCAAACTTACTACTGGCGGATAGATGAGGTCAATGCTCCCCCCACAAGCCACGTCGTTTTCAAGGGCGATGTCTGGAGCTTTACGGCCGAGCCGGTCGGCTATCCGATCTCCGGTCAGAACATAATTGCCACAGCTTCCAGTACACACCAGGCAGATGCGGGTCCTGAAAATACCATCAACGGCTTGGGACTGGATGCTAATGACCTGCACTCAATAGAACCGGCGGATATGTGGCTTAGCAGCAGTGGTGAACCGAACGGGGCCTGGATCGAATATGAGCTCGACAAGGTTCACAAACTGCACGAGATGTGGGTATGGAACCATAATGGAATGATGGAGCCGATACTCGGTCTCGGGCTCAAGGATGTTACGATCGAGTATTCGACCAACGGCACCATATATACGACATTGGGAACTACACACGAATTTGCCCGGGCGCCTGGTGCGGTCGATTATGCACACAACACCACTGTTGATTTTAGTGGCGTAACAGCAAAGTACGTCAGGCTCACAACTAACAGCAACTGGGGAAACATCCTGGACCAATATGGTCTCAGTGAGGTGCGATTCTTACATATACCCGTTTTTGCAAGAGAACCAAGCCCGGATTCGGGCACAACAAATGTCGCTGTGGATGTAACCCTCGGCTTCAGAGCGGGAAGAGAGGCGGCTGAGCACAACATGTACTTGAGCACCGATGAGCAGGCTGTAATTGACGGTAATGCCCCTGTTACCACCGTGACTGAGGCCAGTTATGGTCCCTTGTCCCTTGATTTAGGCACGACTTACTACTGGAGGATTAATGAGGTCAATGAGGCCGAGACCCCCACAACGTGGCAAGGCGAAATCTGGAACTTCACGACACCCGAGTTCTTTGTTGTGGACGGTTTCGAGGACTACAACGACTATCCGCCCGACGAGATATGGTCCACATGGGTGGACGGATATGGTGTCCAGACAAATGGCGCCACAACAGGTTATCCTAATCCGAATTGGGGTGCTGGTGAACATTTTGTTGAGACTGCGAACGTTCACGGCGGCGACCAGTCAATGCCGTTTTTCTACGACAACAGTACTGCTGCTTATTCAGAGGCAACAGCGAATATTGCTGATCTGGCGATTGGCAGTGATTGGGCGGGGAATGGTGTTAAGACATTGTCACTATGGTTCAGCGGCGATGTGAACAATGTTCCTGAGCAGATGTATGTGAAGCTCAACGGCGTTAAAGTAGTGTATGACGGCGATGCAGATAACATAAGGAAATCACCGTGGCAGGTGTGGAATATTCACCTGGCAGATTTCGCCGGTGCGGACCTTAGCAATGTTACTGAGCTAAGTATCGGCTTTGAGCGTATCGGATTTTCCAGCGGTTCAGGTATGGTTCTCTTTGACGATATCCGTCTGTATCCATTTGAGCGTCAGTTGATAACACCGGCCGAGCCTAACATCGCTAATCTGGCAGCGCACTGGCTGCTTGATGGGAACTTCAGCGACAGCTCCGGCAACGGCCTCCACGGTATTGCAATGGGCGGCCCCACTTTCGCAGCGGGCAAGATTGGCCAGGCTGTTAATCTGGATGGTGTTGACGACTTTGTGGAGATAACCGGCTACAAGGGCATTCTGGGCCCGAATGCTGTTACTGTGACTGCCTGGATAAATACGACCAGCACCGAGACCGGCGCAATTGTAGGCTGGGGTCCCAACGTTGACGGTCAAAGATTTGGTTTCCGGGTCAACGCCGGCAGGATACGTACAGAACATCATGGCGGTAATGTCCAGGGCGATAGCAATATGAACGATGGTAGATGGCACCATGTTGCGGTGACGGTGAAAGAGAACTCCACGGTATCATATCCAGATGTGATACTTTGGCTGGACGGTCTGGATGACACGAGACCCAGCACAGATCCGGATGCGTACAATATCACCGCCGACCAGGATGTCAGGATTGGCAGCCGTCCCGCAGGCGATGACAGATTCTTTATGGGTCTGATTGACGATGTGCGGATTTACGACTATGCTCTGTCAGATGCTGAGATTGCGTGGCTTGCCGGCGTTACTAAGCCGTTTGACAAGCCGTTTTGACACACGTCAAGGCAGTGTGTACTATGCCGAACTAACGGATTAGCGGCTTGAAAAGCAACTAAGGATTTGTATTATTTCGGGGCTTATACTGAATGATTCGGTATAGGCCCCTTTTTTGTTGATAATTGGTAATTGGTGAATGTCCCCGCTCCCAGATCGGAGTCGAGGACAAGTTTCGCAGAGATGACAATATTATTGAATTTCGTATTTTGCGATGCTCATTACGGACTTGTATCTCTTTTTCTTGTGGATAGAAGTATCAAGTTCCTCAATCCCTGAATGTCTCTGGCGGCGAACCACCGCTGCTCGAAGTGCTTTTCCTGGGCAATCTGGGCTATAGCCATCAGGGCCCGCAGGTGGTAATTGCGCTCGTCTTTGCTGCCGGCCAGAACGAACATTATCCTGACCGGGTCCGGAGCGTGCGGGAAGTTGATACCGTCACGGGCGCGGACAAGTAAAATATCGAATTTGTTTTCACCTTCCACTACTATATGCGGTATAGCAAGGCCCGGCTGAACTACCGTACCGCCCTCAGCTTCACGATGGAGGAATTTCTCGAAAAGCACGAACTCGTCTGTCCCCAACCTCTTAGCTAAAATGGCCGAGACCTGACGGAAGATTTTTTCGGCGTTTTCTTCGCCCTGAATATCCAGGATTTCACATTCTTTTATAAGCAGGTCGAATCTGTCCTCAATTATATTGTCCCGTTCGAGCAGAATATCACGAAGCTCATTCTCAAGGGTAACGGTTTTAAGCTCTCTGTCGGTAACTCGTTCTACCACGTGCATAACCGCCGAGGCCCTGCTGACCCGCCTGTAAACATAGAGCCAGAACCAGGCGGCGCTCAAACCGATAAAGCCGGCGGTAATCAGTAACGGCACCAGACCCATATCTATTATCAATGCACTATAAGCGATGATGGCAAAGATATGAATATATGGATATAACGGCGATTTGAACTTCGGCCGATAGCTTTGTATCCTGCTCTCGCGCATTATAATCACACTGGCATTGACAAGAATGAAAAGTATTATCATTAAGGTCGAGGCGGTTTTTACCAGCACTTCAATATCAAGAAAAACAACTGCCATAACCATAAATCCGCCGGTGAGCAGTATGCTGATATGGGGCGTTTTAAAGCGGCTGCTGACCTGCGCCAAAAGCGGCGGCAGCAATTGGTCTCTGCTCATAGCCATAGGTGCTCGTGATGCTGCGAGTATGCCGCCATTTGCCGTGGTTACAAAAGCAGCTACGGCAGCAAAACCCAGGATTGCAAAACCCGGCAGACCCATAAATTTACTCGCCGCAAGTGATATGGGAAGCAGGTTGCCAACCAGCTCCCGGCCATCCACTACACCTACCATAATTATGATTACACCGAGGTAAAACACCGTTACGACAAGCCAGGCCAGTATCATCCCCAAAGGCAGGTTTCTGCCGGGGTGTTTCACTTCTTCTGCAATGCTGGCAACTTTGGTCAGACCGCCGAAGCTTATAAAAACCAGGCCCGCCGTTGCAAACACTGCCGACCAACCCTTTTCCAGAAACCCCTTGTATCGGACAGCTTCAACGGCCCCGGCACCGAAGAGCACAAATAAGGCCAGTATTGTCAGTAATATCCCAACAAGTAAAACCTGAAATCTGCTTGTCAGCTTGACGCTTACGATATTCAGCGCCGTAAATCCGATGCAGCAAAGGGCAGCTATTGCTTTGAGGTGCCATGGCTCAAGTTGAATAGGAAAGATCATTTGCAGCACAATCTTGATAAGGACCGCTATTCCGATAACAGCAAAAGCGCTCTTCAGTGCTAATGAAAACCATCCCGCCAATCCGCTAAACAACCCCCAAATCGGGCCTAAACTTCGTTCGACGAAAAAATATGTTCCCCCCGCTTTCGGCATTGCCGTGGACAGCTCCGCTTTGCTGAGGACACTGGGAATTATCAAAATCGATGCGAAAAGATAGGATAAAATTACGGCGGGGCCGGCCTTTGTAAAAGCTATGGCTGGCAAAACAAACAAGCCTGAGCTTATCATTGCCCCTGCCGCTACGGCAAATACGTCAAGTGAACCAAGCTGTCTCCTGAGCTGAGCCACCTTAAAACCTCCCTGTTAATGCTCGTATCTTATAAACTTATGCAAAATTAAGGTTAGGCATAGATTATTTAAGAAAATCGGGTTTTCGATTTTCTTAAATAATTTCCGCAACAGAAACTATTTAGCATTATACCAGCACGGCGTAGTTTTCAACAGAAATACTAATTCATTGGACAAAACCTTTCACATTTTTTATTATAACCCGAAAATTCGACTTATGCTATAGTTCTAAAGTATTGGGATTAGACTGTATTTAGGATTGAGGGCAAGTAGATGGTTAGTAGAAGAGACTTCCTGCGTTCCGCTGCGACAGGCGCTATAGCTATGGCTCTGCCACAAGCCCTCTTTTCAAAAACCAAAGGGACAGATAACCCGAACATTATCCTTTGTATGGCCGATGACATGGGCTGGGGCGACCCGGGATTCAACGGCAATACAATCATTAAAACTCCCAACCTGGATGCAATGGCAAAAGCCGCAATGCTATTTACGCGTTTTTATTCCGGTGCACCGGTGTGCTCACCTACTCGCGGAAGCTGCCTTACCGGTCGCCATCCCTATCGATACGGAATCTTCTCTGCAAATGTCGGACATATACGTAAGGAAGAAATTACCTTGGCCGAGGTTCTCAATACACAAGGATATACAACAGGCCATTTCGGCAAATGGCACCTTGGAACACTTACCACTAAAGAAAAAGATTCCAACCGCGGCGGTCCGAGAGATGCTAAGCATTACTCACCACCCTGGATGAACGGATTCGACGTATGCTTTTCGACAGAAGCAAAAGTTCCAACGTGGAATCCTATGAAAAAGCCGGATACAAACGAGCCTTATGGAACCTACTATTGGAGACAAGATGGCACAAAAGTAACCGAGAATCTCCAGGGTGATGACTGCCGAGTCATTATGGACCGTGTTGTTCCATTTATCCAAAATGCTGCGGACAAAAGTAAACCTTTTTTCGCGGTTATCTGGTTTCATACACCACACTTACCGGTCGTAACCGGTCCAAAATACAGAAAGATGTATTCACAGTACAGCGAAGATGAGCAGCACTATTACGGATGTATTACCGCTTTGGATGAACAGGTAGGTCGGCTTCGCAGTCAGTTGAGAGAGCTTGGAATAGCTGATAACACTATGTTTTGGTTTTGCAGTGACAACGGGCCTGAAGGAAAAGACGGCAAACACGGCCGAACTCGCGGTTCAGCCGGGCCGTTCCGCGGACGCAAGCGCAGTTTGCTCGAAGGCGGCGTACGCGTGCCGGCCCTGCTTGAGTGGCCTGCCCGCATCAAAGCCGGGCAGATAACCGATATTCCCTGCTGCACGTCCGACTACTTCCCAACCGTCCTGGACGTGCTCGGCTTCAAAATGAAAGGACAACCGGAGCCGGTTGACGGAGTCAGCCTGCTGCCATTGATTAATGGTAAAATGACCAAACGTCCAGTACCCATCGGCTTTGAATCCAAAAACCAGGTCTCGCTGACCGACAACCGTTACAAGATATACAGCAGTAACAAGGGCAAGACCTATATGCTCTTTGACCTGCTCGAAGACCCCGGCGAGACAAAAGATTTAGCGGCGGAAAAACCACAGATTATGCAATCAATGAAGGCAACGCTTGTTAAGTGGCGCAAATCTTGCCGGGAAAGTCTCGCGGGAAAAGACTATAAATAACAATCCAAACTGTCTAAAATAAAATATTATGGCCAAGAAAAAACAAAGAACGATAGTTGGTTCACCTTTAACGCCGACGCTGTTAGATGAATTAGGTGCTCTCAGTAATTTCCCGCCTTCATCCGAAGATTTCAAGCCCGACGGAAACTGGGTCAACACATACCGCATTTGGACGTGCCACGGCTATCGCCAAAGCGGCAACGATAACGTCGGGTTTGTCCGGCTCAAGCGCATCCCAGATTCAGATAAGGCATTTGCGCTAAACGTCCACCAGGAGGTTGTGGAAACAGACGGAATATTGAATATTATTGAGGCCAATATCAAATGCGTGAAGAGTCAATTAGCAGTGCCCGTTGAATGGCGTCTCTCGAGTTGTTTCATAGATGCCAACGGCAACGAGATAACCCAGCTTCGTACCGAAACAAGTGGCTCGAAAAAGAAAGGCGTATTGAGGATTCAAACCGGTGGGCACACGTTCAAGAGCAAAGAACCCCCCTGGCTTACGTGCGATTGGTGCATATTAGAGGCGATACAGCACCTAAAGTTTAGCAAAAAATCGTTACTGATTTTTGATATGCTGGAAGGTCTTAGCGTTTTGAAGGAAAACCAGCGTCTATCTTACCGCGGATTTTACCCAATGAAGATAGGCGATAAAAATATACCCCTGCACTGCTTTGTTCAATTAGGAAGCGGAGTCCTTCCTTGTGAATATTGGCTCGATGACCATCATAGATTATTAGTAGTAACCTCAATGAACAAGGCTTATATCCTGGATGAAAAAGCAGAGAAAATCACCGGAAAAATAGTAAAAGAAGAACGAAAATCTTACGAAAAAAGGAAAAAAACACAAAGAAAGTAAGAGCGATGAATAAAAATACCACAACAGAGCAATCTGCCTGTCTTGTAAACCGCCGGGATTTTATAAAGTTAAGTGGCGGTGCAGTGGCACTATTAGCCAATGGTACTTTGACGAGCAATGTTTTTGCCGCCCGGCAAAGTCGCAAAGAAAAGCCAAAAAATATCCTTTTGATTTTTACCGACCAGCAGCATATAGACACAATCGCCGCCGGAGGCTGCCGTCATGTGCAAACACCGGCGCTTGACCGGCTCAAAAACAGCGGAGTTAGCTTCACGCAATCATACTCCGCCAATCCAGTGTGCAGCCCTGCCAGAAGTTGTGTTCTTACCGGGCGAACAAGCAGTGAAACGGGTGTTTTCACAAATGGCCGACCCATCCGGTCAGATATTCCGAACCTTGGCCAATGGTTCTCTCAACAAACCGATTACGAGACCTTCTATGCGGGCAAGTGGCATCTGCCGAGAACCTACACAAGCAATATACCGGGCTTTAAGGTAATAAATACGGGCATTGGCGGTTTTGGTTACCTTTGTGATACGGCGATGTCACGCGCATGCGAGGGCTTTGTGCGAAACCGCTCAAAATCCAAACCGTTTCTGTTAGTAGCTTCATTTATGCAGCCCCACGATATCTGTGAGTGGCTGCGCTTAAATACGAATGACCCGGGCCGGCTTCGCTACAGCGAATTGGCCGAGCAGCTCCCGAAACTGCCGAGCAATTTCCAATTTGATACCAACGAACCGGAGGCAGTAAAAAAGACACGACTGACAAGGGACCCATTCAAAACCGGATGGAGCAAACAGCAGTGGCGATACTACCTATGGAGCTATTACCGCAACATCGAACACCTTGATGCTGAAATCGGCCGTATCTTGCAGGCACTAAAAGATTGTGGTTACGCAAAAGATACATTGATTGTGCTTACTTCCGACCACGGCGAAGGTCTGGCACATCACCAGATGGTGCGGAAAAATACTCTCTACGACGAAGCAGCAAAAGTACCGCTGCTTTTCTCTTGGCAGGGACATATTCCCGAAAACAGAACAGATACTACCCACCTGGTTTCCGGCCTGGATATAATGCCGACTCTGTGCGACTATGCCGGAATCAAACCGCCCAAAAATATGCGTGGTGAGAGCTTACGGCCAATCCTTGAAGGCCGGTCCATACCTGCTGACAATTTTATTGTTACTGAAGTTAGCTCCAATACAGGCAGAATGGTCCGGACGCCGTCTTTCAAGTATATCGTTTACAAAGACAATTCAATCGAGCAGTTTTTCGATATGAGAACTGACCCCGGCGAGACCAAAAATCTTGCAGAAAAGTCACGATATGCTTTAGTATTGGCAGAGCACCGAAAGATGCTCAGAGACTGGGAGTCTCGGCTGGATGTGCCGCCGAATGCCCCAAACGCAGACGCTTGGTGGCACAAGGCATAATTCCATTAAATGCAGGAAAAGCAAAAAGAACTCTTTTCTATGAGCAAATAGTCCATACAAAGACGTATGAAAGGAACCAAAATGAAAAGACAAACAAGGAGAGAATTTCTGAAAAAACTCGGTTTTATGGCGGGCTCCGCGTCAGCGTTGTCGCTATTGCCGAGTTGTAATAGCATCGGTCAAATAACAGAGACTGGAAGAAAACGGCCGAACATCATATTTATTATGACGGACGACCATGCCTCACACGCCCTGAGTTGTTACGGAAGCAAAATCAACAAAACGCCAAACCTCGACCGGATTGCCGCCGAAGGTATGCTCTTCAACAACAGCTTCTGCACTAATTCAATCTGTGCCCCCTGCCGCGCGGTAATCCTGACCGGCAAATACAGCCACATCAACGGCGTCATCGACAACGGAAAAAAGTTTGACGGCAGCCAGCAAACATTCCCTAAACTGCTGCAGGAAGTCGGTTATGAAACCGCTATGATTGGTAAATGGCATCTTAAGACCGACCCGACCGGCTTTGACTACTGGAACGTCCTGCCCGGACAGGGCAGGTACTATAACCCGGATATGAAAGAGATGGGGCAGCGAAAGAAATATAACGGCTACACCACTGATATTATTACCGATCACGCCCTCAAGTGGCTCAAAGAACGCACCGGCGAAAAACCATTCTGTCTGATGTATCAGCACAAGGCCCCCCACCGGGCGTGGGAGCCGGGTCCCAAATATCTGACCATGTACGATGATGTTACTATACCGGAACCGGAGAACCTGTTCGACGACTACTCCAACCGTGGAAGAGCCGCTAAGGAACAGGATATGAGTATCGAAAAGACGATGAACGATAGAGACCTGAAACTCGTACCCCCCAGAAACCTGACAGCCAGGCAGAAGAAGCTCTGGGATGTGGCATACGAACCTAAAAACGAAGCCTTCCGCAAGGCAAACCTCAAGGGCAAAGACCTTATACGCTGGAAATATCAAAGATACATCAAAGACTACCTGCGTTGTATCGCCTCGGTTGACGAGAATGTCGGTCGGCTGCTGGATTATCTCGACGAATCAGGTCTGGCTAAGAATACCGTCGTGGTTTATACTTCCGACCAGGGCTTTTACTTAGGCGACCACGGCTGGTTCGATAAGCGATTTATGTACGAGGAATCGCTGCGTATGCCACTGCTGGTGCGGTATCCGAAGGAAGTCAAAGCCGGCTCGATAAACAATGACATCGTCCTGAACCTGGACTTTGGCGTGACGTTTTTGGACTTCGCGGGTGTACCAAAGCCGTCTGATATGCAGGGCCGGTCTATTCGCAAGCTCCTGCAGGGCAAAACACCTAAGGATTGGCGTACCTCGATGTACTACCACTACTACGAGTACCCAGCTGTGCACAGTGTAAAACGGCACTACGGTGTACGGAACAAACGTTACAAGTTGATACACTTCTACAACGACATCGACGAGTGGGAGCTGTATGACCTGAAAAAAGACCCGAAGGAAATGAAGAATGTCTATAACGAACCTGCATACGCAGGCATCGTCAAAAAGTTAAGGGCCGAACTGAAACGACTGCGCAAAAAATACAAAGATACTACCGGAACACCGGTGTAAAAGTGGGCAGTTGTTTGGTATTATTGGGGGAGGAAATTTTAAAGAAAATTGATGCCTGCGTCAAAAGTAGTCACCGTCAAAGAAGTGCTATAAGTTGTTGTATTTTTTGGAGTTAAATCATTTTTGGGTTGACAAGCAAGTCAGGTCGTATAAAATATAACCTATTATATATCAAAGACTTGGAGATATTATGCAAAGGATTGTCAACCCGAAACAAACACGTCTTTTTGACCCATTCGACAACGTTCTGACGGTAAAAACACGTAAGCGGCTGCTCGATGGCTGGGCAGGCGTCTTTCGCCATATTATCCTTGAGCTTATGCCCGTCGAGACCATCTCTGGACACTTTGATCCTGTTATGGGAAGGCCGACCAAGGAACTCTATTCCATGGCAGGGCTGTTATTGATCA
>JADFJC010000179.1 GCA_022566315.1 Planctomycetota bacterium
TATTGATTTTGGTGGCGTAACAGCAAAGTACGTCAGGCTCACAGCTAACAGAAACTGGGGAGGCATCCTGGACCAATATGGTCTCAGTGAAGTGCGATTCTTCTACATACCCGTCCTTGCAAGAAACCCAAGCCCGGATTTGGGCACAGCAGATGTGGACGTGGATGTAACCCTCGGCTTCAGAGCGGGAAGAGAAGCAGTCACGCACGATGTGTACTTCAGCACCGACGAGCAGGCTGTGATAGATGGTAATGTGCCTGTTAGTACCGTGACCGAGGCCGGCTATGGTCCCTTGTCCCTTGATTTAGGCACGACTTACTACTGGAAGATTAATGAGGTCAATGACGCTGAGACCCCCACAACGTGGCAAGGCGATATCTGGAACTTTACGACACGCGAGTTCTTTATCGTGGACGATTTTGAGAACTACAACGACTATCCACCCGACGAGATATGGTCTACGTGGATAGACGGATACGGCGTCCCGGCAAACGGCGCCACAGCAGGTTATCCTGATCCAGTTTTTCTCGCGGGTGAACATTATGTTGAGACTACTATTGTTCACGATGGCTCTCAGTCAATGCCGTTCTTTTACAGCAACACCGGCGGCGCAACATATTCAGAGGGCGAACGTACCTTTGCTGTTCCGCAGGATTGGACTAAAGCCGGCGTTCAGACATTAACGCTGTACTTCCACGGCACTGCGGGCAGCACCGGGCAGTTGTATGTGAAGGTCAACGGCTCTAAGGTGGTCTATCCCGGTGATGCCGGTAACTTAGCGCGAGTAGGGTGGCAAGCATGGAATATTGAGCTTGCATCGTTCGGCACGAACCTGCAGGGTGTCACGACGATGGGTATCGGGATTGACGGCAATGGGGCCAGTGGTACATTGTACTTTGACGATTTCAGGCTGTATGCTCGCAGCCCTGAGTTCATCACACCGGCCGAGCCCAGCAGCGCCGGTCTGATAGGGCACTGGAAGTTTGACGGCGACACGCTGGACTATTCCGGTTTGAACAACCACGGCACCGCAAATGGCGGCCCGACCTATGTGGTCGGTCAGGTCGGTCAGGCAATGAGCTTCGACGGTACCGACGATTATGTGGCGATAGATGGTGTAGCAGATGACATAACGAGCAACGATATTACGCTCGCGGCATGGGTGAATATGACCGCCGACGACGACTGGTACCCCGTTATCAGTATCAACACCGCCGGTGGTAGCAACGTGGGCTGGTTGGCTGTGGACAATGGTTACGTTGACTTCGACCCTTTCACCGGCACCACGTTTGTTACTGACAATGATTGGCACCATCTGGCCTACACAAGGCTCGGGGACAGCGGAAGTCTATACGTGGATGGAGTTCTGGATGGAACCCACACACCTACTTTCACTTTCAGTGCGGATAACCTCTGGTCAATAGGACAGGAATGGGATAGCGGTCCGAGCACGAGTGACTTCTTGATTGGCACTGTGGACGATGCCCGTATCTACGACTATGCTCTCTCGCATGCTGAGGTTGCCTGGCTTGCCGGCAGGACTGAGCCGTTTGACAAGCCGTTTTGACATAGATGAATACGGTGTGGTCTATGCCGAGCTAACGGATTCACCGCTTGATGAGCAGCTTTGGCCGTAGCCGTAACAACATTGATACAAGGCTAACTCGATAGTATAGGAATTTGTAATAATAGCGAAAATAGGTAATGTGGTTAAAAAGGTTCCGCCGAAGGCGGTTAATTTATGCTACGTAGCGAGCTACCTCTGCTATGCGTAGCGCTTCGCAGAGCATAGTTCGCAGAGTAGTATTGGATTCCCGCCCAGCACAAAGTTTACCCCACACCGTGATGCGGGGATGCGGGACGGGAATGACATAGCGATTGACGATTCAAAAGTAAACAACCACCCTGCTATTTTTCACATAACCAGGTTGGGCCGGAGCTTATATCGACTTTCAGGGAGACATCGAGTTTGATAGCGCTAATCATTTGCTCTTCTATCCATTTTGCGTGTTCGTCGGCATCGGCCGTGGGCAACTCGAAAACCAGCTCATCGTGAATTTGAAGAAGACATTTTACAGGTAACCGCTCGGCTTCGATTTCTCTCTGAATATTCAGCATAGCGACTTTTATTAAATCTGCTGCTGAGCCCTGAATAACGGTATTGACCGCCAGTCGCTCGGCCTGTGAACGTTTGCCGGCATTTTTGTTGGTTAGGTTCGGGATTTTTCGCCGGCGATGCAAAATGGTTTCGGCGTAGCCGGTCTGCCTGGCAAGGTCTATACAATCGTCCATAAATTTTCGGATTGAGCTGTAGCGTGCAAAATAGTCTTCGATAAACTTTTTGGCCTCGGCCTGGCTTATCCCAATCGACCGGGAGAGGCCGAAAGCACCCTGACCGTAAATGATACCAAAATTGACGGCCTTGCAGCGTGAACGCATTTCGCTTGTTACCTGTTCGATTGGGCAATCGTAAATCTGCGAGGCGACGAAACGATGAATGTCCCGGTCGGCGGCAAAGGCAGCCATCAGGGCCTGGTCCTTTGAGAAATGTGCCAGCAGGCGCAACTCGACTTGTGAATAGTCGGCGCTTAAGATGCAATCGCTTTTTTTGGCGGGGATGAAGGCGGCGCGAATTTTCCGGCCAAGCTCGGTACGTATGGGTATGTTTTGCAAATTCGGGCTGCTGGAGCTTAATCGGCCCGTTGCGGTGATGGTCTGGTTGAATGAAGCGTGCAGGCGATTGGTTCGTGGATTTATAAGTGAGCCGAGCTTGTCAACGTAGGTATTTTTCAGTTTACTCAAAGTGCGGTATTGAAGGAGCAAGTCGATAACGGGGTGCTGGTCGCTGAGCTGTTCGAGGACGGCGGCGTCTGTACTTCGTTTGCGGACAGGGGTCAGGTTTAGTCTGTCGAAGAGGATATCGGCAAGCTGCTTTGGAGAATCAATATTAAAAACCGAGCCGACGTGTTCGTAAATCTGCTCGGTGATAGTTTCAAGTGTCCCGGTGATTTCGCCGGACATTTTTCTCAGCAACCCCGTGTTCAACGAGACGCCGTTGTATTCCATAGCAGCAAGGACCGAGACCAGGGGCATTTCGACTTCTTCGAATAATTTTTTAAGAGAGGGGAGTTTTTCGAGACGGTCTTTGAGGTAGATATACAGTTGAAAGGTTATGTCGGCATCTTCGGCGGCATATTCGCAGGCGGCGGTTGTATCGACCATATCGAAAGTAAGCTGGTTTTTGCCTTTGCCGATAAGGGCTGAGATTGGGATGCAGTCGTAATTTAGGAAATCGGCTGCCATATTGTTTAACGAATGGCTGCGCCCGGGGTCGAGACAATAAGAGGCGACCATAGTGTCAAAATAAACTCCCTTTACCGGCATCCGGGCGTTTTCGAGGACAAGCAGGTCGTATTTTATGTTCTGGCCGATTTTTTTTACGTTTTGGTCCGCCAATATGGGCGCTAGTTTTTGGCGAACCGTTTTTATATCAAGATGCTTTGAGCCAAGCGGAGCCTTTAGCGGAAGATAAAAACCCTTGTGGGATTTCCAAGAAAAACTCATGCCGACGAGGTCGGCCCGCATAGCGGAAATAGAGGTGGTTTCAGTGTCGAGGGCGAATAATTTTTGCTTTTTCAGCTCTGTAAAAAATGTGTCGAATTTTTCCGGCGTATCTGTCAACTGATAATCGTGCTCAACTGTTTTGACCGAAGCGGGTTGTTCGATAGTAAGTAATGACCGCTCTCTTACGGTCGCGGCTCTGTCCGGATGCTCGATATTAGTCAGGCCAAGCTGGGTCAGCAGGCGATTGAAGCCGAGTTCGGTGAAGAGCTGGGTGAGTTTGGCTTCGTTGAATTTCTTCACTGCCAAATCGCTGTAATCAATTTGAAGCGGAACATCACAATCAATGGTTACGAGTTCTTTGCTCAAAATGGCTTTATCTTTAAATTTGCGGAGGTTGTCGCCGCGTTTGCCCTTTATTTCATCAAGGTGTTCGTAAAGGTTATCAATTGAGCCGTACTTTTGTATCCAGGTCAGAGCGGTTTTTGGGCCCACATCCGGTACGCCGGGGATATTGTCGGAGGTATCGCCCTGCAGAGCGAGGCAGTCGATAAACTGATGTGGTGATATTCCCATATCGGCGAGCATTGTCTGAGGATTGGTTACCTTGCCGGTTTTTATGTCATAGATGTTGGTATGTTCGTCAAGAAGCTGCAGCATATCTTTATCTTTCGCGCATATATACGTGTCGATACCTTCGGCGCCGGCTTTTTTGACGAGTGTCCCGATTATATCGTCAGCTTCAAAGCCGTCGATGCGAAAGACCGGGACATTCATCGCTTTAAGAATTTGCTCAATTCGATTTATCTGTACAGGCATATCGTCGGGCATTGGCGGGCGGTTGGCTTTGTATTCCGGGTAGATTTTAGTTCTGAAGGTGGGGGCTTTGCTGTCCATCGCCACGACGAGCATATCCGGTTTTTGTCGCTGGATAAGGCCTACCAGGGCTGTCGTGAAGATGTATGTGGCTTTGGTCGGCTCGCCCGAGGGACTGGTTAGCTCCCGGGTCATCCGGGCATAATATGCGGCGTAAATATGCGCGTGGCCATCGATTATGTAAAGTTTCTTTGCCATTGTTGCCACTTTACGTATTGGGAGGCGTGCTGTCAAGAGGGATGCGGGAAATGCGAATATCGAATGAAGAATATCGAACGTAGAATGTCGAGGCGACCTACTTGAAAAGTAGGCGTTTAGTTGAAAAGCAAGGAAGAAAACGAGTTGTATTAGTTGGTGAATGATTGCAGAGCGCCAACAGGAACGAGGGGCTGGGTATGGGAAATTCGGCGATGCGAACTGGCCGTAGTATTTTTTTGCAGCGCGGTCGTAGGCTTTGGCAGCCGTTATTTCGTCAGTGAAGCGACCGAGAAACGTTAACTTGCCGTTGACTTGTATCTGTGCCTGCCAGTTTTTATATTTACGGTTCCATGTAACACCCTTGAATTTCGAGCCGTAGATTCGGTTCTTATATTTAACTCGATTTTGGCCATTTTGGGCTCGTGTGGCCGGTCGTAGATTTTCCTTTCGATTGTCCAGGCCATTGTGGTTAATATGGTCAACAAAGATATTAGGAGGGATTTTGAGCACGAGGCGGTGCATTAAAAGCAGATGCCTTTTACCGTCTTCGGTGAAGATAGTGCGGGCTGCGTAGAATTTTCCATTCTTTCCGATGGCATGCCATTTGTGTTTGGAAAAATGCCAATAATCGCCGGGGTTAACGATAGCGTATTTGCCCCGAGTGAGTGTGATGCGGCGGAAGGTATAGCCGTGGCGGATGTAGCGATAGGCAAGTACGGGGAGAACACATACGCGTTCAACACCTACCGGGATGGGAATGACGAGATTAATAATTCGCCCTCGATAAATGACAGAAGTCAGACGACAGAAGACAGAAGTCAGACGACAGAAGTCAGACAACAGATGACAGACGACAGATAACAGATAACAGAATTTTACGGCCTTTTGGCCGGGGGCCGAAAAGCAAGGCCCCCTACTATTAGAGCTACCTGCGTATTTGATGCGAAAAAAGTCCTCGATTCTCGATTCCCGATACTCGTAACTCGATGTTATGAAGGCGGTTAAAAAAATTTTGAAAATTTTGATTTTTGTTTTTAGGTATCAGCGTTTTTGGCCGAAAACTTGCGGATATTTTACCTATTTTAACGCACAAGACCGCCCCTCTACCAAGTAGCAGGTATGGTGTGCACGGCACACCTTTTTCATTTGATGGGAATAGCTTTTGTGGTTATATTGTTCTTATAATGGCCGATTATAAGCGAACATTTGAATTGCTGATTCTGCTTTTGGTTTCATCTTTGGGTTTTGCCG
>JADFJC010000180.1 GCA_022566315.1 Planctomycetota bacterium
CCAGTATCGACTGGTAAGGCGTGGGAATATTGCGCAATCGACAAACCGCTTTAACCGCATAAGCTTGACCGGGCTTGATGTCTTTGATTTCCTGAACAACTCCACCGACAGCATAAGGGTCCTCTGCCTCGACCAAAAGCCCTTCGCCAATACTTCTGACCCGGCACGCCGCCTCGTCCCACACAGGCCTCCAGACAGACCAGCCAGCCGGCAATTTTGCTGTCTCCGCCGCTTTAAACCTCGGATTCGCCACCAATTCCTTCGCCTCAAGGAACTCAGTGCCGCTTAACACTCCTCCACCAAAACAAACAACCGCCAGCACTCTAAAAATGATTCGCTTATACATTTTCAACTCCTTCATAATTTGCTTTCCAGCAGATATGTAGGGTGGGCATTGCCCACCTTTTATTTGGTGGCATGCAGAAACGGTGGTGTGCAGTGCACACCCTACCTTCTATTTAGCCCACATTTCATGTGGGATTTTGTGCTCTATTTGTTTCCCAACCGTTCGAGTGTTGTGCGTGCTACTCGCTGGACGTAGTTGTCTGAATCCTTCAGGGCGGCCTTTATCTGCGGCAAGACCGGCCGGGCTTTTTCGCCAATTTTGTTCAGGGCGATAATCGCATACAGTCGCGCCTTAGCTGTCTTGTCCTTCAGCGCCTCGGCTAATACCGGCAGTCCGTGTTTTTCATAGCCCCAGTCGCAGAGTGCGTGCGCCGCGGCGATACGAACAACTGGTGCCGGGTCGTCCAGCATAGTTTTAAGCGCTGTTTTCGTCCCTATAATATCTACAGGCCACTTACAATTATTGTGCAAACCTATCACCGCCCAGTAACGAACAGAGGCGTATTTATCGCTCAAAGCCCTCAAGTATCTGGGTATTGCTTGTCTGCCCTGGAGGTCTAACTCTTTTATCTTTTGCAGGCGCTCAAGCAGGTCCGTTCGGTCGAGTTTAATCCGCCAGTGCTGCTCGTCCTTAGCCGGTGTCTTAGGGCGTTCCGTTGCTGATACTTTGTCGCCGAATTTGAACCTGACCTCGCTGCTGTCCTTAAAGCCGATACGGCAGGCCTTGGCGTGCAGTATTTTGCCCGGCGTAAGCCATACGGATTTTCTATACAGTTTCCAGCCATTCTTAGTTTCGCCGTCGCCACTTATTCTGTAAACGAGCGAAGCCCCGGCCGTGGGACAGGCGATTGTAACCCGACGCGCGGCTTTACCCGGCGTTCCCGCCTGCCACTTCGGCGACCAGAAAATCGGTTCCGCCGTCTTTTGGTACTGTCCGCCCGGCCGTTTCATTTCGTCAAATTCAGGTTCCGGAATCAGTCCCATATCACCGGTTTCCTTCATCCATTCCTGATGCACCCTGCGCATTCGCTTGAGCACGCTTTTGTACTTCGGATTATCCGCCAGGTTTTTGACCTCGTGCGGGTCGTTAAGCGTGTCATATAATTCTTCTACCGGTTTGGTTTCCTCGAAGTACTGTTTCTGCGGGCCTTTTAGTTTTCCTTCGGCGTTGAGACGGCGCATCTCCTGCATTGTCGGCATCTGGTTCATATATTCGATGTCCTGGCCGCGAGTTAAGTGCCACATATAGTTACGAATATATTTGTAACGCTTGTCACGCACTGCACGGATAAGGTCGTATGCCTCATCCATCCGGTCCCTCGCAGCAAAGATATACTCGCGCGGTTTGGCCTTTTGACTGCCTAAGAACGCCCGGCCCTGTATGTACTCCGGTATTTTTATGCCCGTCAGCGACAGCATAGTCGGCGCAAAATCAATGAAAGCTATCATGTCGTTGTTAACTGTGTCGGCTTCGAACGCATCCGGATTGCCCGGCATTGCAAGCTCTCGCAGTTTCTTTGGCACGCGAATAATCAGCGGAATTCTAAGGCCCGAATCGTAAATCCATCGCTTGCCCCGCGGCAGTCCGCGTCCGTGGTCGCCCCAGAACCATACTATCGTATTATCGGCAAGCCCTTCGTCTTTAAGCTGTTTGAGAATTTCGCCGACCTGCTTATCCATCAGCGTAATAATATCGTAATACTGCGCCCAGTCTCTGCGAACCGCCGGCGTATCAGGATAATAAGGCGGCAGCACCGCTTTAGCAGGGTCATGTTTCTCATCCGGCTTGAGACTCGCCAAACGCTTGAGCATACTTTTGCTTCTGTCGCGAATCTTGCTTTCGTGCGAAGTGGTAAAATTGAATACGGCGAAGAACGGCTGGCCCTCGGCGCGACCATGCCAGTGTGCCGTGCGGCTGCTCTGGTCCCAGGCGCTCGGCGGCGGGTCAAACTGGTAATCGGTTTTAGAGTTGTTCGTGCAATAATAGCCGGCCGCCCTGAGATATTCACTGAAGCACTTTACGTATGCCGGCGGTACGCCCTTGCAGCGCATAGGGCAGGTTCCAATAGTGGTCGGGTACATCCCGGTGATGATACCGGAGCGTGTCGGGGCGCAAACACCGGAGTGCGAATATACATTGTCATAGCGCACACCCTGGGCTGCAAGCTTGTCGATATTGGGCGATACAGCGTAACTATCACCATAACAGCCTAAGTCGGGACTGATGTCCTCGCAACTGACCCAGAGGATGTTTGGCCGTGGCGTCTTTGTGGTTTCGTCCGCGCTAAGGGGAATCTGGGGTAAGAACATTGCGGCCACCGACCCTGAACCAATCTGCAGGAACCGGCGCCTGTTTATATTGTTTTTGGAACTTGCCATAAATGTTACCTCCACGCATCAGTATTCTGTAACAGGTGATTTACAAAGTATCACTTTATTATAACTCCCTGAAATTAATAGACAATTCAAATCCCAACGAACCGGGACTTTATAATTGATTAGGAAGCAACGATTATTTATTATTGAGTTCGATGAGAATTGCAGGTTCAGTTCGTATATTGCGTATTGCGTCAGAAATGTCCTGCAGGGCTGCTTTTCGATTTGACAGATTAGAAAAGTCCGAGTAGGGTATAGTGTGGAAATTCGTAAAGTTTTTAGGTTCGTTGGTCAGGACAATTTGTAGTTACGAATTGGATATTATGAAGAGAAGCGGATTATGATAGAACCTGATGATTGTTACGAGATTTTACAACTTGCGATTGCCAAAGAGATAGAGGCCTATAACTTTTACCTGGCATTGGCCGACCGTGTGAAGGACCGGCAAATACGCAAAGCCTTTAAAGATTTAGCCGAAGAAGAGTTAGAGCACAAGGCCAAGCTGGAACTGGAAGTTATGAAGACGGGTAAAACGGTTGCAGTGGAGCAAAAGCCGCTCCGACCTGATAGAAATTATATCCTATCAGATGACGAATTACCACTTGATATGGACTACAAGGATATGCTTCTGCTGGGAATAGAAAAAGAAGAAGCATCGTTCAGAACTTACGTGAATTTGTCGGCAAGCGTTCTGGATGAGGGATCGCGAGAAGTGCTTTTGGCGATAGCCGAGGAAGAAGTCAAACACAAACTTCGGTTCGAAACTGAATATGATTTGTTGCTGAAGAAAAGCGGAGGTCGGTTACTCGATAAAGACGGCTGAGTACCAGTTTTGTTCTTCATCTTCGCTTCGGAGGGTTTTCAACGGCAGGTCGAACCGATGAGCTGTCTTGAAAACATCAATTCCTATGCTCTGCATAGCGGGTCGGGCCTTCTTCGGGTTGGCACATTCGGCGCCGCGATGGCCTGCGCACTCGCTGCAAAGCGCGCAGTCGCTCAATGAAAATGCAAAAAGTTCAGCGAAGCAGGCGAATGGCCGAAATATAAGCTGGAAGTTACAAGGTTTGGTTGTAGAATAGATTGCACGTCCTATAAATAGGTTTAATTAGGAGAAATAAGATGAAACGATATGTTTTGAGTATGATGCTGGCAGCTATATTTGTGCCCGCACTCGCGGCTGCTCAGGAGGAAGGGCCGGAGAACTTCGAATTCCAAATGGAAATGCACGAAAGGGAAATGGAGCTGCAACATCGAGAATCAGAAATGGATATTGAGCGGAGAATGCAGGAGCTTAAGCTGGAGAAATACAAGATTGAGCTGGAGCACATGCGAAGACCGCAAGAACATCCAGGTCATATGAAGGACAACGATGATGATGACGACGATGATAATCTGCATCCATTACTGCTGGTGGTCTTGGTTGTCCATATCCTTTGTGCGGTTTGGGTGTACCAGGATATACGTCGGCGTGCCGGCGGGTCCGGTATATGGATAGTGATTGCGCTTTTGACCGGGCTGCTCGGAACATTAGTGTACGCTGTCGTTCGAATCGGCGAAAACCAGAAAAGCTCGGCGTGAGCAACAATAACTGATTATGTTCGTAAAGTATTTGAAGGATTGCCGGGAATTCGTAGCCGGTGACGATTCAATTCTGCGCGAGCTTTTGCACCCTGAAAAAACAGGTCTGCAAATTCGTTATAGGTAGGGTGCGATGAATCGCACCACTTTGACTAACGCCACGATTCACCACGACGCTTGTTTAGCCCCGCCACCTGTGGGCGGGGCCGTTTCCCCATCGACGCCACCACTTTGACTCTTCACGAGATACGAAATAGTAAATGCGACATATGCTTCTGAGTTTACCCTGAGTGTAATCGAAGGGAAGGGATATTCTTTGTTTATAACTTTAGTTCACTTTAGTTCACTTTAGGCACTTTAGTTCACTTTAACTCTCTAATCCTCTAATCCACTAAAATTCCTTTTGCCTTTCCCCTTCCTTTGTGTTATTTTACGTCTCCTCCTGTCTTTCTGCTTCCGAATCTTTTCTATCCTTTTTGCTTCAGGGCTTTCCTTTCCCAGCAGTTTGTTCTCTAACAATTCACACATTCGTTTTCTGGCATAATATCGATTCAGTCCCTGACTACGGCTCTTTTGAACTTTTACTGCCAACCCACTGGCAATATGTTTTAGATGAACACAGGTAGAACTCTTATTTACTTTCTGGCCTCCTGCGCCACTACTTCGGACGAATTTTTCTTCTATATCTTTTTCGAACAAATTACACTTCTGCATACGTTGTTCAAGTTCTGCTTTTTTTCGTTCTGTAACTCCAAAGTCGATCATATAAGCTCTGACTTCGATTATATCTTAACCACCTCACCACTCTCATTAAGAGTCGAAAATCGGTGATTATAGAGCAACTCTTTTTAATTTATCACTCTCAGGAACAAGTTCAAATAGCTTGGATAGCCGCGAGAGAGTAATAGCTCGTTGTCCATTTTTTTGCATTTTCCCGGTATTTTCCCAGACCAGTTCACCGGGACCATTGTACATTTCTTTGGTAGTCCCATCTTTAAGAATGAATAGAACCAAAAGATGCTCTGGCTTGAAACTAGGGACAGTCACCTATTTTTCTTCTCAATTCTATTTCGTTCATCGTTTTCAACCAGCCTTCATTGAGTATATCGCCCCTTCGCCCGGTAAGCAAGCAGCCACTTCCATAATCGACTCAACAATCCGTGCTAATCCGCGGTTACTTACTATTGAATTATCAGTGTGAATCGGTGCAATCCGTGGTTAAATATTATTGAATTCTCTGAGTCCTCTGTGTCCGGAGTTTACCCTCGATGTTAGCTCACTTGACTTTCTGTCGGGGGTGGCAAAAAATCAACCAAAAACGCTGATACCTTCGAGCAAAAATCAAATTTTTCAAAAATTTTTTAACTGCCTTACTGACATCGAGTTACGAGAATCCCGAATCAAGAATCGAGGACTTTTTTCGTATCAAACGTGCAGGTAGCTCTAATTATAGAGGCTTACCTTTTTTTTGCCTCAGCCCGGCACGGCCAGAAGGCCCAGCAATTAACCTTGAAGCGAAGCGGAAACCCCTTAGGGGAACGAACCATGAACCTTGAACTATGAACCA
>JADFJC010000181.1 GCA_022566315.1 Planctomycetota bacterium
ATACAAACTAACACTATACCCGCATGGCAAAGCGAAATATAAGATTGTCCGGTCTCTATCGCTATATCAAGGCTTCGCCGACGCTCCTTATTACACCTGCTCCGGCCCGCCGTGCTGCTTTGAACAACCTTACAAAACGTCGGCTTACAATCGGCACTGCACATCTGTTTTATTTCTTTGCCACGGATATCCCTCGTCTCTAAGCCTAATTGGAAATGCCTGCGAAAAATACCCTCGATCTTCTCAAACTTTTCTTTGCCAAGCAGTTTTATTAACGAGACTTTATCAGCCATTTTGGCTTATGCTCCTATACTCTTAGGTACTTTTGCTCTCGGCGGAAATCCTTCCGTTGTAGCAAGATAGTGTTATTATACCAAAACCACAGACAAAGAGCCATCTTCAATCCTTTTATATTTAGCCCTGGGTTTCACCCAGGGTTGTTTAGCCGTCGCCGGTAAGCTTGCCCTGAGCGCAGCCGAAGGGGCGACGTTATTCTCTATACAAGCATCAAGCATCGAGTATCGAGCATCCAGCATCGAGCAAATTTCAACCAAAAACGCTGATACCTAAGAGCAAAAATCAAAATTTTCAAAATTTTTTTAATTTATTTTTTCACAACGACTTAGCCCAAATCTACTGCCACGGGCAGGGCGAATTTTCGTATCAAACACGCAGGTAGCTCTAATTATAGGGGCCCGGCTTTCGGCCCCCGGCCGAAAGCCGCAAGTCCGAAATCCGAAACTGATTGTTTTGAACATTTGAATTTCGAATTTGTTTAGGATTTAGTGCTTAGAATTTAGAATTTTCGGTGATTGTTCATCACCGGCTGGGGGTGACCATTAAGCTCAATTTTTCCATTACGATTCCCGATCGCTTGATAGGCCCTTTCGTGGCTCTGGTACTGTTCTACCGCCGCATCCACTACGGCTACCCCTTTCGACGGATACAACTTACACAGGGCAAATACGCCATAGTGGACCCGGAAGATTACGAGCGATTAAACAAACACAAATGGTACGTCCAGAGAACAAAACAGATGTTCTACGCACTCCGCCGAGCTAAGGGCCACGAACGTGCCAACGGACAAATAGTATGGATGCACCGATCTATATTGCCCCCACCGGAAGGTATGTGCATTGACCATATCAACAATAACAGCCTGGACAACAGAAAAGCAAACCTCCGCTTCGCAACTCCGGCACAGAACGCAAGAAACAGAAGAAAAATGGCCGTCAAAACCTCTTCAAAGTACAAAGGCGTCTCTTACCACGCAGGCCAGAGAAAATGGTGCGCAGCCATTCGAGTCAACGGACAATACAAATATTTCGGCCTTTTTCAAAACGAAAGCGACGCCGCAAAGGCTTACGATGATGCGGCAAGGAAGTATCACGGAGAATTTGCCGTAACAAACTTTGATTCGTGACCCGACGCTAAAAGCCGGAGCCTGTCCGCCTTCGGCGGAACACCGCCGCCAAAAAATACCACGGCGATTTTGCCGTCTTAAATTTTCCGGACCAATAATCACCAATTAACCAATTCACTAATTCACTCAAAAGCCTGCCCTGCGAAGCCTTGGCGAAGCATGGGGCATCTGTACTTCATCATTCGATATTCCTTGCCTGTCCAGATGTTGTCAGTCGGGGTTCGGAATTCGATATTCCCCTTATGCTTTGTCCTTATCAACCTGCCCAGCACGAATTAGGCCACGACCGACGCAGCCGGTCGAAGCCAGAGAGTTATCAGGATAGGCTCTTAGTCCCGCCCCGCATTGTGGTGCGGGGCGGGAATCTAATTAGCCTTGTATCAACGTTGTTACGGCTGCGGCCAAAGCTGCTCATCAAGCTGTGAATCCGTTAGCTCGGCATAGACCACACCGTATTCATTCATGTCAAAACGGCTTGTCAAACGGCTTAGTAACGCCGGCAAGCCACGCAATCTCAGCATCTGACAGAGCATAGTCGTAGATGCGGAAATCATCCAAAGAACCCCTAAAGTACCCATCAGTGGAGTACTGCGACCGGCCAAGCCAGTTGTTGGTGGTCTTACCGAGATCGCTCGGAACGACTGACGTGGAACCGCTCGCAACAACCATACCGTCGAGGTAGACTTGCATACTTCCCGGTTTTACTACCGCGGCCACGTGGTGCCAGCCAGTGGAAAGTGTGTCGGTCGAATTTACCAGAGACTCCCCTCCTCCCCCGCCGGTCGTAATTGCCAGTCGCATTGGCCCACCTGTATCAGTGCGGGGACAAAGGAATATATAAATCGATGTACCACTGCCAAAATCGAAGATGCGCTGCCAGGCGCCACCGGCGTTCGAAAAGTCCACCCATGTTGTGAAGGTCGAGCTTGTCAGTGAATCGATGACCGAATCAATGGGCAGTGTCACATAGTCGTCGATGCCGTCGAGGCTAATGGCCTGGCCGATATTGCCTGCTACAAAAGTGGGCTCGCCCATCGCAGTGCCGTGGAGGCCGTTGCCGGAACTGTCGTTGGTAGTGCCTTCAAATTCATAGTGTGCTACAAGACCTGCGACGCTGGGCTCGACCGGCGTAATCAACTGACGCTCAAATGGATACAGACGGATATCGTCAAAGAGAACCATACCTGAACCGCCGGAAAATCCGATACGCTCAAAGCCGATACTTAGCTCAGTAACATTGCTGAGATTCACACCGGCGAAATCTGCCAGGTGAATATTCCACACCTGCCACGGTGATTTCCTTATGTTATCTGCATCGCCGTCATACACTACTTTAACGCCGTTGAGCTTCACATACATCTGCTCAGGAACATTGTTCACATCGCCGCTGAACCATAGTGACAATGTCTTAACACCATTCCCCGCCCAATCACTGCCAATCGCCAGATCAGCAATATTCACTGTTGCCTCTGAATAAGCAGCAATACTGTTGTCGTAGAAAAACGGCATTGCCTGGTCGCCGCCGTGAACAATCGCAGTCTCAACATAATGCTCTCCCTGATTCCAATCCGGGTTAGGATAACCTGACGTGGCGCCGTTTGTCTGGACACCGTATCCGTCCACCCACGTGGCCCATATCTCGTCGGGCGGATAGTCGTTGTAGTCCTCGAAACCGTCCACAACAAAGAACTCGTGTGTCGAGAAGTTCCAGATTTCGCCTTGCCACGTTGTGGGGGTCTCGGCCTCATTGACCTCATTAATCTTCCAGTAGTAAGTCGTGCCTAAATCAAGGGACAAGGGGCCATAGCTGGCCTCAGTCACGGTGGTAACAGGTACATTACCGTCAATCACAGCCTGCTCGTCGGTGCTCAAGTACACATCGTGCTTATCCGCCTCTCTTCCCGCTCTGAAGCCGAGGGTTACATCCACAGCGACATCTGTCGTGCCCGAATCCGGGCTTGGTTCTCTTGCAAAGACGGGTATGCTGAAGAATCGCACCTCACTCAGACCATATTGGTCCAGGAGGCCTGCCCCCCAGTTGCTGTTGGTTGTGAGCCTGACGTACTTTGCTGTTACGCCGCCAAAATCAATAGTGGTATTGTGTGCATAACCGTCCGCGCCAGGCGCCCGGGCAAACTCATGAGTAGTACCTAATGTCGTATAGTCGGTGCCGTTGGTCGAATACTCGATCGTAACGTCCTTGAACCCAAAACCGAGAACAGACTCCAACATTCCATTATGGTTCCATACCCACATCTCATGAAGTTTGTGAACCTTGTCGAACTCATATTCGATCCAGGTCCCGTTCGGTTCATCAAAGCTAAGCCACATATCCGCCGGTTCTATTGAGTGCAGGTCATTAGCATCCAGTCCCAAGCCGTTGATGGTATTTTCAGGGCCCGCATCTGTCTGGTGTGCACTGGAAGCTGTGGCGGTTATGTTCTCGATGGCATAAGCAATTAGCTCAGTCGTAAAGCTCCAGACTTCGCTTTTGAACTCTATTTGGCTGGTGGGTGGAGCATTGACTTCATCTATACGCCAGTAGTAAGTCGTGCCAAAATCAAGGCGTTGGGGTGGAGCATAGCTGTTGGCATCCTGAGCGATGCCGCCGATGGCGTCGTTGACGTCATCGAAGCTCTCACCAAAATAGACTTTGTGCCCGTTTGTTGGCGCTGCAAATTCTCCCGGCGTCCAGTTGAGGACCACCTCCCGTGGCACATCTGTCGCTGCATCTGCAGGACTCGGGTTGGAAGCCGCACCAGGCGGTACACCTATCATGGCTTGTTGAATCTCTTCCGGCGTTAATGCCCGGTTGTAAATGCGCACCTCTGCAATGGAACCGATGAAGTTCAGTCCGTCCTGTATGTCTGTGCCTGCGATGTTGCTTTGGGCAGCGACCCGAATGACATTACCGCTGTGGGTGTTTAGTGCGACCGCCAAGACGGTTTCCTCTTCAGCGTTGACGTAGATTCGGGCAGTCGTGCCATCATAGGTATAGACCAGGTGCCACCACATGCCGACAGTGGGAGCTGGCGAATGGGCACCCGCGTACCCCATATCGAACGCGCCTCCCCAGTGTCCCACTGCGCCCCAGCTTTCGTTATTGCTGTAGTTGAAGCCCATGTTTGTCCCGCTGGGGCCGCCACGGTGTGCCCAGGAGACCATGGTCTCCTCTCCAACCATTTCGGGATTGTACGCCCACACTTCGATAGAACGTGCACCGTCACCTTCAATGCCCGGCACGGATGTCGGCCCTTCGAACCAACTGCTGCTATCGAATGTTACGGCTTTTCTGCCGTCAACGTCCTCAACAACGGGAGTACCATTTGCCGTAAAGTCCCCAAGTGTTCCACGGTTGCGCCAGGTTGTCACTCCCGTGCCATATGGCAAATCCTTGGCCCTTAAATCGACCAGCAGATCTTCGTCAGCCCAGCCAACACTACCTACCAGTCCCAGCACCAAAACAAAAGAAACTAAATAAATCAATTGTTTACACATAATAATCATCCTTAAAAAAAGTTAAAATAATTAGTTGTGCTTTGGCCACACACCAAAGCAGAAGACAGAAGGCAGAATACAGAAGGCAGAATACAGAATACAGAATGTAGAATGCAGAACAATTTTCAATTCTGACTTCTTAATTCTTGTTTTGTGCCTGTCTCAAACAACTAACAATCCTTGCGCTCACTGCATTTTATATATATCCGCAAAGTTTTTTTTGACTTGCCACTACCTCCTTTTCTTCAAAGGTCCAACATCGACCGTTAACTGATATGTATAGATTCCATCTGCCAAGCGCAAAGCCCAGGAAACTTTGCACTTTGCCCTTAATCTTGACCTTTCAGCCAGGACAATTTGTATGGAAAGTGCCCGGGATTTCGTCCTAAGGAAAGCCAAAATCCACAAACTTCATCCATCTTATTTTATACCAGATGAGCAACTCTCTCGTCAAGGGAAATCTTTCGAGCTATTCATACTTTTTTCAACGCCATCAAACAAAATCTGAAACTGGAGCAAAACGGAAGTCGAAGCGATAGCGGAGATCCGCCTATGGCGGGTCCTGAGCTTGTGCCCAAGGTGCGAATAAACTTGTCCTGAGCTTGTGCCCAAGGTGCGTAGTCGAAGGAGCCTGCCCTGAGCACAGTCGAAGGGATAACTCACTATTCACAAAACAAGAAAATCCTCATGTTGTAAATCTCGCTCGCTGCGGCTATAGAATAGCCAAAAGCAGAAGAAAAGTCAAAGAAAAGCCGTTTAATCTGCTAATCTGTGCAATCTGTGAAACTTGTGCCCGCGGAGGCGGGTATCCGTGGTTAGAAAATTAGCTAATTTGCGAGTTTTTTTCTTGACCAATCCCCAAAAATGTAAGATAATACATATTGAACAACTGATGACGAACGAGATTGTGGGTTGTCCCGTATCTTCCTTTG
>JADFJC010000182.1 GCA_022566315.1 Planctomycetota bacterium
CACATCGAAGGCGGCCTGACCACAGCTATGCAGACTGCGCACGAGGCCGGGCGTCTAAGCACATTCAATTTCAAATTCGCTCTCAACGAGCCCACCACGTTCTGGGCTTTTTTGGCCAGCGGGTTCTTTATTGGCCTTGTCTCCTTCGGAACCGACCAGGAAATGGTCCAGAGACTGCTCACCGTCGAGACGCGAAAGGGTAGTCAGAAGACCATTATCTCCACCATTTTCATCGCCCTGCCCGTTTACTGGCTCTATCTGCTTATCGGCACGCTGCTCTATGTGTTCTACCAGCAGAATCCTTCCCTGCCCGAGCCCGAGGAGCTCAAGGAAATCCTTCCGCATTTTGCGCGAAACGTTTTGCCCACCGGCCTCAAAGGTCTCATCCTGGGCGCAATCTTCATGGCCAGCGTTGATTCGCCGCTCAGCTCCCTCAGCTCTTCTTTCGTTACTGATATCTATCGTCCCCTGATTCGCAGGGGCGCCTCGGAAAAGCACTATCTGCTCGTGTCCCGAACAGCGGTGGTCGGTTTTGGCCTGGTCCTGGCGGGGATCGCGGCGGCCTGCGCTCCGGTGGAGGACATTCTCTGGTTTGCCTTTGAAATTTTCTCCATTACCGGCGGAGCTACTCTTGGGGTTTTTCTGCTGGGACTGCTAACAACAAGAAAATCAAACTGGGGGAATGTTGTCGCTATGGTCGTCAGTACCATATTTACACTTGTGCTCATGCTACTCTCACGTAATGGAATTCTCCACCTCGCCTGGAGCTGGAGAATAGTCATTGGGACAGGAATAACATTTGTTCTGGGCTATCTGTTAGGCCCGGTCATGATAAGAAGTCGAACCGCTCAGGCAGGAAAGTAGGGGGGCCGTGCTTTCTTGCCTGCCTCTGCGACTCTCGTCGCAAGACGAGGCAGCGAGAACGGATTGCATATAGTAACTCGAAGTTGCAAGCCTTATCTCAGCGGGGTTGTCAAAGGCTGATGAATGGACTATAATCACTATCTGTCAACAGTCCCGATAAATCGGGAATGAGGATTTTGAATGAAGCCGACTCTATTGATTTTGGCGGCGGGTTTGGGGACTCGCTACGGTGGACTTAAGCAAATTGACCCCATTGGTCCCAACGGCGAAATAATTATCGATTATTCTATCTATGACGCCATAAATGCCGGATTTGGCAAACTCGTTTTTGTCATTCGACACTATTTTGAAAGTGCTTTTAAAGAAAAAATCGGCAGCAAGTTTGATAATCTTGTCGAAACGGCCTACGCGTACCAGGAAGTGGACGCCTGTGTTGATGGCTTCGAACCGCCAAAAGACCGCGACAAGCCCTGGGGCACCGGGCATGCCATACTCGTTGCCGGGGATGTAATCCACGGGCCTTTTGCAGTCATTAATGCCGATGACTACTACGGACCCAGCTCGTTTAAGATAATGGCCCAATTTCTCGGAAAGGAAGACCTCTCCGGCAATGATTATGCAATGGTCGGCTATACGCTCAAAGATACTTTAGGTAAATACGGACCTGTCTCAAGGGGTGTGTGCCAGTGTGATGAACAGATGTTCCTGAGGAGAATTACGGAATGCAGAAACATCGAAAAAAACGCCACTGGTGTCCACTATTTTGAAGACGACGGAACGGAGCGTTTTCTCTCCGGCAATGAAATCATTTCGAGGAACCTGTGGGGATTTCAGCCGTCAATCTTTCATCATCTCAAAGAGCACTTCAGGCGATTTCTCAAGGAGCGAGGCTATGAAAAGAATTCGGAACTATTCATACCAACTGTGGTAGATGAGCTCGTAGGAAAAGAAAAAGCCACCGTGAAGGTCCTGCGCACAAATGACAAATGCTTCGGAGTTACTTACCGCCGGGATGCAGCTATAGCGGCAAGATGTATTCGTCAGTTGATAGACCAAGGTCTTTATCCGGAGAACCTCTGGGGGCAATCGTGAAACGCGATATCAAGTCAATCGTAAAACATTTTCGTATCTGTGGTGAGTTAACTGAAATAAGGCCCCTGCCCCGTGGTCACATTAACGACACGTACGTCCTGACCACTAAGAAACTATCTCAAAACGCAATTTGTCATTCTGAGCGCAGCGAAGAATCTCTTATTTCTGCCAGCCAGACCCTTCGCTTCGCTCAGGGTGACAGTTTTGAGATAGTTTCTAAGAAGAACCCCGATAAAATCGGGGTCCGATACATACTACAACGAATAAATCACACTGTCTTCAGGGACCCTCCCTCAGTGATGGGAAACATTATCCGTGTTACCGAGCACATACGCAGCCGGATGCAGAGAATTGACCCGGGCCTGGCATCTCGCCAGTTGACCGTTATCGCTGGTGTTGATGACACGTGCTTTCACAAAGACTCTGAGGGAAATTTTTGGCGGGTATATAACTTCATAGAGGACGCTGTTGCATACGATACCATTGAATCTGCCGAGCTGGCTTATGAAGCGGCACGAATGTTCGGCTGGTTCCAGAAGATGCTGGTTGACCTGCCGGGACCGGCTCTGCACGAGAGCATTTGCGACTTCCACAACACGCCCAAACGCTTTGAGACCTTCCAGCGGGTCCTCAAAGAGGATACTTGTAGCCGGGCTGAAAATGCAAAACCTGAAATCAACTTTTTGTTTGATAACGCGGCCATCTGCGATGTCCTGCTGAATTTAGCAGCCAAAGGTAAAATCCCCATTCGTGTTACGCACAATGATGCGAAGGTCAATAACGTGATGTTAGACAAAAATACGAACAAGGGGGTCTGCGTAATTGATTTGGACACCGTTATGCCGGGCCTGTCGATATACGATTTTGGCGATATGATTCGTACCGGCACCACTTTCGCCGATGAGGATGAACGTAACTTATCAAAAGTAGATGTGGACCTGCCAATGTTTGAAGTGTTCGCACGAGGTTTTGCTGAGCAAAGCAGGCATTTTCTCACATCCACCGAGAAAGAACACTTAGCTTTTGCTGCAAAGCTAATCACCTTTGAACAGTTTATCAGGTTTCTTACCGACTATCTGGCAGGTGACGTCTATTACAAGGTTCACCGCGAAGGCCACAATCTCGACCGCAGCCGCACGCAGATGAAATTAGTCCAGTCGATTATCAAACAGGAAGAGGCTATGAACGAAGTAATCGAAAGGGTTTTTCAACAGGTTGATTGATATTTTATAGACGGAGAATAATATGGATTGGAATGCTGTTGGAATTGAAAGCAATTTTAGCTCTTTAGACTGGTGCATCGTCGTGGGCTACCTGTTTGTCATTGTAGCCGTCGGTGTTTATATAAAACGATATATCACTAATGTAACGGATTTTATGGTTGCCGGCCGGGGCTTAAAAACTTTCCTGGCGATTGCCACAATGATTGGAACCGAGTTAGGTTTGGTTACGGTCATGTATTCGGCTCAAAAGGGCTTTACCGGCGGCTTCGCTGCCTTTCACATCGCATTAGCTGCCGCTATTGTAACTTTAGTTGTAGGACTGACCGGCTTCATCGTAGTGCCCTTGCGACGTATGAAGATAATGACTATCCCGGAATTTTACGAGAGACGCTTCGGACGCGGCGTCCGCATTTTGGGTGGAACGATATTAGCATTCTCCGGCATCCTAAATATGGGAATGTTCCTTAAAGCCGGTTCCATTTTTGTGATGGGCATTACCGGGATGACTGAGGATATTCACCTTAAAATTATAATGAGCGTTTTGCTGGGAATGGTGCTGCTTTATACCGTTCTGGGGGGAATGGTTTCGATAGTGGTCCTCGACTATATCCAGTTCGTGGTTTTATCGTTCAGCCTTTTGGCTGCGAGTCTGTTATCCATCAGATATTTGGGCTGGGACAACATTATTGAGACCGTATCCCGGATGAAAGGAGAAGCGGGTTTCAATCCATTTCACAGTGAAGGCTTCGGTGCTTCTTACGTAGTGTGGATGTTCTTCCTCGGCCTGGTCAGTTGCGCTGTTTGGCAAACGGCTGTGATTCGCGCCTGCTCGGCGGAAAATATACGCACTGTTAAGAAAATCTACATCTGGGCTTCTATTGGATTTCTCATTCGATTCCTGATACCCTACTTTTTTGGAATTTGTGCTTTTGTTTATATCTCCCAGCACGAGTCACTGAGAAGCATTTTTATGCCTGATTCCGGTTCCGTAGATTCGCAGGTAACTCTGATGGCAATGCCGGTGTTTCTAAGTCAAATACTTCCTGCCGGGTTTATAGGTATTATTTCAGCCGGCATGTTAGCTGCGTTCATGTCCACCCATGACAGTTACCTGCTATGCTGGAGCTCGGTGCTGACCCAGGATGTGGTGGCGCCCTGGTTCAAAAAAGGGTTGTCTTCAAAAACACGTTTGCTGCTGACACGTATCTTTATCGTAGCTATTGGTATTTTTATTTTGGTTTGGGGACTTTGGTATGATTTAGGGCAGGACTTGTGGGATTATATGGCAATTTCCGGGGCCATCTATTTTACCGGAGCCATTGCCTTATTGGTCTTTGGCCTTTACTGGAAACGAGCAAGCAAAGTCGGTGCATATTTGGCCTTGATATGTGGTTTTTGTGCCATCTTAGGATTAAAGCCGATTCAGGCCCTGCTGGGTATGGATGTATCGAGCGCGATTGTCGGATTGACTGTTATAGCGCTTGCGATAGTGCTAATGGTGGTCGGCTCTTTGTTATTTCCCGACCGCGGCAAACCTTCAGAACATAAGGAGTAACAAGATATGAATTTTTGGATTAACTTTTGGACAATCTTTTTTATAGCAAGTCTCACCCTTTTTGCCGGCATGGCTATAGTCGTTTCTATTGGTGGTTTTTTTAATATTCGCTCGCTTTTCAAGAGCCTTACGGAACGTTCTGAACAGTCGGAGGAAGACTCCCACAAGGAAGAAAGCTGAATAACACGGCCCAAATTATGATGAGCAGGCGCGAAAGATTGATGGCTACGTTGCGCGGTGAGCCGGTTGACCGACCCGCGGTTAATTTCTATGAAGTAGGTGGATTCAAAGTTGACCCATCGGACCCGGATGAGTTCAATATCTATAACGACCCATCCTGGCAGCCGTTGCTTCGGCTTGCTGAAGAACAGACAGACCTTATTCGTATGCGCAGCCCCGTCAAATCGCGTTCCCATGAAGTGGTATCCGGCAAATCGGGCAGCGAGACCTGCCGTGATGAATTCTTCAGGACTGAAGAATATGTGGAGAAAGGCTGCCGTTTCACAGCCACGACTTTGAAAATTGGCGGTAGAACTATGGCGGCGCTGAGGCGGCGCAGTCCCGAAGTTGACACCGTCTGGACGGTGGAGCACCTGCTCAAGAACCCGGAAGATCTTAAGGCCTATTTGGAGCTGCCCGATGAAATATTCGCCGAAGATGTCGATGTAACCAGCCTCGTAGAAGAAGACCGGAAGCTGGGCGACAGTGGTATCATAATGGTAGATACCGAAGACCCAATTTGCGCTGCGGCGTCTTTGTTCAGTATGGAAAATTTTACTGTAATTGCATTGACTGAGCAGAAGCTCTTCGGCCGTCTGCTCGAAAAGCTTTCCGTACATATACAGGCCCGAACAGAAAAGACTGCAAAGGCATTCCCCGGGCATTTGTGGCGCATCTACGGGCCTGAATATGCCACCGAACCTTACCTGCCGCCCAATCTTTTCAAAGAGTATGTGGTCCGTTACACCGGGCCGATGGTAGAGGCCATTCAGAAACACGGCGGTTTTGCTCGAATTCATTGTCACGGCAGGATTCGGGCTGTTCTTGATTACATTGTCGAGATGGGCGCGGCAGCTATTGACCCTATTGAGCCGCCTCC
>JADFJC010000069.1 GCA_022566315.1 Planctomycetota bacterium
TGATTGGCTTTGAATTGGGTTTGTTTTTTCGGACTCTCCACGGCCATTTATTTTCATAATCCATTGTATATACTGAGTTTGCAATCCGCCTACGGCGGACAAGATTGGGTTTGTTTTGCATAAAAAGTAGCTGATTTGTAGAGAACTCTCGACAGATGTAGAGGGGCGAGAGAGTGAAGAGTGAGCTAAATCCGCCGCGGCGGATAAAGTTGAATTCTCCCCCTAAGGGGTCTCCGCAGAGCTCCGAGATGCTCATGATTGGTAATTCCCCCTGATTTACTATTTACTATTTACTATTGACTATTTACTATTGGCTCCGCCAGAGGCGAAAAAAGTAGCCCCCGACAGAAAAGCAAGTAAGCTAACATCGAGGGTAAACTCAGGGAGTAAAAAAACACTCCCTCTATAATTAGACGTAGCTGCGTATTTGATACGAAAAAAGTCCTCGATTTCCGATTCGGGATTATCGTAACTCGATGCCGGCAAGGCAGTTAAAAAATATTTGAAAAATTCGATTTTTGCTCGAAGGTATCATCGCTTTTGGTCGAAAATTGACGGAAAATTTTACCTATCTTAAACCACGGATTGCACGGATTGCACGGATTTTTTTAGCCGCAGAGCACACAGAGGACTCAGAGAATTCAATAATATTTAACCACGGATCCATTCGACTACGCTCAGGACAAGCTTCACAGATACCTATTACCTAAGGCACAGGGGCATAAATTAGCACGGATTTTCAGATTCTTGTTATTGTGAGGGCAGATCCCTCGACTGCGCTCGGGATGACGGTTAAAACCGTCATTTTTATCTTGAAAATTCCCATTCAATTGCGTAAATTTACCATTACTGAGCGAGGACATCTTTGATTAGCGGTTCATGTTTTGGGCGGTTGTTGGGTCCGCTACCCGCCTTCGCGGGCACAGGCGTAGGCGGATCTGCGACTTCGACTTTTAGCGGGCTAATATTTTGAGAATCAGGTGTGGCGTTGATTTAATAGGTGACTGTCCCTAAGTTTAAGATTCAGGTCAGGAATGAAGGAGTCGCGGGACGTGGGGAACCCCCTGCGGTGCAGGGGGCTAAAAATTTGGATTCCTGCTCCCCGCTTTCGCTAAGGGACGAGTTTCGCAGGAATGACAACGTCGCCGTGGCGGCGACGGCTAAACAAAAAACCCTGGGTGAAACCCAGGGCTAACCAATAAGGAAAATCCTGTCTGTGCCAGGGTTTGTTTTTTAATTGACCCCCAAATAAATTTGGGGGCTAAACATTATTGAGATTGCTTCGGTGCCTTATAGGCACGTAAGTATTTGCTCGCAATGCCCCCCGGCAGGGGAATACAGAAGCACATCCGGGGGTAAACTCCAGGACATAAGTGAATTAGTGGATTAGTGGATTAGAGAATTAGAGATTAGAGAATTGGAAAGAAAAAGGAAAAGCCCCCCCCCAGCACAGGACTGGGTAAAACGGACAAGCAACCCCCGACAGTGCCGGGGGCTAACAAAAAGCATTCCTCACGCTTGCACCCCCGCCCAGAGGACGGGGCTAAATACTACCACTGGCGGGGCCGGTGGTTGGAGGGTAGAACGAAGAATTTAGAATGTCATCAAATCGTACTCAATTTCAAATCGCAGTTTATGCCCAGCTTCTTCCTGAGCTAACTTCAGGAAAATATCTTTCATTTCCTGTGTCTTCGCTATTGTCGCCAAATCGGCGTAGAGCTTACGTGAGATTTCCTCCTTTTTCATTCCGACAACAAGCAGGTCAACGTAACTCATCTTGGGGTGTTGTTCAACATCCTGTATATATTCTGCGATGTCGAGCTTGCCAACTTCTTCCTCGTCTATATCGATTTCGCCAGCCTTAGAGCCTATCCGAATAACCCGCTCTATCCCCAAGGGAAGCCCGATGCCTGCGTTGTCGGCCAAAAATGTTCTCAACGTGGAGAAAACCACGTCTCCGAGCATTTTTGGCCTGCCGCCTTGGCCTCGAACTTTTCGCTCGGCCTCATAACGACCCGGTTATTCGGATAGGCTCTTAACAGCTTCCAACTTTTCCTTATGCTCCACCTCTTCCGAGGCCAAATCTGAAAGCACTTTTGCCATCTCCGGCTTCTCTACGAAATCCGCCAATTCCATATAAAACTTCTGCGCATCAATCTCCCGGTTTATTGCAAAATCCAGAACTTCATCAACAGACCTAAATTTCTTCATATCTCGGCTCCTTAATTTCTTACCGCCAGCCGTTTGATAATGCAGTAGAGTTCGGTCAATTGGCCTTGCGTAGTTATCCCTCGATAATCCCACTCATAAAGTCCCTCCTCAAGGTCTTTAAGATAATCAGCAATCTGCTTTATTTCGGCCTTTTCCATGGGCGTGATTCTATCTCATTTTGCCCCAAAAAACAATATCCGGCTCTATTTTTTCTCTTGATTATTATATTGGAAGGAATACGATTACAATGGTTTACATTTTTGAAAGGGGATTAAAATGGCCGGTGAGAAAAGAAAGAAAGAATTGGCGCACAAGATAACAGATCTCATCCATAGGCTGCCGCTATTTCCCCATAATATTGATAAGCTTTTATCGACTGCGGTGAAGCCCAGCGAAGATAACAAAGAAATCCTTCGCTTGATTGAAAGTGATCCAGAACTTCGTACTGAGCTTTTGCAGATGGCGCGTTCTTACTATGGAACAGTTGGGAAAATCGAAACTATCGAGGATGCTGTGCACCATGTCGGCCTCCAAGCTTTGGTGCAATTGATTGGGATTTCATACGCGCGAAACGCTATCCAAGAAGAATTCGCCGCACTGAAATATCTGAATGAATATATTGACCATTCGGAAGACATTTCCATAAGTTGTCGTATCCTGGCTGAGATTTGCGGCATGTCGCAAGATCAGCTTGAAATATATACCATAGGAGGGCAGATCCATGATATAGGTCGGCTGGCGATCATGGTCGCGAGTAACAGGATAAACGTCCATGTGTTGGGGACATTATGGGACAGGATGGTATCAGTTGTTCAGGATGAAAAATTAACATTAGGGACTGACCACTGCGATGTAGGAATGCGAATTTGCCGTAAGTGGAATTTTTCCTCCATTATCCAAGAAGGCGTTTTAAGGCATCATACCCCGCTTGTTAATAGTGACTTCAGTGTTGCCGGTGCTTTAATATTCATTTCACATTTTTTGTCGGTGAGTGATCCCAGTGGAGAAATTCTTTCATCCTTGTTGGCTTCTGAAGTTTTAGCCAAGCTGAACTTAGCGCCGGCTGAATTTGATAAGGCAAGAAACGTATACAAATCACGCGCCCAGAACAGCATTGGATAGGCTGATCTGACCAAGTACGGTTTTTACATGGGTTGGAACCAGGTTTTTTGGTCTGGAACAGATTCACTCCAAATACACAATCCCCTTTTGTGCTTTGATTGTCAGCAGCAAAGAAATGTCTTCTGCCTGCGTATGAAAACAGCCGAATGTGGAACCTCAAAACGCCCCCTCAGCTTTCAATTTAAGGCGTCTCACAGGCCATTTGAACGGCGAACTTAGCTTGAGGGGTATTTAACCACACCAAGAATCCATGATTTAAATTTCAGTCAGCAGCTTGCTTTACCACGACCAGATGTGTTATAATTATGGTACACAGGCTTACCAGCGAAACTTATTATATCTCTTTGAAAAAGAAGGGTAAAAGTCATGCGCAAAGGAAAAGCATTCACTTTAATAGAACTGTTGGTGGTGATTGCCATTATCGCATTGTTGATGGCGATATTGATGCCGGCATTGCAGCGTGTGAAGAAACAGGCCAAGGGTGTTGTGTGCAAAAGTAATTTACGTCAAATTGGCATGGGAGCCAATTTTTATGCCGAGGAGTATGATTTGTTCATTCCTCGCGGGGCGTCAGGTACCAAGGCCTGGTACCAGTTTTTTATGCCCTTTCTGGCCCAGAAGCCGATCGACAATGATTACCGTACCGTGGATATCTTTCGATGTCCCAGCTACCCCGACAAAGAGCAAACTGTTTGCTACGTGGTCAACGGATGGGAGTTCGAGAGCAAAACTGACATGGTCGGAAAAGAGATATTAAGACCGTCCAAGCTCAGTGACTGTACTCTTCCAGCATATACCATTTACCTCGCTGATAACGAGGACGGTCCGTGGCGATACATTATCAGAAAGGCAGACGACCCTGGAGCCACTCGATGCGATATATGGAGCCCGGCCCATCTGCCCCCCTCTGAGGGAGACAGACGGGTGGCACAGGCCCGGCATAGAGACGGCTGCAATGTGCTGTTTCTTGACTGGCATGTCGATTGGGTAGCCGCTGAAGATATGACCGTAGGCCTGTGGAGATTTAAAAAATAACACATTGACTGGTCAGATGAAAGAACGATAGTGCTCTGTTACCGATGAACGTGGCGGTCTATCTTTCAATGACTTGTGGGTAAGAGAGCATATAATATTGGTGCATTGTCTTTGTCGCAACTTTTGAAGGAAAGGTGGTTATAGCTATGCACAAACGACAAGCATTCACGTTGATAGAACTTTTGGTGGTAATTGCTATTATTGCGCTGTTGATGGCGATATTGATGCCGGCGTTGCAGCGGGTCAAGAAGCAAGCCGGGGCGGCGGTGTGCAAGGCCAATCTGCATGAATGGACCCTCGTGTTCGCCATGTACACCGATGACAATGACGGGTTATTCATGGCTGGGTATGGTGGCGGGATTAACGGCACATGGGTCGGTGCTTTGCGGCCTTACTATCTGGAACCCAAAATCCGTGTCTGTCCAACGGCTACAAAGCCTATGTCGAAAGGAGCCCGAGGTGCGTTCGCGGCGTGGGGGGTCTTTGGAGCTGGACTTGCATCTGACGATCCAGGGTGGTCCGGGCCGAAGGAAGAAGGCGACTACGGTAGCTATGGCATGAATGAGTTGGCGTACAACACACCCCCTGGTGCATCCAGAGCAGAAGATTTCTGGCGGACCGTCAACGTCAAAGGTGCCGCCGAGATTCCCTTGTTATTCGACTGCATGTGGTACGATGTTTATCCGCGTGATACAGACCATCCTCCTGAGTACCCAGGTGATGTAGTAAAAAGCGGAGGTGGAGGTGAGATGAAGCGTGTTTGCATCAACCGTCACAATGGGTATCTGAACGGCCTTTTTATGGATTGGTCTGTCAGAAATATCGGGCTCAAAGAACTGTGGGCGCTCAACTGGCATCGCGGATACAATATGGCAAACGCCTGGACCAAAGCAGGCGGCGTCCAATCGTCCGACTGGCCCCAGTGGATGAGAAGCTTTAAGGACTACTGAAAACAAGATACTGTTTAGCCTTCACGCCCCTGCGGGATATCTCGCTTTTTCCATTTATCTTCCGCACCCCGGGGGCTTTTTTATTTGTTAGTAACAGAACTCGCGCTTGATGCAAATCGTATAATGACAAGGAGGGTGGTTTTACGCGGGCCGGGTTAAGCTAATATCACTCTCCTCTCTCGGCCCGCTTTTTTGTTCTAATTTGCGTTAAAATTTCCCGACCCTACTTCAGATACCCTTCGGCATGATTTCGGTCATTTTAGAATCCTAAACACACTTTTAGAGGGGATTTAAGAGGATTTGTTATATAGCAATGCAAGGTACCTGTCAATGCTACTTAGCAATATTTGAAAATATTCTGGTACATCCGGGAAATGGGTAGGTGCATTCGGCGTTTCGGACGGCCGAGAAAAATCGTTCGGGGCCCCAGAGGCACAAGTTTCCCCCCAGCCGCCCAAATTTGAGCCTCTGACCAAGCAGATTTTTCTCTCCACACAACTCCAATGCCCCGATTTGTCAGGGCCACCTATGCATTTACCGGATGAACCAAAATTCTTACGGGCAGTAGAACCTTTCAGATAATAGGCAGAGGGAAATAATACCTATTAAGCCAAATATGTTTTGTGGTAAAATGGTGTGTCGCATCATAGTAAGGTGATTAGAGCCTATCCTAATCCCGATACATCGGGACTCTTCGTTGGCCAGATTCTTCGGCCCTTCTGACAGGAATGTTGGCCGAGTTGACGGTAAGAGGTGTTGAAATCGAACGGCATGTTGTGTTATTATAGACGCCGTAGCGTGCAGGAGTACTGCTTATGAACTCATATGGGAAATGTTGAGTTGAAGGTTCTTAGACTTGTAAATAAATTATCTTCCATTCTTGACTGTCGTCAGACAAGTTTCGGCTGGCGGTGTCAGCCTTGTCCTCGCTCAGCCAAAAACGAAACTCGCCTGCCGGCGGTCAAGACCTAATTTCTTTACCAGTCCTTACTTATGTCCTTAAGATAGTCCCTAAATCATCCATTTCCTTCTTGGCCTCTTTCTTCCTTACCTTATGCTTTCCCCTTAAGGCGTCTATTTTTTTATTAGCCTTGTCCTGCAATGCACCCGGCTGCCGGCCTTTGTCGAGCATTTCCTCGAGGGTGATTAGGCCCTCGTCATAAAACTTCCAGAGGTGCTCATCAAGAAGCTGCATGCCGAGCTTTTTGCCGGTTTGAATGCTGGAATCGATTCGGTAAGTCTTGTTCTCGCGGATAAGATTGGCAATGGCAGGTGTTACAACCATAAACTCATAAGCTGCAATTCTTCCCCTGCCGCTAGCTAAAGGACAAAGTGCCTGGCTGAGAACGGCCAACAAATTGCTGCTTAACTGTATTCGAATTTGCTCCTGCTGGTTCACGGGAAAGACGTCAATCATTCTGGTAATCGTCCCTGCGGCGCTTGTGGTGTGGACGGTGCTGAAGACGAGGTGTCCGGTCTCTGCTGCCCTGACGGCGGATTCGATTGTTTCGAGGTCTCGCAATTCTCCCACCAAAATCACGTCCGGGTCCATTCTCAAGACGCGTCTTAGTGCCTCGCCAAAGCTGGGGACATCAACGCCGACTTCCCTCTGGTTAATAATAGATTTTTTATGCGGGTGATAATATTCTATCGGTTCTTCAACGGTTATAATATGGCGGTCAAAGTTTTCGTTAATGTAGTTTATCATACAAGCGAGTGTGGTAGTTTTTCCGCATCCGGTTGGTCCAGTAACCAGGAACAATCCTCTTGGCCTGCGGCACAGAGCGGCACAAATCTTGGGCAAACCAATTTCATCAAAACTCATAATGGTTGTCGGGATACGCCGTAAGACCAGCGAGATATTGCCTTTCTGCCTAAAAATAGAGACACGAAATCTTGCTGCATCACCGTAGGCAAACCCATAGTCGGTACCGCCCTCTTCCTGAAGCTCCTGTTGATTTCGGTCAGGTGTGATGCTTTTCATTAAAGCGGTGGTATCATCAGGTTCGAGCACCTTTGTTTCCAGTGACCTTAGCGACCCATCAATCCTCAATACAGGCGGTCGGCCGGTAACAAGATGTAAATCGGAAGCTCCCTGCGAAATGCAAGCCTGGAGCAATCTGTCCATATTGACTGTTGCCATTTAAGAATCCTCAACAACTATATATTGATTTTATTTTAACTGACCATCGCCCCTTCGGTCTTTGTTATTCTGACGATTTCAGCCGGTGTGGTTGTTCCTTTGAATATTTTGAGCATTCCGTCATCCATAAGCGTTCTCATGCCGCTTGCCTTTGCAGCCTTTCTCAACTCGGTAGTAGGAGCCTTTGCAAAGGCCAGCTCTCTTATCTCATTGTTCATTTCAAACATTTCGAATATGGCGATGCGTCCTTTGTAGCCGGTATGCTGGCACTGACCACAACCTGCTCCTTTATAGACGTGTTGTTTTTCGAGGTCTTCGGGGGTGATATTCAGTGACTGTAAAAGATATGGGTCGGGATTTTCGTCAACGACCTTGCATTTTTTGCAAATGATTCTTACAAGTCTCTGTGCCATAATAGCCTGTATCGAGCTTGCAACGAGAAATGGCTTGACGCCCATATCTATGAGACGTGTAATTGCGCTTGGAGCGTCATTTGTGTGCAAAGTGCTGAAGACGAGGTGTCCCGTTAGCGCGGCCTGAATTGCGATATCAGCGACGACGCCGTCACGGATTTCTCCGATGAGTATGATATTCGGTGCCTGTCGCAACATTGCTCTTAGAATTATGTCAAAGGTCAATCCGATATCTTCTTTGACCTGGCACTGATTCATTCCGTCGAAGTTGTATTCGACGGGGTCTTCAGCAGTGATGATTTTCTTGTCCGGCTTGTTAAGCTCCTGCAAAGCGGCATATAAGGTTGTGGTTTTGCCACTACCTGTTGGTCCTGTAACCAAAAAGATACCGCTCGGTCTTTTGATTATCTTATGGAATTGCTCATAATTGTCCTGTTCAAAGCCGAGTGCCTCAATACCGACGTTGACGGCATCCGGACGTAAAATTCGGAGCACCACGCTTGGGCCGTGGTTGCCCGGCAGCGACGAGACACGGAAATCAATGTCCTGTCCTCCTATGTTTCGTTTGATACGGCCGTCCTGTGGCAATCTTTTTTCGGCGATGTCCATACCGGAGAGGATTTTGAAACGTGTAACCAGCGGTGACTGCATAGACTTTGGAATATTGTCCCTCTCCAGACAGACGCCATCGATGCGGTATCTCACCCGTACTCTATCCGCCATAGGCTCAATGTGTATATCGCTGGCCCGCATATAATAACCATTGTCAATTATCAGATTTACCAATCTGATAATCGGTGCGTCATCATCACCTGCTTCGGCATGTGCCCGGAGTGCTTCGGCCTGTAACTCGTGCCCGACCTCGGCAAGTTCTGCGGCAGTTGCGTCGATGCTATGCCTTAGCCTGTCGCTTTCTTCCTTTTTTGTCTGGTCGAAGGAATCCTGGATGTAAGCGCGAATCTTCGTAGGGTTCGCAACACAACACTCCAGTTCAGTATTCAAACGGAACCGAATTGCGTCTATCATCTCCAGGTCCAGCGGGTCGCTAATAATCACCTTCAATTTGCCGTTGTCCATACCGAGAGGCAGGACATTATGCCTTTTCATAAGCTCCTCTGGAATCAGCTTAGTGGCATCCTTCGGGATGGTAGTGTTGTCCATATCTATGTATTGCAACTTAAACTGCTTGGCGATTGCCTTTGTCAGAGTGTCTTCATCTATCAGGCCGAGTTCGAGCAATATCTGGCCAAGCCGTTTGTTATTGCTCTTGGAAGTTTTAATGGCATCGATGAGAGCCTGCTTTTCCACGAGGCCTGTTTTGTAAAGTATTTCACCTAAACGTTTGCGCTGCTTCGCCATATTCTCCTCAAAATCCTGTTAAATCCAATAATTACTATTATAACATCTCCAAGGCAGTTAGTCAAATGTTCAATTCCAGTCTGAGCATATTCAGAGCGGTTTGTGCCGCTCGAAGGCGTATGAACTGCCTATCATGAGGAAAAAGGCAGTGTTTGGTATTACATCCATCATCGGAATCTACAGTGATATATACCAGTCCTATGGGTTTTTGTTCGGTTGCGCCGGCTGGTCCAGCTATGCCGGTTATGCCAATTGCAAAATCTGTTCGTGCTTTTTTTCTGGCGCCGCAGGCCATAGCCTGAGCGACCTGCTCACTGACAGCGCCGTATTTTTCAATCAAATCGGCAGGTACGCCAAGCTCAGTGGTCTTTGCGGTGTTGCTGTAAGTAACCCAGCCATGTGTGAAATATCTGCTTGCTCCGGGTATATCGGTCAGCAGTTTAGCTAATGTGCCGCCTGTGCAGGATTCTGCTACGGCGATAGTCATTTTTTGCCGGGCTAATTTTTCGCCTACGACTTCAGCCAAAGTCTGCTCCCCTGTGCCGTACACCAACTCTCCGAGTGTATTACGGAGGGATTTTTCCTTTTTTTCGGCCATTTGGCGGGCTTTATTTTTGTCCTCTGCTGTCGCGATAATGTGCAGTGTAATTACGCCGTATTCGACTGTGCAGTTGATTAGTGGGTTCCTTCCCCTTTGCATAAGCGAGCCGAGTAATTCAGCGATGTTTGATTCCCCTGTTCCGAAGCATCTTAGTTTTCGCACCACCACAGCCTGCGTGCCGGCGAACCTCTGAAGTTCCGGAAGGACCGATTCGGCGAACATTTGTTTCATTTCCGACGGCACGCCCGGTAAAGCAACAATCAGTTTGTCTTCTGCTTCGGCCATAATGCCGGGGGCTGTGCCAAGAGGATTTGCAAGCGGCCTTGCGCCGGCAGGTATGTATGCCTGAATCTTATTCCTTTCAGACATTTGCAAATTCCGTTTAGCGAAGAAGTTTTGAATTTTATCCAGAAGCTCGTTTTGCAATTCCAATTCGGTGCCGAGGAAATTTGCGAACCCCTGGCGGGTCAAATCATCATCGGTCGGCCCTAAGCCGCCGGTTGCAATTACAATATTGGCATCGTTGCTTGCCAGATTAAATGCCCGTACAATTGCATCCATATCATCGCCGATGGTATAAGAGCTGACAACAGGCACACCGATTGTAAGCAGTTGGCCGCTTAGATAGGTAGTATTAGTATCTACCGTTTGACCGTTGAGCAGTTCATTGCCGATACTGACGATACTTGCCTTTTTCATAGAGGCGGATTCTAATCTCAGTCCCCGCCGTAAACAAGAAAAAACCCCCTTTTTGTCATTACCGCACATTTTGTGTCTGAAAGACCCGGCAGAAACGAACCACAGGCTATAACGCGAGAGCGCAAACATTACACAAAATTGAAAACCACCCGAGAGTTGTGGAGAAAGAGTTATGTTGCTTAAGGAACCGCCATTCGTAGCTGTCCCTAATACTTCAGGGGCGAGGGTTATTGCGAGTCCCCCGGAGCAATCTGTTCGGCCAGTATAGCAACTTTTGCCAGAACACGGACGGACGGCGCGATTGAACGATGTCTACCGAAACCCAGCCGACTCTATAGTGATAGGCATAAAGGTCCGGGCTTGAATGCTCGGATCGCCGCGGAGTTGAATATACTGAGAGCTTGTGTCTATCAATGATGCTAACGGTAACCGAACCACCGTGAACCTTGTTCCGGAACATATACTCACGACTGCGGGGTTCTTGTCGGGGACGGGTCGTATTCACGTAACCCAAGGCCGAAAGCTCGGCGTTGGCATCCGCACAAACATCGTTAAAGTCAGCCTCAAATGAATAGACAAACCGTGTTTTCCTGTCCAGTGTTTTGCTGGCGGCTTCTTTGATGCAAATCGCCGGACTCCGACTACTGAGAAACTGGAATGATGGCATCGGTTTTGAATAGCACCGCAGGAGGCCGAGTAGGATTAGAAGAACACCAATTGTGATGGCGACCGCGAAAGATTTTTTGATCACAGACCTTTTCATGACTTTCCCGAACTACTGATTATATGGTTCATGCATAAAACCTTTCGCCTGGCAGATTCAACTCGATTGATTTGTTAGCCAGTCTTTTCTATAAGTTCACCTTCAATATAACGATGAATCATGCCAGAAATTAACGTTTGATAAGGGATTCCCATTTCCATCGCCTTTTTTTGAATGCCTTTATAATCATGGTCATAAAGACGAAGAGTGATTCTTCGGTCCTTTCGAAAAGTATTTTCAGCAATAGATTTAACTTCTCTTATCTTTTTTTTGGAAGGGGTAGTGGCTTTTATTAAACCTTTTTCATACGCATCAAGAATTTCTTTTTCTTCTTTTGCCATTTTCATTTTATTGCTTCAATTCTTCTTTATAATCTCTGGTTGCTTTTCTACTTGGAATAATTGTTATTAAAAAAATTTGATTTCCCTCTGTATGTACTAATCAAGCTTTTTTTGAATAAAAATCCTATTTTGGCTAACTATTGTTTATATGGTTTTCGTATAAAACCTTTCGACCGGCAGATTTGCCGGATAACACACATAGGATATTACACTATAAAAAGTAAGGTTTTCAAGAAAATTCGATTGTTTCAGTCCACGAAAATGACTCAAGCTCTGGATTTACCGCCTGAGACGTTGACAACGGTGCCGTGAATATAACCGGCACGGTCGGAGGCCAAAAAGCAGACCGTGTTGGCAACTTCGCTGAGTTTGCCGCTTCTTCCTAATGGGATTGAAGCTTCCCTGTAGCAGCGGCGCAGCTCTTCGATGGTGATTCCACGGGTATAGGCCAGTGCTCGCTCGTACTCGTCGGAGCGCAGTGCGGTCACTTCGAGGATTCCCGGCGCAAGGCCGACAACACGAACATTATATTTGCCTAATTCTTTTGCCCAGGACCGGGTAAGATTATAGACTGCTGCCTTTGTGGCGGCATAGACGCTTTGACCTTCCGAACCTTCGGTCCCGGACTCCGAGGCCATATTGATTATAACGCCGCCCTTGCCGGACTGAATCATAACCCGCGCAGCGGCCTGGGCGCACAGGAAAAATCCCTTTTGGTTTACTAAAACGACTTTGTCCCAAATCTCTTCCGTCAACTCCTCTTTGCCGGCAGGGTCAACAAGCAATCTTGGGATATTTATCCCGGCGTTGTTGACCAATATATCAATGCTGCCAAAAGCATCGAGGGCCGTTTTTATCATAGCCTCAACACTTGCTTTGTTAGTTACATCCGTCATCGTAACAATATAATTGCCGTCGAATTTTTCTTTTAAATCTGCAACTACCTTTTGAGTGCCTTCTGTGTTCACGTCGGCCACAACGACCTTTGCTCCTACTTCGGCTAATCCTTCACAGACAGCCCTGCCGAGGCCGCAAGCCCCTCCTGTAACGATTGCGATTTTTCCTTCCAGATTAAGCCAACCCATTGAGTTTAATCTCCAAATATTTTTTTCAAACCTGCTACCATTCTATAACATCTAACTTGACCAATGACAACCTCAAGAAATTAAAAGTGCCTAAAGTGAGCTAAAGTTATCCTTTTTTCACTTTAGGCACTCCAAACTACAGATTACTACAAGCTAATCATAGCTTTGATTACGCCATCGCGATAGCCGGCGACCAGGTCGAACGCTTTATTCGTCTGCTCAAGCGGGAAACGATGGGTTATCATAAAATCGGTATTAACTTTGCCTGAAGCTATTAAATCAATCGCTTTCTGTGTGCATTTGTTCTGTCTTCTGATATTTGTAATGGTAATTTCTTTTCTGCGTATCCTGTCGATATCAAAAGAGACCCTTTCCTCGCGGGGACTGCCTATAAGCACGAGCCTTCCACCCGGTTCGAGCAGCTCGATGGCCTGGTCGATTGTTTCCTGCTGGCCGGCACATTCGAAAACAACATCAATTCCAGCAGGTTGCTGCTGAAGAATTTCTTTGACTACGTCCTGCTCATTCGGATTGCCGACCCAGGTTGCACCGCCCTGCCTTGCGCCTTTTATGCGCTCGTCAATTTTCTCGGTCATATAACAGGCACGTGCATTTTCAGCGTTGACGTTGAGCAGACAGCTTAGGCCGATTGGCCCTGCACCGAGAATGGCCACGTCGGCATCTTTCGGTAAGCAGGCCCTTTTGACGGCATAGACACCTATGGACAACGGCTCACACAAAGCTCCCTGTTCGAGCGTAATCTCGCCATTGGTTGGGAAGCAGCATTCTTCCGGCATAACAAGATACTCACATAAACAGCCACCGCCCTGTCCCGGTGCGCCGAGGAAACGGATATTATGACAGGTGTTTTCTCTGTCCTGAATGCACTGGTCGCACTGGTGGCACGATGCGGCAGGATCCACTACTACTTCGTCACCAACTTTAACGCGGGTAACTGAGCTGCCAACAGCTTTAACCATCGCGGAGCATTCGTGGCCTATTATGAAGGGATACTCGACAATTTGCTCGCCGATTCTGCCGGTCTCGTAATAGTGCACATCAGAACCGCAGACGCCCACCCTTTCGATTTTCAGCAGGACATCCGTCTCTTTTTTTATAGTCGGGGCCGGCACGTCGGCCAGTTCCATTTGTTTCAAACTAATTAGCACAACTGCTTTCATAGGTTCTTTCCAAAAGGAAAGTATGCTGGTGTCGCAGCGTGTGACATCGCCGTGCCGGCGACGGCTAAACTGCGTCTTATGGACTCAATTGTAGAATATTATATTTTTATAACAAACACAGATACTTTCGGCCATAACTATTTTGCGGGAACCAGCTTTATCTCAAAGAGTTTCGGCCAAAACTTTCCGGTTACAAATAGCCGACCATTTTCTTTGTCATACGCAATGCCGTTGAGAACATCGACCGGCCGGCTGTAGTCTTGCTGAGTCAAAAGTCCTTTCATATCTATCCAGCCGAGCACCCGGCCTGTCTCGGGCGAAATTCTGGCGATGCGTTCGGTAGGCCAGACATTGGCATAGATTTGGCCTTCGACATATTCAAGCTCGTTAAGCCCCCAAACAGAGATGCCGCGGTCGTACACTTCGATTTGACGGACTTGCTCAAACGTTTTGGGGTCCAGGAAATACAATTTTAGTGTACCATCGCTCATAATTAAATGCTTTCCGTCATTTGTAATGCCCCATCCGGCGGTAGGGTAATTGAATTCTCGCAGTAATTCAAAAGTATCCTTTTTATAGACAAATCCGATTTTTGATAGATAAGTTAACTGAATGATATTGTCTCCATAAACGGTGATACCTTCACCAAAAAATTCGTCCGGCAGCTTGCGTGTTTGCAAGACGTTGCCCGTTTCCAATTCGATTTTGTGCAGTGCCGAACGTCCGTAACGCCCGGTTCCTTCATATAGAACGCCGTCTTCGAAAGCCAGCCCTTGCGTGAAAGCTTCCCGGTCGTGAGGAAAGGTATTGATGACTTTATAAGTGTATGTCCTGGAAGTGTCCGGATTTTTGGAATCCAGATAGAACAGAACAAAAAGCACCGCTGATATCGCTATGAATCCCGGAATGAATAGCTTTAAGAATCGGTTCACAAATATCGCCTTCGACCCCGCAGCAATTAAACCCCAACTCAGTTAAATTGGTGCGTGGCTAAACATTAAACCTGAAATTGATAATGTCGCCGTCCTGGACGACGTATTCTTTTCCTTCGAGCCGGATTTTGCCGGCGGCTTTGAGAGCTTTTTCGCTGCCAAGGGCTTTGAGGTCGTTAAAGGCAAAAGTTTCAGCTCTAATGAAACCCCGCTTAATGTCAGTGTGCACCTTGCCGGCTGCATCCAGTGCTGCGGTGCCCTGCTCTATTGGCCAGGCACGCAACTCATTCGAGACCACCGTTAAAAAGCTGATTAGACCCAGCGCCGAATAGCAGTTTTTGACGAACTTACTTGCAGCCGATTCGGTTAATCCTAAGTCAGCCATAAACTCAGCCCTGCTTTCGTCATCTAACTGCGACAGTTCGTGTTCCAGCTTGGCGCAGATTGTAACGACCGGCACAGAACTATCAATCGCACTGCTGAAATCGAACTTTTTTTCCAACTGGTCCTCGCCGGTATTTACTGAGACCGCAATCGGCTTTAAGGTCAGAAATCCGAGGGACTTAATCATTTCGCGTTCGGCGTCGGTTTCGACAGCAGAGCTGATGGGCTTTTCTGATTCTATCGCTTGCTGCAGTTTTTTTTGCAGGGCCAATTCGAGCTTATCGTGTGCCTGGGTTTTGGTAGGCCTGTTGACCTGCTTTTCGAGTTTTTCGATTCGGGTAGCTACAAGCTCCAAATCGGCAAGCAGCAGTTCGGTTTTCAATTCCGCTAAATCTCCAGCCGGGTTTACCGTATTTCGGTAAGGAGGTACCGCCTGGTCTTCAAAAGACCGCACCACCAGAACGAGCAGGTCAACAGTCCTTATCTGGTTAATCAGGCGTCTGGCAGCAGCTCGGCCGTGCTCATCGGTAAAGTTCAAGCCCGGCAGGTCGAGACAATCGATTGTGGCGTGGGTGGTTTTCTTAGGCTTGTAGTATTCTCTCAGCCAATCGAGCCTTTCGTCCGGGACAGATACAATGGCTTCTTCAATTGCCGTCGAGCCGAGCGGTGGGATTGCCTTGCCGCTGACGGCAGAGAAGATAGTGCTCTTGCCGGATTGCAATAGACCAAGTAAAGCAACTTTCAATTATATAGCTCCTTTTTGTTGGTAAATGGTAATTGGTCAAATAATCACCAATCACCGACCGGTAAATTTATAGACACTGTTTCGGTAACAGTCATACGCAACAACAGCGGGGAAATCAACTACCTGTAGTTTTCTTATGGCTTCGGTTCCGAGGTCTTCGTAGGCGATTACTTCAGCGGCAACGATGTGTTTGCTCAATAGCGCCCCCGCCCCGCCGATAGTAGAAAGATGGACAGCGGTGTATTTTTTCAGGGCGTCTCGGACCTCGTCGCCTCGATAGCCCTTTCCGAGCATTGCTTTTAGTCCGTTGGCGAGCAGCTTCGGACTGAAAGCGTCCATTCTTGATGAGGTGGTTGGACCGGCAGCGCCGATTACTCTTCCTGGCCGGGCAGGCGTGGGGCCGACGAAATAAATAATCGCTCCTTCAAGTGGAAATGGTAATTCCCGGCCCGCTTCTATCGCCTCGCACAACCTTTTATGCGCCATATCCCGAGCGGTATAGATTTCGCCGGTGATAAGGACTTCATCGCCCGCTTTTAACGAACGCACATCAGTCTCGCTTAGAGGCGGTTGCAATTTCTTTATTGAATTCATATTTTTCTGCCAACTACGAACTATGTGAGTTTACAATATATCAGTGCTTTTACGAGTTGAAAAGGCTCAAAAATCCGTTTAAAATATAATAAGAGGGCCGATGTTACTTGTTATTGCTATAATCCGGAACGTTGGCAGTTCGGTTCATTTCTTTTAAATTCGATGTTGCCGGCAGGCGAGGTGCGGTATAATAGTTTTATGGCTAAATATCCGATATTTCTGGAATTAAGTGGTCGCCGTGTGGTTGTGGTGGGCGGTGGAGCTGTGGCTGTTCGGAAAGCTCAAGCACTGTTAGCTGCCGGTGCCCGGCTGGTGGTAGTGGCTGAGCGGATAGATAATATGCCGACGGCTCTTTGCCGGGACAAAAACGCTGAACTTATAAAATCCAAATATTCAAAAGATTATCTCGCGGAGGCGTTGCTTGTCATAGCCGCAACAAACAACCATAAACTCAACATGCGGATATATAAGGATTGTCAGGAGTTGGAGGTTTTGTGTAATGTAGTTGATGAGCCGGAGCTTTGTGATTTTTTCGTGCCGGCTGTTGTCAAACGCGGCGACCTGCAGATAGCTATCGGCACTGAAGGACATTGCCCTGCTTACGCCGGCCATATAAGAAAAAAGCTGGAAGAGATTTTCACCGAAAAACACGGCCAATTTCTCGCTGAACTGGAGATGCTTCGAAAACGGATTATCAAAGACGTGTCGGAGCCAAACGAGCGAAAAGCTCTGTTGGGGGAATTAGCCGATGATAAGTCGTTCGAATATTTTGTTGAAAACGGGCCGACTCAATGGCGAACCTTTGCTGAGGAGCTTATCAAAAAAGTTCCGCCCCTGCTTTCGCAGGGATGACAACCTTTCGCGGGAATGACGTAAAGAATATCGAATATCGAACAAGAAATATCGAAGTAAGAAGTTGAGATTGCCGCGCATCGCTTCGCGCTGCTCGCAATGACGCTTGCATTTAAGCTTCTATCTTCTCAATTACTACTTGCAGGTACTTTTGTCGGTGGCCTGTGCGTCTTTTGCTGTTTTTGCGTTTGCGAAAGTGCGTCGGATAGAGTTTCTTGCCCTTGACGACAGCGTCCTGAGCCGTGGTCTTAAACGAGGCAGTAACCTTGGCACCTTTCAAAAATGGGTTGCCGATTTTGACTTTTTCTCCGTCACTTATAAGCAAAACCTTGTCTAATTCGATTGTCTTGGCATCGGGCGAAATATCCGTCAGGTCAATATCCAAACGATCGCCTTCGGCGACTTTATATTGCTTCGAGCCTTGTTCAATTACTGCATACATTTCGAAAAACTCCTGGCTTTCAAATGTTCAAAAATCCGGATAAAAGAGAGATTTTATATACTTAATCTTTTTTGTAAAGCAAATTATCAAATATTTTTGTATTCTATTAGCCAATATGAAGCTAAAATCTTAGTTGGGCAGACTTTTGGGGATAATTTATGCAGATAGCCATGATACAAGACAAAATCGTTCCGATAGCCGAGCTTGAGCCGGCTTATCTTGACCGCGGGATATTCTTCGGCGACGGGGTCTATGAAGTGGTGCGAAGCTACAACGGCAAGATTTTTTCACTTGAAGAACATATGCAAAGGTTCGCCAACAGCCTGAGTGCGATTGAAATAAGCGGCGTGGATATTTACCAGATTCTCAGGCGGGTCCTGAAGTCTTTCGACGCTTCCGGTATTTCCAACGCCAAGATATATTTTCACATTACACGAGGTTCAGCACTGCGAAACCATGTCTGTGATGCTGATTTAGAGCCCAATTTTTTTCTGACCGTTACAGAATTAGAGGATGATTCAGAAGCGAAGAGCAAAGGTATTGCAGTATCGACCCATCCGGATTGGCGCTGGAAACGATGTGATATAAAGTCGCTGAATTTGTTAGCCAATGTTCTCGCGCGTCGGAATGCCGCTCAGAAAGGCTGTGCCGAGGCGATACTTGTCGATGAGGCCGGCCTTATAACCGAAGGTGCCAGCTCAGCATTTTTTGCAATCTCCGGACAAACACTGCAAACCGCTGCGCTTACAGCTAATATTCTGTCTTCCATTACTCGCAAATTTGCCATCAAAGCAGGTAAGAACATTGGATTAGAAACTATCGAAAAATCGTTAACGCTACAGCAGGCAAGCGGCGCCGATGAGCTGCTTATTGCCTCAACTACAAACGATATTATTCCCGTGGTCGAGTTCGACGAGAAGCTCATCGGAGACGGCAAGCCGGGCAAATATACGAAATTGCTCACCCGGGAATTCCTCTCATTTACTGTATGATATCGGTTTTAGTGTGATATTCTCAAGTAAGCACTGACGCCACGAAACAGCAGATTGTGGCGGCCTTTGACCGTACACGTATCGGGGCGGTCGGTAATTTCAATTTTCACGTTCGTCGTGCATCTTGAGTAAATCCAGACAGAAAAATCATTCAGATGAACGGCAAAGTCTTTTTTCAAAAAGTTTCTTTTGCTTAACCACCTTACAGAATAGTTGTTTGGACGGCAGCAAAACCACACTTCGGTACTGAAAACAGGTTTTGGGACCTCATCAAGGTCCAAAAAAACTCTATAGTGCTAACCCTCTCGTAACCGGCCGGTTACGATAATCAAGGGATTTCACTTGACGACAAGGTGACTAATCTGGTATAAACAGGGTAGGTAAAGCTTGTGGAGCCTGGTTTACAGGCAGGCAAAGTTTCTACCGTCTTTTTAAATAAGTGAACTGCCGAGTTTTAAGTAAGAGTCTTGTGCTTTGCAACGAGATCTTTACATTTCAACTAACGTCTTATATTTGGGTTTGTGAAGGAAGGAGGTAGGTCAAGTGTTAAAAATTGTGTTGATTAAGGATAGAAATTTCTCTGAGAGAAGAAAGTTTTTATCGGTCGTTTTGTTTGTGTTTTGGTGTGTGGCCAAAGCACAAAATTTATTATTTCAACCTTCTTTGGAGGAGAAATGTCATGCGTAGAGAGTTAATCTGTTTAGGTACATTACTGTCGTTACTTATTGGAATACCCTATGCCAGGGGTGATATTAGTGACGAACTGGTCGGTTATTGGAATTTTGATGAGGGAACGATTTCCGGAACAGCAGTCGCTGACAGCAGCGGAAAAGAAAACCACGGCATCTCCGTAGGCAGTCCTACGCCGGTGCCGGGCAAAGTGGGGACAGGCGCTTTAGCCTTCGGTGGTTCAAAATATATAATCATTGACCGTGTTGCGGATGATATTCGGGGTGCTGCTGATATAACCTTGAATGGATGGGTTAAGACAGCTACCACTACAAGAACATACTGGATTGCCTGTAACACCGCCACTGGAGGTAACGTAGTCATGTTCGCAATAGATGGTCCCATGGGAGGTATATCTTACATCTATGATGGAGGCACAAGCACACGTGAAATTCACTCTTTGAATCCTGTCAATGACAATCAATGGCACATGCTGACATATGTTAAGAGCGGCTCTGTGGGCACACACTATGTGGATGGTGTGGAACAAGGTACACACACTGTTAGTTATGCTTCTTTCCGTTCAGATGACCTTTGGTCTATGGGGCAGGAGTGGGATTCTGCCAACCCAAGTAATTTCTTCAGCGATGCCGGTCAACTCGACGAAGTGGCCATATGGAGACGTGCTTTGACAATGGCTGAGGTTGTCAAAATTTACAATGCCGGCAATGGAATGTCGCTTCTACGTGGACCTGTGGCCTCCAGCCCGAACCCTGCTGATGAATTCATGGATGTGCCGCGAGATGTGACACTTAGCTGGGAGCCGGGAGAATTTGCAGCGCCAACAAACGGGCACAAAGTCTATTTTGGCCAGAGCTTCAACGACGTCAACGATGCCACCGGCGGCATCGCTCAGGATGCCAACAGCTATACTCCTGCCCAACGCCTTGATTTCAACACGACTTACTACTGGCGTATAGATGAAGTCAATGCTCCGCCCACCAGCCAAATAGAGTTCAAAGGCGGTGTCTGGAGCTTTACGACTGAGCCATTTGCTTATGCCATCGAGAACATAACCGCCACAGCTTCCAGTGTACACCAGGCAGATATGGGCCCTGAAAATACCATCAACGGCTCGGGACTGGATGCTGATGACCTGCACTCAATAGAACCGGCGGATATGTGGCTTAGCGGCGATGAACCGAACGGGGCCTGGATCGAATATGAGTTCGACAAGGTTTACAAACTGCACCAGATGTGGGTATGGAACTCTAATGGAATGATGGAGTCTGTTCTCGGTTTTGGGCTCAAGGACGTTACGATCGAGTATTCGACCAACGGCACCATATATACGACATTGGGTACTACTCATGAGTTTGCCCGGGCGCTTGGTGCGGTCGATTATGCACACAATACCACTATTGATTTTGGCAGCGTAACAGCAAAGTACGTCAGGCTCACAGCTAACAGCAACTGGGGAGGCATCCTGGACCAATATGGTCTCAGTGAGGTGCGATTCTTACATATACCCGTTTTTGCAAAAGAGCCAAGCCCGGATTCTGGCACAACAGATGTCGCTGTGGATGTAACTCTCGGCTTCAGAGCGGGAAGAGAGGCGGATAAGCACGATGTGTACTTCAGCTCTGACGAGCAGGCTGTAATTGACGGTAATGCCCCTGTTACCACCGTGACCGAGACTAACTATGGTCCCTTGTCCCTTGATTTAGGCACGACTTACTACTGGAAGATTAATGAGGTCAATGAGGCCGAGACCCCCACAACGTGGCAAGGCGATATCTGGAACTTCTCGACACGCGAGTTCTTTGTTGTGGACGGTTTTGAAGATTATAACGACTATCCGCCCGACGAGATATGGTCTACATGGGTGGACGGATACGGCGTCCCGGCAAACGGCGCCACAGTAGGTTATCCTAATCCGGAT
>JADFJC010000183.1 GCA_022566315.1 Planctomycetota bacterium
TCTCTTGCAAAAACGGGTATGCTGAAGAATCGCACCTCACTGAGACCATATTGGTCCAGGAGGCCTGCCCCCCAGTTGCTGTTGGTTGTGAGCCTGACGTACTTTGCTGTTACGCCGCCAAAATCAATAGTGGTATTGTGTGCATAATCGACCGCAGCAGGCGCCCGGGCAAATTCGTGAGTAGTACCCAATGTCGTATAGTCGGTGCCGTTGGTCGAATACTCGATCGTAACGTCCTTGAGCCCAAAACCGAGAACAGACTCCATCACTCCATTAGAATTCCATACCCACATCTCGTGAAGTTTGTGAACCTTGTCGAGCTCATATTGGATCCAGGCCCCGTTCGGTTCATCGCCGCTAAGCCACATATCCGCCGGTTCCATCGAGTGCAGGTCATTAGCATCCAGTCCCAAGCCGTTGATGCTATTTTCAGGGCCCGTATCTGTCTGGTGTGCACTGGAAGCTGTGGCGGTTATGTTCTCGATGGGATAAGCAATCGGCTCAGTCGTAAAGCTCCAGATTTTGCCTTTGAACTCTATTTGGCTGGTGGGGGGAGCATTGACTTCATCGATGCGCCAGTAGTAAGTCGTGTTGAAATCAAGGCGTTGGGGTGGAGCATAGCTGTCGGCACTCTGGGTGGTAGCGCCAATGCCGTCATTGACGTCGTCGAAGTTCTCACTAAAATAGACTTTGTGCCCGTTTGTTGGCGCTGCAAATTCTCCAGGCGTCCAGCTAATGACCACCTCTCGCGGCACATCTGTCGTCTCATCAGCCGGGTTGGGACCACCAGCGAGCGCGGGGTCGGCAAGGATTTTGAGATACCAGTTGTTAATCCATTCACTGATCACGTCGCCGCGTATGTCATCGATTGAACCGTCGCTTACCTGAAGGAAAGACCCCAAGCGACCACCGGTAACCGTATTGATAACAATCACCGGATCAGCTCTTGTTCCATCAGGATTTTGACCAAGAATCAGTTCGGGCTCCCAATTGTTATCAAGTTCATCGAGACGAAATGGGCGCGTACTAAAGAAAGCCCCGAAAGATGGAGTATACAACCGACCATCGGCTGTAGGAGCAACGTCTCCATTTGAGTCCCCCATTGAAATGTTGGGAATATCCATCATATTCTGTAATCCACCGCTCGTATTATTTGAAACAGATCCCACGTAAAACATCCAGTCGCCTGTGTTAATGATAGTATTACCATCATCCAGGAATAACTCGGCTATAGAGCCATCAGGCTGTGCATTACCTCCTGGATAAATAGAGTCTGGAAACTTTCCGCTGAGAATTAAGAGGTCTGATACACCATTACCTGTGTGGGCAACCACCCAAGCTGCAAGGGCAGCGTCTTGACTTGATGTGAATATTTCAACAGAAACAGGCACACTGTCAGCAATTTCCTGCATCTCGCGCTCAGCCGTAGCCTCCGGCCACCAGCTTGTCTGTGTTGAACATCCTATTTCAATTGCCATAGCCGTCGTGCAAAATGCAAATGCGATTACGAATACTAACACTAAATTTTTCATTTTTTTTCTCCTAATTTTGACTGAAAACTGATAGGAAATTTTGCTCCGGCCACACACCGAAACAGAAGACAGAAGACAGAATACAGAAGACAGAAAACAGAAAACAGAATGTAGAATGCGGAACAATTTTCAATTCTGACCCCCTCGACTGTGCACCTTAGGCACAAGCTCGGGGCAGGCTTCTAACTTCTGACTTCTTAATTCTTGTTTTATGCTTATCTCAAACACCTGTGCCTGCGAAACTGGCAGGTGCAGGCAACTTCAACCTATGTCTGCTCAAGACAAGTTTTTATGACTTGGTACTACCTCCTTCCTTAAAAAAGCTCAAAAATAAGCTGTTAATTAAGATGTGAAAATCTTGACTACGAAGCACTAAACCCGTATTCCGACTCTGTGCCTCGCGTAATAGACAATAACTCCTCTCTACCGAAAAACTACAAAGATTTCACATGCCAAGGGGCAAATAAACCACAGACCTTACCATGTATATTTATACTAAATTGCCTATATTGCCGTCAAGGGAAAAAATTGCTTTTGAGGGAAATTATGCAGATTTTTTTCGATAATATCGCGAAAAACCGTGGATTCTGATAATACTATCCGACCGATATTCTGCTGTGAAACGGTTTAGGATAGAGGAGAGTTTAGCTATAAATTAGTTGGAAGTCAGGCAAAAGCTACAGGCTATTGTTTGAAGACTCAAAGATTCTGACCGTGTTTTTACCTGCCTGCTTGGCTGCATACAGTGCCTTGTCGGAACGGCTTGTAATATCCTCCGGGCTGGCTTGGGCATCATACTGACCAAGCCCTACACTAATGGATAGTGCTATCTGCTTTTTGTTCCAGGCCGTCGGAATCTTCGAAACGGCGTCAACCATACGCTTTGCAACAACACTGGCATCGATGAGTGAGGAATTAAGCAAAATGACTGCAAACTCATCGCCGCCGTACCTCGCTGCTGTGTCGATTTGCCGGATGCATTCCTTTATTCTTTTGCTAATTTCCTTTATGACCCTGTCGCCGGCCCGGTGTCCGTAGTCATCATTTATCTTCTTGAGATTGTCAACATCGATCATAATGAGTGAGATTTGCCCACCATATCGGCGTGATCGCCAAAGTTCCTTTTCGAGGATTTCGTAAAACGTTTTGTGATTCACAAGACCAGTCAGGCCGTCTGTTGCAGCCTGTCGCTGTATTTTCTCAAACAGCTTTATGTTGCCGATTGAGGCACCAACCAACTGGCTGAATAGCTCTATCAAGGCGATGTCCCGGGACTCAAAATGGTTGCCCTCTATCTTATCGGCCAAATTAAGCACCCCAACCACTCTGTCCTGGCAAATAAGAGGAACGATAGCGCAGTTTTTGGTCTTATAATTTTCAGCAAAGGCACGCTGTGATTTTTTAATTACAGGCTTTTTATGGGTGTCTATATCCGGTACCAATATCAACTCTTTACTTCTTATAGCCATAACCATAAGGGGCGTCGGGGTTTGATTCAGCGAAACTATTTTATTTATGAGAAACGGATGGTTGTGCTTATGCAGGTGCAAAATATTATTCGTTTCATCGAGTATATACAGCGAAGCAAACCTCACTCGAACCAATTTGGGGATGCTTTTAATGCAAACATCCGCTATTCGTTCAATGTCGAGGCAGTTTATCTGCCGAGCCAGAGGAGTTACCTGCTCAAGCAGGGAAATGTTGATATCAGGGTTGTTAGCAGTATTTCCAGAGCTTTTATTGGTACTATGCATAGTCCAAAACGACCCCACTTTGGCATATTCGTTTTATGCAATTTCGTGTAACACCACGTGTTCAGTTATCCTTGTATCGGATATTTTTGCAACGGTGTTTGGGAAAAAACACCGGCTAAATACTGATTGAACCTGAGCCTTTGAGCCAGAAACGCCCATCAGCAACATCCTGCAAGAGATTTTAGGAAAACTTTAGAACAAATGAGAAATACGATGCCGGTCTTCTATATGCGGGTGTTTAGTATAGCGGCACTGGGAATAAGAAGCGGCCAAAAATTTTTAAAAAAAATTAAAAAAAAAGTTGACATCCGATAAAATAAGTTTTACATTTTATAAAACGTAAAATATATTTTCTTAGTCTATCAATTAAGGCAGAATAAATTACGCTTTGAGAAACCAGTTTTTATCTATGCAACCAGAAGTCAAAAATGACATCTTGCAGATACCTGCCAAGCTCTATCGAATCGGTGAATTAGTCAGCTATACCCCCTTTTCACGACAAACAATTCATAACTACACGATAATGGGACTTATCCGCGAAGCAAAATGGACCGATGGCGGACACCGACTGTACGATGAATCAGTATTCGAGAGATTATCAAAAATCATGCAGCTTAAGAAAACAAAAACGCTTTCAGAAATAAGACGGATTTTAGGCAAGGAATAAGGATTCAAGGAAGAAATGGAATTATCAAGGATGAGAAATTCAGTTTCGCCCGTTACAAACTATCTTTCCTGCTTCCTTTCTCTCTCTTCGGCCAAACCCCAAGAACGTATGAGGCAACAGGAAGGATTACGTATGAACCTAACATCGCTGATAACGGACAATATTACTGAAATACTGGTTAAGATAATTGAGTTCACGCGCACTCGACAAAAAATCATTACCCAAAACATAACCAACGTGAACAATCCCGGGTTTGTACCTAAAGAGCTGGCGGTGAACGAGTTTTCCGGCTTGCTGAACAATGCAATCGACGAGCATATCCGAAACCAGCGGCTTCTGCTGCGTGACACTGAAAACATCAAATTCGGCGCCGGGGGAAGCTTCGAGGTTAAACCGATGGTCGATGAGCACAGCAAAGAGCTTCTTGAAGAAAATCGAGATGAATATCTCGAACTGCAGATAACCAAGCTTTTGGAAAATTCGCTTAACCAAAGAGTCGCAGCAGAATTGCTCAGACACAAGCAGAAAACGGTATCAACTGATTATTGTTAACTGGTTCTTCTAAAGTTATCGGCCAAAAAGTCGATAAGAAATTTGAGATGGTCTCTTTGTTCGACCGTAGAGAGGTCGAACACACTGACAAGGGGAAAACATTGTTGTTTATAGGACCCAAAGCATAGCTCTGCAAAATCTACTAAAATTATAAAATCCGGGTTCCCGCAAAGCGGGGTATCTTTCAGGAAGGAATCCTGTGAAAACCAAGCAAGAACTCAGCATTGACCAAATATGGGAGCAGTTCCACAAAACGCACGAAGATTATTTCCGCAACCTGCTTATGGAACACTACAGGATCCTGGTAAAATATTGCGCTGAGCGGCTACACAGCAAATTACCCGACAAAGTCGAAGTGGACGACCTCATCAGTGCCGGCATTTTTGGACTGATAGACGCTATAGATGCTTTTGACCCTGCCCGAGGTGTAAAGTTTGAGACATACTGCTCACCTCGTATAAGAGGTTCCATTCTTGATGAGCTTCGCAGTATGGACTGGGTACCACGATTAGTCCGTGCCCGTGCTCATCAGTTGTCAAAAGCCACACATTCGCTCGAGATACATTTTGGCCGCAAACCCACCGAAAAGGAAATCGCTAAAGAACTGGATATGGAACCGGAGGAGTTTAACAGGCTCCGGCGGGATGCCAATGCAGTCAGCCTGGTATCACTGGACACCAAATACGGCGATGGTGACAGCGAAAAAGATATTCGCGAAATAGATATAATCAAAGATGAAAGGAGCAAGAACCCTGTCATCGAAGCCCAAAAGCGAGACCTTAAGAACTTGCTTACCAAAGGGCTGACGCGGGCTGAACGGCTGATTATCGTTTTATACTATTACGAAGAGATGACGATGAAGGAAATCGGCGCAACGCTGGATTTATCCGAGTCCCGCGTCTCACAGATGCACTCGTCCATCATCGCACGCCTAAAAGCACAGATGAACACCCGGAAAAAAGAATTTGCTATTGGGTAGTTAACATCATTCTATTAAAACAATTACAGATAACATCGTGCCCAATGAGAGGGTAGGGTGCGATATTTCGCACCACTTTGACTAAAGGCGTAGCGGAGCGAGTGATTTTATTCACATGGAATTTTTGATACCTTCGCGAGGTTTGTTCGGCCTAAATGCCAGGATGATGAATGCGACCAGCGGCAGAGCGATTATGCATCATACGTTTGAAAGATATGAGCTGATGCGGGGAGCGATACCTCAGCGGAAAGCGGGAGTTATGATTGCGACCACTACCGGACAAGTTACCGCTTATGCACTTGATGCCTTATACGAACGAGGTATTTTCTTTGTTGAACCTGGTGAACA
>JADFJC010000184.1 GCA_022566315.1 Planctomycetota bacterium
AAAACCTTTTTGCCTTGGTTTTTTCATCTTTAGTTCAGAGCCTTTCAAAAAGCACCCACAAAATACAGATGCGAATTGGCCATCTTCTTTTCCAAATTGCCTCCAACTTTATGCTCTATGTGGGTCTGAACCTCCACCGCATAACCGCCCCTGTCTTTTCGCCAGACTTGCCATTCCACTTTTGCATGCGGTATCGACCAAACCTTCTCGATTCTCGATTCTTGATTCTTGATTCTCGTCGAGTATCGAGTATCGAGTATCCAGTATCGAGAGACCTTGTCATCTTCTAACTGATAGCAAATCATACCCTCTGTCAGCTCAATCAGAAGCAGTTTGTTACTGGTAGTATATTCGTCAAATGACTCCGGCAGGCCCTTCGCCTTGTCAATGTCCTGCTGCATTTGCTTTAGCATACTTAGCAGACTTGTGTTCTCCTGCATGACTCGATAGGACCGTGGAATATCCCTTATAAGCGTGCTGAATAATCCGTTCAAAACAAGCATCACAAATGGAAGAACAATTATTATTACCAATAATTCCACTAAAGTAAAGCCTTTGCGCATATTTATCACTCCCCTTTGGCTAAGGGCTCGTTCCCTAAAATATATCTGGCTAACTGAACATTCACTTCCTTATTAAAGCTCTTGCCGGTTGCTGTTACCTCTACTAATGTCATTGCCTGCCATTGCCCGGTCCCCGCTGACTTTTTGATATTAACACCGAGCTTGGGCCAAAGCCGCTTAAAGTCTTCGTCGGGGATTGGTTTGCCCGTTATGGTTATACTGTCGAGCTCGGCCTGGGCTGCCGATATACATTGCTGCCTTGTTAACTGATAGCGATTGAACTTTGCGAATCCATACAGTGACAATGCCAGCCCGACCAAAAGGATTGCTAAAATTGACAATGCGACTACGATTTCAGTTATGAAGAAACCACCGTATTTTTTGTTTTTAACAGACACAACTTCTCTCCATTTACACCTGTTACGGTGTAACTTGCTCAGCTAAGCTACTGATAATCACAATACCCGGCGAAAATATCGCATAAACTACAAACCCTACCATTACTCCCATAAGAAGAGTTACACAAGGCCACATTATGAACCTTGCGAGATTGACGTAGTAACTATAGTTTGAGCGGTAGAACGACTCGAGTGTTTCTAATATAGACAAAGTATTGCCCTGATTAACCTGTTCATCAAAAGCCCACGCTAAGGCAGAGCCTAATTTACTTTCTCTGACCGCGGCAGCAATATTGTCGCCTCGTTTTACTTTTTCCAGCCATTCTTTGAGTCGTTTCCTAAAACAATTATTTACGTCCAGCCCAAGTGCATTATCAATAGCATCATTGACGGTGTAGCCTCCATTGAGCGACAGCCGCAGAAGCTCAACAACCTGCACCATCGAATAGTTCTTCTCGAACCAGTGCAGAACGGGCAGATGCCATTTAATAAAGTCGCCAATGCGCGAAAGCAGGTATGGCTTCTGGGGCCGACGAGGCCGAAACCTGACACGAATCGAAACTGGAACAACCACAAGAACTATGAGCACAAATGTCAGCCAGATTAACCACCCATATTCATCCCCAATAAAACGTGTTATCCCTACTAACAATCGAGTGGCGAATGGGAGTGTTGCCCCCTCAATCATTTCTTCTAATACAGCGTTGAACTGTGGGATGACAAACTTCATAACTGACAACAATATGAAAAGCATAAAGCCCATTACTATTACCGGATAAAGTGGGTGAACCGGGTTGATTCTTCCGCGCTCGTCAGCCTTGGCAGCCATATCGGCTTCGATTGCACCGATAGCAAGTGGAAGCTGGTCAATACGCTCGGCGGCAGTTATCATTGCTATCGCGTGACCCGGGCATTTCGGATAACCCCTTTTAATTGACTCACTCAACGAGTAGCCCTGAACCAGCCATTTTTGTATTTTTTGCAGGATTATTGAGCGGCTGTCTGCTCGTCCGGCGGCCGCTGATTCCAACGCCATCGCTAACGGCAGATTCTGCCGCATACTCGAACCGAGCGTCGAGATAACGTACGTAGCAGTCGAATATCGCGATGTTACGGCGAAAGCTATAATTGAGCTCATAAACAAAATGAAAAATATTAAACCGGCTACACCCAAAGGGCCAAACACAACACCCGCAGTTACTAATAAAAGCAGGAAAACAAAGATTATGAGAATCCATTTTGCCAATCTCTGAGGCCATTGTTCAGAGCTGGGTTCACGTCTTGGAATCGCTACAACTATAACTGTCGCAAAGAAAATAAAGGGGGTAATTACCACAACTGCGGAATTTTCTAAGGTTCCGATAAGGACCATTGTGAGGGCTACAAAAGGTGAAGTAACCAGAGCGATAGCCGGCTCCTTAAATCCGAGGTAGATATAAACAGCTAACAATAATATTGCTATAATTACAAGCATATCGTAACCAATTATTGTGCACCTAAACTCGTAATAACTTGTATCATCGGTAAAAACATCGCAAGGACAGCCATCGCAATAAAACCCCCAACCACAATCAGCATAATTGGCAACAGAACTGCCTGCAATCTTGCCTGGCCGCACCGTGCCTGCTCAGCGTACATTTGGCCTAAGCTATAGAGATTGTCCTGCAGCTCATTGCGCTGCGTGCCTAACTGAATTGAGTATAAAAACAGTCTCGGTATCGTTTTGCAAAACTGTCCCGCTTCTAAAATATTGGCTCCCTGCTCGATTTGGCAGGCAAGGGCCTCGCTTTCGGCAATAAGTTTTTCGCTTCCTGTTGCGCCTGAACTTAATCTCAGAGACGCCGGCATATCACATCCGGCCGCGACCATCATCGCCATCGCCTCAGCCATCCTGCCGAGCACGCTGCTATGATACACTCTGCCAATAACGGGAATTGTTAAGAACACCGACTCTTTAAATCTGCGTCCTGCTGCAGATGTGGAAAGTATCGCGAGTGCAATAAGTGTCGCTGCTATAAGAAATCCTACTGCTATCCAGAAAGGCACCACGTTTTTCGCAATAGTAAAAAACGCCATAGTTAGCGGATTCAACTGTCCTGAGACCATTTCCTCAAGTACCGGCTTGAACTGCGGGATTACAAGCAGGAACACACCTGTTATTACGACCGCACTCAGTACCAGAATAACCGCAGGATAACTCATTGCTTCAAAAATTATCCTCCTCGTTCGACCGGCCAGCTCCAGATGCCTGTTCAGACTTGTCAGCATCTCGCTTAATCTGCCTGTTTCTACTCCCGCTTTTAGTATTCGGCCGTACAAAGGCGGAAAACGCTTCTGTCTCTTTTCAAAGGCTTTTTCGATACTGACGCCTGCCTCAAGCTCACCGGCGATATCATCAATGAGCTTGCGCATTGATTTTGAGCCAACATCATTTGCAAGCTCCCGCAGGCCTCTTTCCAGGGGAATGCCGGCTCTGGTTATGGAAGCCAATTGCTGATTGAAAAGCATAAACTGATTTCTGCCGATGGCCGTTTTGGGCTTTTCGGGTTTGGCCTTGTCGATGGAATTTACAGCAAGCTGCATCTGTTTGAGCTGTTCGCTCGCCTCTTCACGGCTGCCGGCTTCAATCGTACCTTTCATCAGTCTGCCTGCCGAGGTCAGTGCATTATATTCGAATGTCGCCATTTTATTTTCCTTCTTTTAGCTTTAGCTCGTACCGTATTGCCTCCCTTTCTGTTGCTCCTTTCGGAGCGGGCGCTTCCAGAACAGCATTGGGGCCGGTACAGTGGTAAACAAATGGTTTTTTCGTAACAGGGTCATTAGGAACAGCGACCTCGGTGATACTGCTTAGCTCCTTTGGAAATTTGCCGTCGTGAGCAGCAGCATAGAGACGCAGGGCTTCAACGCATTGCAAAGCAGCTACGTTACGGTCTAATCTGTTCATTATCATGCGCACACGTTCATGAGCAGGTTTAAGCTGTTTTTCGAACTGCCTCCGGAGCAGGAAGTTATAGTTCTTGAGGTTTGCTATCTCGAGTTCTATTGTCTTTGTAAGATCAACGAGCGGCTTCGGCAAAGTCCCCAAGCTATGGTAAAGATTAGGTGAATCGGGAGCCTGGATTAACTGTTCAATTTCTCTGCATATATCCCCACCCATAGCCACGCCAACGAGATCCTGGGATAAATTGGGAGCCTCACCGATTTGTCTTGCCATAGTAAAACCGGTCTGTATTGTGCCGATAGCTTGTTCATACTGTCCCTCAGCAATTTGAAGGCGAGCTTGTAGCGCAAGGACAAAGGCGATCTCACGATATTCAGAAAGATTCTCTGCAAGCGTCGCTGGGTTGAAAGGTGGCCAGTTACATTGTTTACATTTGGCAGCTTGTTCAACTAACTGCAGACTCGGTTTGTACTTTTCCAGAGTCGATTGCACTTGCTGACGGGGCAATTTATCCGCTGGAGTTTTGCGCCACTTACGAATTTGGTCTGGCTTGACATTTCTTGGCAATTTTTCAACCGCTTTCTCATATAGCGGCACCGCATCCGCGTCGCTTTGCTCCTCAGCTTTTGGCAGAAGCTGGTATTTCTGCGCAGGTTCGGGGGCTTTAGCTGGGTGAAGCGTCAGCTCAACTGTGCGGCCATCCGCGGCGACCGCAACCAGCAGCAGAACGATAAGACAAATGAAAACGCGTTTCATAACATATCTCCTGTATTTTGAAAATAATCAAAAACCTCAAGAGTCATCTGAAACTATTCCACAAACCATGTTTAGCTCTTCTTGTGTTGTGGTTCCTTCGCTGACCAGACGTTCTCCGTCGGCCAGCATACTGGTATGACCTTTACACATCAGCAATGCCTCAAGTTCTTCGAGGTCGGCTTTGGCCAAAATGGCCTTTCGCAAATGACTGTCTAATTGAACCATCTCTGCCATCAGCACTCTGCCTTTGTAGCCTGTATTGAAGCAGGCATCACAACCTGCCGCTTCGAACACTGTGGTTTGGTCTCTGTCCTTACCCCTCACTGACGTTCGGGGCTCTGTCTTACATCTGTTGCAAAGTTTCCTGACGAGCCGTTGGTTTAGAACTGCTGAGATGCTTGATGTTACCTGATAAGGCTCGATACCCATCTCTAACAGCCGAAGAAATGCTCCCGCGGGCGTGCCGCTGTGCATTGTACTCATTAGCAGATGCCCCGTCAGTCCTGCTTCGATAGTTATCTTAGCGGTTTCGGCATCCCGTATCTCTCCAATCATAAGAACCTGCGGGTCCTGCCGAAGCAGCGAGCGCAAACCTGTCGGAAATGTCATTTGGCCGTGAGGTGTAATCTGCACTTGTGTAGCGCCCTCAATCACGATTTCCACAGGGTCTTCGAGGGTAACAACGCTCTTGCCGGGAAAAGTTTTTAGAATGTGCCGTAAAAGAGCAGCCAGTGTTGTACTTTTTCCACTGCCCGCGGGGCCGGTCAGCAATAAGACGCCCTGATTTTTTGCGGCTATTGTTTTCAACGTTGTGTATATATCTTTTGAGAAGCCCAAATGTCCCAGGTCCATAAGCTCAATATTGCTGTAGAATAGTCGCACAACAGCTCGTTGACCGTGTATTGTTGGGAAAACGGCGAGCCGCTGGTCCATAATTCGCTCATCTCCGCTCTTGTTGATTTCGATCCGGCCTTCCTGTGGTATGTCGTTACGATAGGTTAGAAGTCCCCCTAATACCTTCAGCCGTGCAATTATATTGTCCGATAGGGACTTTGGCAGCTTTTCGACGGTGTTTAAGACGCCATCGAGCCGAAATTTTACCACTAATTCAGCACCGGTAGGTTCGAAATGGACGTCACTCGCGCCGGACTTTACAGCTTTTCTG
>JADFJC010000185.1 GCA_022566315.1 Planctomycetota bacterium
GGACAGGACGAGCCGGCAACGCCGGTCAGTATTAGACCCACCGTTGGTGGGAGCGTCGCGCAGATTGATTGTGTGTGGCAATCGTCTTGCGGCGAGACAGAATTCAAACCGGAAACAGAAATGAAGATGGAGGAAAGACCGTGAAAACACAAGCAAAGGTACTGATGTACGTCACAGTTGTGCTGCTGTGCGGAGACTGCCTGGCGCGAGCTGCCGGCCCCCTGCAGTTCCGCGAACTCTTTAACGGCAAGGACCTGTCGGGATGGGTCAATGTGAATACGGCTGAGAACACGTGGACCGTACGCGACCGCACGCTGGTATGCAGCGGACGCCCGATAGGAGTGATGCGCACGGAAAAGCAGTATGAGAACTTCATCCTGCACATCGAATGGAAGCACATGGAAGCCGGAGGTAATTCCGGCGTTTTTGTGTGGAGTGAAGGCGTTCCGCAGAAGGGTAAGCGGTTACCTAAAGGGGTCGAGGTTCAGATACTTGAGCTTGATTGGGTCAATCTACACAAGCAGAAGGACGGCACGCCCCGGCCAATCGCCTATGTGCACGGTGAACTCTTTGGCGTTGGTGGTTTGAAGACGACCCCGGACAATCCTCGCGGCAGCCGAAGCAAGTCCTTCGAGAACCGCTGCAAGCCAAAAGGCCAGTGGAACACATACATTGTTGTTTGTGTTGACGGCGTCATCAAGCTGTCGGTGAACGGCAAGTTCGTGAACGGTATCAGCAATGCAACTGTCAAGAAAGGCTACATCTGTCTGGAGTCCGAAGGCGCCGAAATCCACTTCCGGAATATCCGGGTCATGGAATTGCCGCCGGGCATCACAAACGCCGAGAGTACCGCACCGGTTGTCGGAGATAAACAGTGAAGCCGCCACATAGTAACGCAAGTTTGGAAACCTTCGAGACAATGCTAACGCGCGGCACGACGCGGCGTGATTTTCTGGGCAGTACGGCTGCGGCGGCTGGGATGCTCGCGGCGCCGTGGCTTGGGCTTACCGCTGCGGAGGCGCAGGTCGTCCTCAAACCCGGCCAGAGGCAGCGGATTGAGGCAGCGATTCCGACTAAAGCCTTCGTTCCGCCCCGCCGGCATCGGAAGCTCCTGATTTTTGACCTCAATGTCGGATACGGCGGGCACAGCTCCATCCCAACTGCCAATCTGGCTTTTACGCTGATGGGCGCAAAGACCGGCGCTTTTGAGACGGTCATCAGCAAAGACCCGTCCATCTTCAAACCCGAGAATCTGAGGCGGTTCGATGCCGTCTTTCTGAACAACACGGTGGGCAATCTCTTTGAAGACCCGGGGTTGAGGCAAAGCCTAATCGAATTTGTTTACGGCGGCGGCGGACTCCTTGGCGTTCACGGGACCACTGTGGCCTTCACCCGCTGGCCCGGCGCCCATGAGGACTGGCCGGAGTTTGGCATAATGCTCGGAGCGCGCGGCGCAAACCACCGCGACAGCGACGAACATATCTTCATCAAACTCGATGACCCCAACCACCCTCTCAATCAGCCTTTTGGCGGCAAGGGCTTCGAGTACCGGGACGAGTTTTTTCGCGTCCACGGGCCTTATTCGAGGCACAGGGTCCGCGTGCTTTTCAGCATCGATACCGAGAAAACTGACTTCCAGGGAAAACCACGTGGCAACTGCTTCCGTGAGGACAATGACTACGCGCTGGCGTGGGTACGGCAATACGGCCGGGGACGCGTTTTCTACTGTACCATCGCGCACAACCCCTACGTTTTCTGGGACCCGAAGATGTTACAGTTCTATCTCGCGGCTGTGCAGTTCGCCTTGGGCGACCTGGCGGCCCCGACCATCCCCAGCGGCAGATTAACGCCGGCCATCCGCGCCCAGGAAAAATTGGGCTGGCGCCTCGGCATCGAGGCCTACACTTTTCATAAATACACGCTCTTTGAGGCGATTGACAAGACAGCCGAACTTGGCCTACCGTTTATGGGCGGCTTGAGCTTCCAGAAGGTCAGCAAGGAGATTCCCAAAAACTTCGATGTGCAACTGACCGACGACGAGCTGAAACAAATCCGGCTGAAATTGGACTCAGCCGGTGTTCGTCTCCTGACGTATTACATCCACCAGATTCCGGGCGATGAGGCTGGCTGCCGTAAGGTGTTCGAGTTCGGGCGAAAGATCGGCATCGAAACCTTTATGTCGGAGCCATTTCCGGAGGCGCTGGATACAATCGAGAAGTTCTGCGACGATTATGACATCAACGTGGCCATTCACAACCACGACCAGAAAGCCTCGCCACAGTATTGGAATCCTGAAGGAGTTTTAAAGGTTTGTAAGGGCCGCAGCAAGCGGATCGGGGCGTGCGGCGACCTCGGCTATTGGATGCGGTCCGGCATTGACCCTATCAAGGCTGTGAACACACTCAAGGACCGCTTGCTCACCGTGCAGATGCATGACCTGCACGAGTTAAGCCCTGAAGGTCACGATGTGTCCTGGGGGACTGGTGTTGGCAGGACCGGAGAGTTTATCGAGGAAATCCACCGCTTAGGCATCAGGCCCACAATGTTCGGCCTCGAATACTCCTACAACTGGTTCGGGTCGATGCCTGAGATATCGCGGTGCATTGACTTTTTCAATAAGGTGAGCATGAAACTGGCAAAGTGAGGAGAGCCATGACACGAATGGAGAATTGCAAAGGAACAAACACTCGCCGGATCACACGGCGTGAGTTCTTAGGCCGCACGGCTGCGCTTTCAGGGTTCGTCGCAGCACCGTGGTTCGTTCCCTCCTCGGCGCGGGGTGCGGACGGGAATGTGGCGCCGAGCGAGCGGATAACAGTGGGCTTGATAGGCAAAGGGATAATGGGGAGAGGCCATTTACGCCGGTTAGCTGGTGACCGAGATGTTCAAGTGTTGGGTGTCTGCGATGTGGATCGTATGAGGTGTGAGGAGGGCAAGCGTTACGTGGAGGAGACGTATGCCGCCCGGCGCACAAGCCCCGGCGCGCCGGGGTATCAAGGGTGCACGGCTTATAATGACTATCGCGAACTTCTGGGTCGGGCGGATATTGATGCGGTGGTGATTGTTACGCCGGACCATTGGCACACGCTGCAGACGATTGACGCGGTCAAGGCGGGTAAGGATGTATATTGTGAGAAGCCAATAACTATAACAGTCCGTGAAGGGCGCCGGCTGGTCGAGGCGGTGCGCAGATATAGCCGGGTCTTCCAAACCGGAACACAGTACCGTTCTATTCCGACAATCAGACAGGTCTGCGATTTTGTCCGCTCAGGCGGACTTGGAAAGGTCAAACAAGTCTTCACTATATGGAGCAAACTGGGCGGCTTCTTCGAAGCACCCCGCTTCAAGCCTTATCGACATCTGATGGACGTTGAGAATTCCGGGAAGTCATACGTGCCTCTGGATATAACTCTTCCGGCCGAACCTGTGCCGGAAGGATTAGACTGGGACCTCTGGGTCGGACCGGCCCTTTGGCACCCCTATAATCCCGCCTACCACAAAAATCCTTCGCCGGGCGTAGTACCGTGGGCGTTCTGCGAGGATTTCGGCACGGCCTCAGTAACCTGGCACCACTCTCACAGTGCGGACGTGATTCAGTATGCATTGGGCGCCGAAAACAGCGGGCCGGTGGAGTTAATCCATCCCAGCAGTGGAGAGTACCCGACGCTCACCTGCAAGTACGCCAACGGGACACTCCTTCACTTGGTTGATAACTGGGGAATGGTTAAGGATGTCTATAAAGCGGTTCCAGCAACGGCCCGATTAGCGGGAAACTTCGGAGGCCTGTTCGTCGGAGAACGGGGCTGGGTTACGTCGATGTCAACCGGCGGGCTTGTTGAGGGCGGCCCTGAAGAGCTCTTCAAGGAAATGAAATTGAGGACTCGGCAGGTGAACATCGGGGAAAACAACCATCACGCGAACTGGTTCGAGTGCATTCGGACGCGGAGGCAGCCGAGCTGTGACGAGGAGATTGGTCATCGGTCGGCATCGCTGGGACATCTTACTATCATAGCGTATAAGTTACAGCGGTCATTGAAGTGGGACCCTGCCAAGGAAGAGTTCCTGGGCGACGAGGCGGCGAACCGCCTGCTCTTCCGCGCGATGCGCTCGCCGTGGCGGCTCTGATGCACAGGTGCGACGAAAGACATTATGACGAATCCGGCCTGCCTTAGGACTTGTAAATAAATTATCTTCCATTTTTGGCTGGCTGCGGCTTCGGCTGGCGGTGTCAGCAAAACTCGGACTACCAACCAGTAGTCCTGCGTTTTGCTTCCTTGCCAGCCTTGTCCTCGCTCAGCCAAAAACGAAACCTAATTTCTTTACCAGTCCTAAGCAAAAAATCGTGACTATGCACGGTGACACCAATCATAAGTGGTGACTCATGATTATATTCACATATTTCAAATAATTTACGTGAGTTATAGCAGTCTAACGTCGAGCATGACGCGCAAGCAATGGCCGCAGCGCGGCTATTGCTTGTCGCTGTCCATGCTCTTGTTAGGTGTTGCCCCCTGCGCAGTCTCCCTTGACCCCAATGCCTCTCTGCGACAAGTTATTCTCTCATCTAAGGAGTACTTCCCAGGCCCTATAAGAATGAGGCTAAGAAAAAGAATGGCTGCCTCCATGGCATGGGAATACTTCACAAAAGGATCGCCATTGCCGATCTGCATGCCCGCGGCTACAATCATTGTTGCCAGCAGAAAAAAACAGGCTGGGCGGGTCAGGAGCCCCAGCAGCAACAGCGCGCCTCCACCGAATTGTGAAATGGCGGCGAGGAAGCCCCAGAATCCCGGCGCAAAATCAATACCGAAAGTAGTGAGGGCGCCACCCAGCCACACCCATTTCTCCGGCCCCCCAAAAACCTTTGGGAAGCCGTGCACCATAAACATTAGCCCAATGCCTACTCGTAGAATGAGTAGACCACTATCACGATACTTGCCTAAACCGCGAAACAGCATAGTATTCTCCTTGCTTGGTATTGATTCGCCCAACTATGTATATATGGTTTCCGTATAAAACACCAGACCTCTCCGAGTGTCCGTATAACACCCCTTTGCCCAAAGTCCATAAGTAATCCCTTGGAAACGACTTAGGCCAGTTCTTCTTTTTATTAGGGGGTCTTATATGGTTTGCGTACAAGAACCCAAACAACGCTGGTTCTGTAGTATAAAACATTCGTAACCGTCCCACTGGTATTTTTATAGTATCGGGCAATGCACCCAACATCCGCCGTAAGGCGTCCCCGAGCGGAAAATACCTATCTCTTAAATTTGCAATTCACTTTATAACACATTCAAGGTTGCAATGCAAGTGGAAAATATCTGTTTTTTTTCAAGCGGAGGCCCGCGTTCGCCCGGCCAACCACCCTGGACATCTGTGTAGGTTACCGTGGCGGAATCACTTTCTATCTGGATACGAGGGTTTACGCTGTTGTGATAGTGATGGAGTTAGGACTTGTAAATAAATTATCTTCCATTTTTGGCTGGCTGCGGCTTCGGCTGGCGGCCTCAGCAAAACTCGGACTACCAACCAGTAGTCCTGCGTTTTGCTTCCTTGCCAGCCTTGTCCTCGCTCAGCCAAAAACGAAACCTAATTTCTTTACCAGTCCTTATCACATTTCAAATTTTTCGACTATCTAAACAAACAAGAGCAAACTCAAAGCCATAACTGCCATACCTGCGACTAATCCGTAGGCTGCCAGATGATGCTGGCCATATTCTCTCGCAGTAGGCAAGAGCTCATCGAGTGAGATAAATACCATTATGCCTGCCACTGAGGCAAAGACTATGCCGAATACCAGGTCGTTCAAAAAGCGAAAAA
>JADFJC010000070.1:0-1995 GCA_022566315.1 Planctomycetota bacterium
CGGTAGGCTGTTTTACTTTGATAGTCTTTGCGGTTTGGATTATAGTATTGGCTGTTTTGTTACCTGACTGATAGTAACCGAACCGTAGCTAAAAGATAATGATGACAAAAGAAGAATTGGAAACTCTCTGGCGGGACAAGGACAACTGGCTTTGGGGAGCAATCTATTATTGCAAAAAAGACCCGCGTCTGGTTGTGCCGAAACGGATTAAATGGACAGGTTGGACAATGAATTTTGCATACCCATGGCGGGCAATCGGCTTTATTATTTTTATCATCCTCGCAGCGTCATTACCCTTTATTATCGAATTGAAGTTGAACATTGCTACGTCGGTTGTTATAAGTATAACATTGGCTGTGGTAGTGGTTCTGATTATTGGGCTTTGTGCGTATTTATCATCGAGGACAGAATAATAAAAAGTGTGATTAACATATTGCCTGAGTTGTATTTCAAAGATAATATCATCAAGCTGTTATACGAGTTTGTGAGGTCGTGAACTCTTTTAGGAGGTACTTATTATGATTACGAGTATGATTACGAGGTGTTGGTTCCCGTTCTGGCCGCTAAGGCCATTTTTCGGGATTGAGGCGTTGTGGGGTGTAATAGCAATATTGGGAGTGGTTTTTACTCTGATAATGCTCATCGATTGTCTGAAGCGGCCGACGTCGAAATTTTATAACCCGCTTACGAAAGAAGGCCAGTACGACAGGCTGATTTGGGCTGTTGCGATTCTTTTGTCGCTTAGTTTTTATTTTATAGGAACGATTGTGTATTTCTTTGTTATAAAAAGAGCCAAACCAGAGAACAAAGAATAGCAGGGTATAGTTTTGAATTATGAATTGGCGTAGGCTCAGGTTAATTCGACGTTGATAGGCTTTTGCGGTAGGGGGGTTTCAGCGGTTATAAGTTCTTTGCCGAGGCGGAACGCTTCTTTGAGCGCTGAAGGATGTTTTTGGATTTCACTGAGGCCATCGACCTTGTTGATAAATAAATTGGTTACGTAATTTATCTGTAGCACATCAAAATAAGTTTTCATCGTCAGTCGGATGCTTTCAAACTGCTTTGTACTTTTTGAGCCGCCTACGGCGATGACCATTGCACGGCGGTCGCGTTCGGTGCTAATAAGCTGTTTTTTGAGTATATATTTATTCGCCCAAAGACACTGGCCGCGGTCGATAAGCATTTTTGCCTGGGCGCAGACGGTCATAAAGAATATGGGGGTAGCGAAGATAAGCCGGTCGGCATCAAGCATCTTTTTTAAGAGCTGCTGAAAGTCATCTTGAATCTTGCAGGTGCCTGTTGTGTAACAGGCATTACACTCGATGCACGGTGCGATATTGTAATCTGACAAATGGATATATTCGATGTGTGCACCTGCGGACTCAGCGCCCGCGAGAGCTTCGCGCAAAAGCAGATCGCTGTTGCCTTTAATCCTCGGACTTGTCGAAATCCCAAGTGTTTTAATAATCATATTAGCATCCTTGTTTTGTCTGTTTCATAATTGCAGCTCCTTAGATTTCGCTGCTGTTATTTGTCGCAGATAGGTATAATCTTACAGTTTGGGCGGGTCTGATTCAAACTGTTTTTCAGCAGACAAACAGACATTAAGAGTGGAAATATCGAATGTTCGGAAAAATTCAAGATTTGAGACAAAGTCTGCCGATGGATAATATTAGATTAACAAATGGGTGGCTCTGGAAAATGACCAATCCGGCCATATTAGTTTGAACTTACTTTGTCTATCTTGTGGGTATTGAGCACAAGTCAGATGGAAATGCTGGCATGGTAAGCAAGGGCTAAAAATGAAAAAGGAAAGAGCCACATAAATAAAGGGAGAGTTCGCAAGCTCTCCCCTTTTTCTTTTGTTGGTTTGCTTAATTTACCATATATGAGTCCACTCTAAAAACCCGCAATTAGGCGGCTTGTCTGAAATATTGTTGAGGCTCAAGCCAACGGTGGCTTTTATCTCGAATAATTACTTTCCGAAGCCCGTTT
>JADFJC010000070.1:2095-21385 GCA_022566315.1 Planctomycetota bacterium
AGGACAATTCTTGCTCAATGGACATTGCTTACAAATCGCCACATCAAAACATGCCTTGTGACGTGTCTTTGTTTTTTGTGAACTGACTGATTGGTGGGGACACTTAACTGTATACTGCCCATCGGACACTTCTTCGATTTGGATTGAAACTTCTGCCTTACGTCCTCGCACCGCTGTTTGAACATGGGTGATTTCGAGTTCTTCCATTTTTTTATCGTTATCTTCACTGCCGTAAGCACCATCGGTATGCAGTTCATTCAGATCCGGCGTCTTCTCTTTGATAGGTTCAATACGCTCGTTAAGTATCTTGCTGTCATCGGTATCATTGGAACAAACCGCAACATCGGTTATCAAATTCACATCATTCTCTGGGTTGGCGGTCTCTGTGACATTGACGCTTTGGCCTCGGTAATGATGACCACGCTTTTTGCGGTAAGCAGCATCTATATCGTCCGGTGACTGAAGTGTACTGCCATTGAGTTCTTTGGACATCTTTACTGTTATCTTATCATCGATGATTGTGAAGTGCTCAGTATAGACACGCTCAAATACGCTGAAAACCTCAAAATCTCTGTAGCTTTCTTTTAAGGCCTCATAAAGCTCGTGGTATAGTTGGCCCAACTTTTCCTGTTCATGTGGTATCTGCTGACGCTGCAGATTATAAATGTATTGGCCCGAGGACTGTTTTATGTAAGGGGCAAGAATATCATTAAATCGCACCTTGTCTTCATCGCTTAATACACGATGCAGCCTGATTAACATCTCAATCAAAAGCTGTGTACGACCGTAACTGCGAATATTGCTCATCGCCATAAAAGAGTCGCTGCGCTGAATGTCGGTTTTTATCTTCAGTCTCTTCAACTGCTGCTGCGTAAGAGAGTCGAATACTCCTTCGAGCAGGTTCTCACCTGTTGCAACAAAGTGAGAAAGCAACCTGTTCTGGAAATTAAAGAAAGTCGCAGGACAAAAAGGTGTCTGTTCCAGCGTATCCAATCCTAAGGCTGTGCGAGTAAGCAAATCGAAATCAATGCGGTCAAATAATTTTTCGGTGGTCCAGTTGTTGTGGTACATCAGTATTATGGAAGCCACAAGAGAATTAACAGGAGCATTTGGTCTGCTGCAGTTGTCTGAGTACAATACCGAAAAATCTTTTTCGTTTATCTTGCAAAAGACTAACCGATAAAACTCATATTCTTTCGACTTCTTGAGTTTTTTAAGCTTGGCTTCCGGCAACTGGCTTGCGATACCAAATAAAGATGGCTGCAGATGGGAGATATTTTTACGGAACATCCTTTTTCCCTCGTAAAAATGATTGTTTTTATCAAAAGCCATCATACAAAATTCACTATGAAAATCAAGAAAAAGCAACTTCAAACCGCAATATCTTTAGCCTTTTGCATAAAACCTTTTTAGAGTGGACTCATATATGTTTTAGATTATTTCATTTCTGGAATACGATTTTGCCTGCCACGATGGTTGTGTGGACTGAGCGGTCGTGGTCGAGCAGAACCAGGTCAGCGTCTTTTTCGGGGGCGATGATGCCTTTTTTGTCTTCGATTCCCAATAGTCCGGCAGGGTTTTGAGTAACAGTCTTAATTGCGACATCAAGTGGGCAATCCGTAAATGCCATGAGTTTTTCGAGGAGCTGACTTAGGCCGAGAGCAGTGCCTATAAGAGTGCCGTCTTTGTACCTTGCAGTTCCGTTTTTGGATTCGTATTCGACGCCGTTGTAGATGAATTTACCATCGTCAAGACCGAGGGCCTGCATGCCGTCGGTTATTGGTATGACGCGATTTGGGCCGAGCGTTTTAAAAGCGAATTTCAGAACGGCTGGATGTATGTGGACGCCATCGGTAATAAGCTGAGCGGTTATGTGTTTTGTCTGAAAGACGGCGACTAATGGGCCGGGTGCGCGATGGTGGATTGAGGGCATTGCATTGAATAGATGCGTTGCGTGTGAGATGCCGGCGTTGAAACCGTCTAAGGTTTGCTGGTAAGTTGCGTTAGAGTGGCCGAATGAGGCAATGATGTTGGAGTCAACGAGGCGTTTAATTATCTGCGTGCTGTCGGGCAGTTCGGGTGCGATTGTCATCATTCTAAGGTGGCCGTTTGTAATATCGAGGATTTCATCGAGAACCTGTAAGGATGGTGGGCATATACATTCAGGCAGAATCATTCCTTTTTTTTCGAGTGAGATAAATGGTCCTTCGAGATGTATGCCGAGTAGATTCGCCCCGCCGAGGTCCCGGCCAACATTTTCGGCGGCGATGGTAAGGTGCCGGTTTTCCTGTTCCGGCTTGAATACGGTTGTGGCAAGGAAGCTGGTGGTTCCGAAACGTGCGCAAGTTTGTGATATGGCTTCGAGGGCACCGGGCGTTGCATCAAGTACGTCGGCACCGCCCGCACCCTGAATGTGAATATCAATAAAACCCGGGGCGATTATTCGGCCCTGTGCGTCAAGTGTATTATTACAGCCGATGGAGGAATTGATTCGGCCAATTTCTGTGATAATGCCATTTTCTATGAGAATGGAGGTGGTTTGTTTATCATCCGGAGCGTCGAACAATCTGCAATTGGTTATAAGAAGTTTTTGTAACATAGCGGTTGCATAATAATAGATTCTGGGTTTGATTGCAAGACTGTCCGGTTTGTGATAAGAGACTGATCGGGAATGCGTACTATTGCGGTGAGTGTGGGAGTAAGGTATAATCCCCGTAGAATATCCTGTAAAATACCTGTAGTTTTCTTTCGCACTCGCCAACGAACCGGAGGCAAAGGATATGATGAGAGCTCGAACAACCTTGTTACTATCGCTCACCACCACTGTCTTGCTGCTTGCCACTTCGCAAGCTGCATCTGCAGAGCCGGACCTCGCCAAGCCCACACCCATACAAGCGGCCTGGCAGGACCTCGAAATCGGCATGTTCATCCACTACGATTTCTGGGCCTTCAAACGAGACGTGAAGCAGTGGCACTGGAAAGACATCTCCCCCGACCTCTACTACCCCAAGAAACTCGACACAGACCAATGGGTCAGAACCGCAAAAGCGATGGGGGCGAAATACGCCATTCTAACCGCCAAGCACGGCACAGGCTTCCTCCAGTGGCAAAGCGACGCCTACCCATTCGGACTCAAACAATCGCGCTGGCGAAACGGCAAAGGTGATCTCGTAAGAGACTTCGTCGAATCCTGCCGGAAATATGGCATAAAACCCGGTATCTATTGTCACCTCATATACAACGACTATCTCGAAATTGGCCACCCCGGCAAGATAAATAGAGGCAAAGGCGATGACCCGCAAAAACAGGCCCGCTACGCTGAAATCTGCGAGCAAATGCTCACCGAACTGCTCGGCAACTACGGCCCCCTCGTCGAAATCTGGTTTGACGGGGGCGCACTGCCACCCGAGAACGGCGGTCCCAACATTGGCCATCTGATCAAGAAGTACCAGCCGCATGCTGTGGTTTTCCAGAGTAACCACGCTACTATCCGCTGGGTCGGAAATGAAAGTGGTGTCGCCGGCTATCCCTGCTGGTCCACCGTCCCCAGCGTCGAATCAATCCACACAGACCGGAACGTCCAGGCGCACGGCGATCCTAACGGCTCCGTCTGGATGCCCGGCGAATGTGACGTAACCCTGCCCGGGCATGGCTGGAACTGGACCCCGGACCAGGACCCCAATATCCAGCCGCTCGAAGCCCTGATGGAAATATACTACAAATCGGTCGGCAGAAACTGCAATCTGCTGCTGAACGCCACGCCCAACGATGAAGGCCTGATTCCCGAAGCCAACGTCAAGCACTACATCGCGTTTGGAAAGGAAATCGCCAGACGGTTCGGCAAAAGCGTCAAGGAGACCGAGGGCCGAGGCCACACGCTCACACTGTCATTTGACCGTCCGACAATCGTTGACCATGTCGTGATCATGGAGGACATCATGCACGGTGAGCGGGTCCGCGCCTACGTAGTCGAGGCCCTGCGCAACAAAACATGGTGCGAAATTGTCCGAGGCATCTCAATCGGGCACAAGAAGATCGACCGTTTTAAGCCCACAGAAGTCTCAAAACTCCGGTTTAGATGCACCAAATCTGCAGCGACCCCCGTGATCCGAAAATTCGCAGCCTACAATACGACTGTTAGGACTTGTAAATAAATTATCTTCCATTCTTGACTGTCGTCAGACTCGCCCGCCGCGGCGGACAAGTTTTGGCTGGCTTCGGCTGGCGGCCTCAGCAAAACTCGGACTACCAACCAGTAGGCCTGTGGTTTGTTTGTCATCCGGAGCGTCGAACAATCTGCAATTGGTTATAAGAAGTTTTTGTAACATAGCGGTTGCAGGATAATAGATTCGGGGTTTGATTGCAAGAGTGAGATGGTAGAAACAATCGTGTAATTTTGTTGACTTTGTGGGTTTTACCTGTTAATTAGTATCTGTTGCGAAAAGCAAAAACCGATGGTGTCACCTCTGCGAAAGCAGGGGTCCAGGGCGAAAAAAACTGGATTCCAGCTTCCGCGGGAATGACAAATACTGTTTCCGCAACAGTAACTAATTATATATAGATTGCCCATAATCGGTGTGGGCGGCGGGTATTTTGCAAATCTAAATTTACAGGAGAGCTATCATGAAAAAGATATACAGAATGTTGGTGCTCGTGGTGTTTGCAGGATTAGTGTTCGGTGGGATGCTCTGGGCCGAAGATGGCGACAGAAATGGAGTAGTGAGTGGAATCTTTGTACGGCTCGTTGAGCGAGCTGTTGGTGAACGAGGGTATATGGGTATCGTTATAAAGCCGTTTGAGAGGGACGACCATGTGACCGTGCTCGTGCCCCGGCAGCGAGAGGAACTTTGGCAGGCAGCTCGTAGGCTGCAAGAAGGACAGAAAGTAGGTGTTTCCTTTGTGACCGAGGCTGGATACAAGTTTATCAAGGGTATGGAGGCTGAACGGCGTGAAGTTGTTGAAGAAAGCTCAGAGGGCAGGAGAAGGGTGAGCATTCGGAGAGAAGTTCTGCGGTATGAGGGTGACCAAGAAAGGCGGGGGCCCAAAAGACCGGCATATCTGGAGCAGATGCAAGAGTTGAAAAGGGTTCTCACGGCGCATCTTGACCGCATGGCAAGACAGTTTCGAGAGCTTCGGGCGCATGTGGGAGAGCTGGAGAGGGAGCTGCGAGAGCTTCGCGCCCAGAACGAGCGATTGAAGAGGCAATTACGGGAAAGGCCTGGCCCGGGAAGAGAGCGTGAAATGGAAGTTCGGAGGCGAAGGGTAGTCGAGGAACGAAGAGAAGGCAGGGAACGAGAAGAACACGAGGTCCGAAGAGAGCGCGGGGAAAGAAGAGAAGCTGACCATCGAAGAGAAGGTAGGGAACGAGAAGAACGCGAGGTCCGAAGAAGGCGCGTGGAGCGAAGAGAAGCTGGTCCATCTTTGCCCGATGGTATGGTAGGATTTCGTGGGGTGCTGGTAGGCAGGGTCCTGCGAAAGCTCGACCGCGGTTTTGTTCTGAAAGTGGAGAAGGTGGCTAAGGTCTGGGAAAACAACAGGGCTGATAGACCAGAGGCGGCAGTCGGAAAGGAAATGATAATTACCATTCGAGCGGACGAGGAACTCGGCGGGCGTTTTCTGCGTACATTACGGGCACTGGAGATAGGCGAGCGAGTGTTGGTCGAGGCTTTCCATTTCGAAGGCAATCGTCTGACCGTAGTGGAGCAGTTGCGAAAGTTCGACTAAACCGGCTTCCGGCGATCCAGGATATGGCGTTTTTTGTAGTTGTTTCGAGTAGAAGATTTTGGTTTTGGAGTTGATATAATGGCCACGGTGGGAAAAAGCTGGGAAGAGCGATTAGCCGGTGGGCCGGATGAGCTTACGATTGATTTTGTGGAGTCGCTGTCTGTAGATAAACGGCTTTATAAATATGATATTGTCGGCTCAATCGCCCATGCGCATATGTTAGCTGAACAAAAACTGATTACCAAAGACGAATTCAATTCAATTAAAGATGGGCTTATTGAAATCAGTGAGGAAATCGCAGCAGGGCGGTTCAAATTCGAGAAGAAATATGAAGATATTCATATGGCCATCGAGGCGGCTCTGGTAGCGAAAATCGGTGAGGCGGGTAAGAAACTTCATACCGGCAGAAGCCGTAACGACCAGGTTACCACCGATGTTCGGCTCTGGATGCGAGACCAGATAGAGCTTCTGCAGGCCAAGATAACGCTGCTTCAAAAAGCGTTCGTTAAATTGGCGGGTAAGTATGCGGAAGATATAATGCCGGGCTATACACATCTTCAGCGTGCCCAGCCGATAGTTATTGCTTCTTATCTGTTAAGTTTTGTGGAGCAATTCGAGCGTGATTTTCTTCGGCTGAAAAATTGCCATCGCCTGCTTAATATTTCGCCGTTGGGTAGCGGAGCGGTGGCAGGCTCCACGCTGCCGTTGGATAGAAAGAGCACAGCGAAGCAATTAGGTTTTTCGGATATCAGCTATAACAGTATTGATGCGGTCGGCGACAGGGACTTTTGTGCTGAATTTATTTTCGATTGCGCGCTTATTGCGACGCATCTGTCCCGATTGGCTGAGGACTGGATAATCTATTCATCCAATGAATTCGGGTTTGTTCGGATTGATGATGCCTATTGCACATCATCAAGTATGATGCCGCAGAAGCGTAATCCGGACCTCCTGGAGCTGATTCGCGCAAAGACCGGTAGGGTTTATGGTTCATTGATGGCTATGCTGACGATTCTGAAAGGTCAGCCGTCGGGCTATAATCGCGATATGCAGGAGGACAAGGTCCATATTTTCGCTGCAAGCGATACGGTCGAGGCCTGTTTGGATGTGGCGCGCGCGATTGTTTCACATACGAAGTTCAATACGAATAAGATTTCGGCTGGGCTGGAGGAAGGGTTTTTGGATGCTACTGCTTTAGTTGAGTATCTGGTTGTAAAGGGTGTCGCTTTCCGCGAGGCGCACGGTATTGTCGGGTCTTTGGTTGCTTACTGCGAACAGCAGAATAAAAAATTGGCTGAGCTTAGTCTGGAAGAGCTGCAAAAGTATTCGGCCTCGATTGAGACGGACGTGTATGAAAATCTCGGTGCGGCAGGCGTTGCAGATAAGTACGTTACCGCCGGTTCAGCCGGACCAAAACAGGCAAAAGAGCAGATTGCATACTGGAATAAGCAGTTGGGGCAGCGATGAGCGCGAGTGAAGATGAAATAACCGCCTGGTTTGCGAGCCGCAGCAAGTTGTCCGCAACAGATTTTCCTATAGGCATCGGTGATGATATGGCCCAGGTTCGGCTGGGTGAGGAGTCGGTCCTTATCACCACAGATATGCTGCTGGACGGTGTGCATTTCGACTTAAAAGAGGCAACTTTAGAACAGGCAGGGTATAAGGCTATGGCGGTCAGCGTTAGCGATTGTGCGGCGATGGCGACGATGCCTGTTGCCGCGGTGGTATCTGTTGCGCTGCCGAAAGGGTTCGGCAAAGAAGAATTAAAACAGCTCCACGCAGGTATTGTTCGTGCAGGCGATAAATTTGGCTGTGCGCTTGTGGGCGGTGATATTACCAGTTGGAATGACGAAGAGCCGTTCGCGATAAGTGTCGCGATGCTCAGTAAACAGGCGGGCAATGAGCCTGTAAAGAGGTCGGGTGCCAAAATAGGCGACAGTATCTGCGTAACAGGCTCGTTAGGCGGGGCTGGGTGTGGGAAGCATCTGGAATTTGAGCCGAGAGTCAAAGAGGCGCTAAAAATCGCTCAAATGGTAACGGTGAATTCAATGATTGATATAAGCGATGGACTCAGCAGCGATTTAAATCGAATTTGCAGAGCAAGCCGGGTTGGTGCTGTTATAAACGCAGAGCAAATTCCAATATCGGAACAAGCTCGAAAAAATGCAGAGCCGCTAAGTTCCGCCCTAAATGACGGCGAAGATTTTGAGCTGCTTTTTACTCTTTCGCAGCCAGACTGCCAAAAATTATTGGATAAGTGGGATGAGCCGACAGCGATTACACAAATCGGTACCATTACCGACACCGGAAAAATGCAGATAAAAATGCCGGATGGCCAAATCAGCGATTTGGAATCAAAAGGCTACGATCACCTTTCAAACTAAAAGGATAAAATGAATTATGAGAAGTAGATTTTGGGTTATATGGATTGGTTTTCCTCTACTTTTTAGTTTTGCTGCTGTCGTAACAGGCGTGGAGAAGCTGGACCGTGGGTTGGTGGCCATTGAGCGCAAAGACGGCTCGGTATTTCTAAGCTGGCGTTTGTTGGAGAGCGATCCAGAAGATATCATCTTCCTAATCACTCGCTGTGGCCCTGACGGTAGGACCAACGTTTTGAACGAAGGGAAAGGATACCGACCGACCAACATTGTTGATAACACCGCCCGGAATGGTACAGGCAAAAAGACGTATTTATATCAAGTCAACAAGTTCAGCCAGAAGAATCCAGCCGTGACATCAGAGCGACCGTCTCAAGTTACCGTGACCCTGACAGGTCGGCCCAAACCTTATATTAGCATTCCACTGAAAGGCAATTATGATTTCCAGAAGGTTGGTATCGCAGACCTGGATGGGGATGGTGCTTATGAATTTGTCATTAAGCAGCCCAATTTCAATACCGACCCTTATCAGCAGCCGGGCTACTGGAAGCGCAGCACCACCACTTACAAACTCGAAGCGTATCGCTTAGACGGCACGATGATGTGGCGGTACGATATGGGCTGGTCTATCGAGGCGGGGATATGGTATTCGCCGTGGATTGTCTATGACGTGGATGGTGACGGCAAAGCTGAGGTTTATTGCAAGGCCGGCGTCGGAGACCCTCGGGACGAAAAGGGACTTGTCCAAAGCGGTCCTGAATATCTGGTTAAGCTCGATGGACAAACCGGCAAAGTTATGGCTAAAACCGCATGGCTGAGTCGGGATGGATTTTCCAAGTATAATTATTACTGCCGTAATTTTCTTACGGTGGCATATCTTGACGGCGAGAAGCCATCGCTGATTATGCAGCGAGGCACCTATAACCTTATCAAGACTCAGGCGCTGGATAAGGATTTCAATCAGATATGGTACTGGGAGTCGCCTCAGGAAAAGAAAAAATACCGTGGCCAGGGGTCTCACGGATTAATAACCGCCGATGTTGACGGGGACGGTAAGGATGAGCTGGTCATCGGGGCGGCGGTGCTGGATGATAACGGCAAAGGTCTTTGGACGCTGGAGATGGGACATCCGGATGTTTGTTATGTTGCTGATATTGACCCTTGCAATCCGGGGCTGGAGGTTTTTTACGGGATTGAAACGCGTCAACAGACTGACGCTGTCTGCGTTGTGGACGCTAAGAGCGGCCGCAAGCTCTGGGCCCTCAAGGAACCCACCCGGCACGTTCACGGCCAGGGGATGGCTGGTGATATCCTGGCGGAGTATCCGGGTATGGAGGTCTATACAGGGGAGCGAGACCTTGCGAAGCGATGGCTATACAGTTCGAATGGACGGCTGATTGAGTTTCGGGAAACGGGGCCGTTGACTCCACGGGCGGTCTGGTGGGATTCGGACCCACAAAAAGAAGTCGCCGTCTCCGGAGCGATTCGTGATTGGGGCGGCGAAGCGATACAGCCGATTGAAGGCCGAGTAATCGCGGTGGTTGATTGTCTGGGTGACCATCGGGAAGAGGTGATTACCAGCCTGAAAGGAGAACTTCGCATTTACACGACTACTATTCCTACTTCCAGTCGGCGTCCTTGTCTTATGCAGGACCATCAATATCGGTTAGGCGTTGTTGCTCAGACGATGGGTTATTATTACCCGGCCCAGTTGGGTAAATGATTATTAGCCAGTGAGTATGGATTTTAATACTACTTCGAATTCGCCGGATGAGACCATAGAGTTTGGTCGAAGGCTCGGCTCACAATTGAAAGGCGGTGAGGTTATCGCTGTTTGTGGGCCGTTGGGCAGCGGCAAGACACATTTGATTAAGGGGATTGCAGCCGGTGCCGGTGCCAAAGACCGCAGAGATGTCAATAGTCCCACGTTCGTTATAGTTAATGAGTATGCAGGCCGATTTGATATTTACCATATAGATGCTTATCGGTTGAATTCTGTTTCCGAGTTCGAGATGTTGGGCTTTGACGATTTCTGTTATCCAGAGTCGGTGGTTCTGATAGAGTGGGCCGATAAAATCGAATCAGCTCTCCAGGCCATAGACTACATTCGGATAGAGCTTGAACACGCCGGCGAAACCAAAAGAAAAATACACGTCGAAAGTAAAAGTGCCTAAGGTGAGCTAAAGTTGTAAGACATAGAGTTTACTGAATTTTAGGCACTTTAGGCACTTCAAACTTTAGGCACTTTTCCTTTATTCTCACGTCTTAAAATTTGGCAGAACAGGATTTATTTCTTATATTTTGCTTGGATGGTTATTTAGCCTTAATCCTTTTTGGAAAGAGCAACTTGAAGTGTTTTAGGACGTTGGAGTTTAAGGTTTTATTGGCCGTCCGGCGTCCGAGGGAGATTCTTAGAAGTACTTTTCAGGTGTAATTTCGAGGTTTTTATTAGAGGAGGACTAACGACAAGCAGAAGGTTAAAGGTACGGTTAAGCAGTGTATCGATTGAGTCGATACCATAATGGCTGGAAAAAGTATTATGCGGAGTGTTGTGTGATTGAAAAGCTAAGTAAGTAGAACTTTATTGATGAAAAGGGGCAAAAAATGAAAGCTAAAAGCGGATTTACATTGGTAGAAATTCTGATTGTTGTGGTCATCTTGGGTATTCTGGCAGCTATCGTAATTCCTCAGTTCACCGAAGCCAGTACCGAAGCCAAGACTTCAAGTCTGATGACTGACCTTCAAACGATGCGTTCACAGATTGAGCTTTATAAGGTTCAGCATAATGATGATTTGCCTACCGACGGGACGGCTGGGTTTGTTTTGGCTATGACGGCCCAAACCGATATTTATGGGGCCGTTTGGGCCTCAGGTCCTGCCTATGGCCCTTATGTGCAGAAGATTCCGACGAACGCATTCACTGACAAAGAGACAGTTGATGTTTTGGGAGGTGCTCTTGGTGATGACAGTCATGGCTGGGGCTTCGATCCCGTAACCGGTGCCTTCCACGCTGACGATTCTCCTGAACATGCGCTTCTTTAAGAATTTAATCGAGCTGATTGTGCCGTGAATATTTATTTATGCGGCAGGCTCCGGCGTAGGTTTGTGGAATTACAAAATGAACGAACGGGCTGACCATGCTGAGGTAATTACCGATAGCTGGTCAGCCTTTTTAATGAGAGCAAAACAGTAGGTGAAGAGAAAGGACAGGTGATGAGAAGTGATGAATAAAGCAAAAGCTTTCACACTTATGGAGATTCTCATAGTCGTAGTCTTGCTTGGCGTCCTTGCTGCAGTTGTTATTCCGACGGTTGCAAACAGCACCACATCAGCTAAAGGTAGCGCTCTTGCTGCGGATTTGCAATTGCTTCGAAGAGTTATTCTGGTTTACAGGAGTCAGCACCTGGAAGTCGGGCCCGGTTATCTGGATGGCGATACGACTCAAGCACCCATCGAGCAGGCTTTTATTGACCAGGCTACAATGGCAAGCAATGCCAATGGTCAAACGGCTCCGGTCGGTACTGCCGGGTTTAGTCGAGGCCCTTACTTAATGAAGATACCCGTTAATCCTTTTAACGGAAATAATACGATTGAGATGCTCGCAGATGGTCAGGCATTTCCGGCCAACGCTGACGACAGCCACGGCTGGATATATAAGGCGGCTACCTCTGAGATGCGAACTGACAACACAGGGACTAACCTGAACGGGAAACTATATTATGACTATTAGCCGGACAAGACATTGCGACGCAGGGCGGCGAGGCTTTACCCTCGCTGAGGCAATGATGGCCACGGTCGTGTTAGGTATCGCCGCCGCTGGGGTGCTGCTTCCATTTACAAGTGGAGCGGTGGTGCGGGCTGAAGGTAGGCGCAGAACTTTAGCCGCAAAGTTAGCCGGCGATTTAATGGAAGAGATTGTTAATACGCCGTTCGAGCAGATAGCAGCCGGCTATGATGGTTATTCCGAGCCGCAAGGCCAAATAAGAGATGCAGGTGGGGTGGTATTTACCGACTCATATTACACTAATTTCAGCAGGGACTCAATGTGCGATTATGTTTACGTCCCACAGGAAAGCGGGGCAGGACAGGAGCATCGAAATTTATTCGCGTTACGGTGCGGGTGTATTACAGCGGCAAAGAAATTGCAGCTATAAATCGACTTGTGAGTAAATAAATAAAGATGAAGTTCGGTATTTGAGTTTATATTCAGATGCGAGATACGAGATACAAAAAAGGTTTTACATTAGTTGAACTGCTGGTTGCTCTGATTGTTACCGGTATCGTTTTGGCCGCGGTGGCTACGTTAGCTTTTGCTATGGGGACGGCAAATGATGTGGCGGACGACTCGAGCCAAAAGCAGGCACAGGTGCGTTATGCGACGCTCAGGATTTCGGAGTTGATTCGACACTGCAAACTGATATGCGGAACACCCGGCAGTGATGTAGCTGTCTGGCGGGCTGATGATAACGGTAACGGGCAAATCAATATCAATGAATTGGTTTATATCGAGAGAGGAACAAGCGGGGATTATCTGAGACTTTGTGAATTTCCTTCGTCCGATACTTCACCGGTAAACTTGAGTGATATTGAAACGCTCTCAACGAGTGGTTACAGTGTTACGTATGTGCCGCTGGTACCGCAATGCAGCAACGTTCAGTTTAGTTTTGATGCAGCGCCGCCGAACAGCAGATTTGTGAGTATTGCATTTGATGTTTTAGAAAATGATATTGTTCGTCAGTATCAAATAAGCGCTGTACTTCGCGGCTGGGCAGGAAATCTGCTCGACGGCAGCGGCAATATTGTGAGTGATGATGATTAGTATAAGTGCCAAAAAGTATAAGACCAACCGGCAAGGGGTAGCACTGCTTGTGGTGCTGTTTATCGTTATGGTAATAACGATTTTATCGTTAGGCTTTTTGTCGCGCAGTGATGTGGAATTAGCCTGTGGTCAGAATATGATACTTCGGACACAGATGGATTATTTATCCGAATCGGGTTTGGAGCACGCCAGGGGGCTTATCCTTAATCCGCAGGATGTTAGTTCGGAGTACTGGACAGGAGCCGCAGCTCAGCAGTTGGTCGCAGGAAGTAACGATTATTATGACCTTGTAGTTGTTCGCGATGATTCGGTTCCAACAAATCGCTGCAATTATATTATAGACTGTAATTCGTATCGGCTGAGTAACGGTGAAAAGATTGGCCGCAGTAGTATAACAGCGGAGTTGCGGCTTGACCCGTGCATAGCATATTGGGCGGGGTCGGATACGACAATTTCGGGGCAAATTACAATCAACGGTGATGTCTATTGTAATGGCAATGTGGCAAACAATGGCAGTATCGGTGGTGATGTGTTTGCAAGTGGCACCATAACCGGAGCAAATATTGCAGGGCAGAAAGAAGAATTTGTTACCCAGGCACCTGTGGTTTGGCCAGGCCTTGTGAGCAGTGACTTTGGACCAACATATTATATTGGCTCGACAAGCTATTCAGCGGAGATTGTTGATGTTAATGTTCATCCGGTAGGCAGCTTCAATCCTTCCGCAGGAAACCCTGCGGGAATTCGTTACTGTAATGGAGATGTTGAATTGGTTGGCGTGAATATTAAAGGTATGCTCGTGGTTAATGGTACATTGAGGGTGAAAGGGGGAGGTCCGGGGTTGAGCAATGTAATTAGAGCTGTGAAGAACTTTCCGGCTCTTTTAGTCAATGGCGAAGTGATAATAGAAAACGATGGTACCTTGGTGATTAATGGGCTTGCGCAAATTGGCCAGAGAATAGTAATCGATGCGGGGGCGGTAAATGCAAATATTGACGTGATTGGTGGTTTGTTTATCGCCAATGGGGGTATTGATGGGATTACATCGAGTTTTATTTCTGTAGATGTAACTGCAGCTCCAGCAATTGCGTCGATTCAGACTTGGCCGACAGTCAATACAGTGAAGAGGTGGGGTCCTGCGGCCGGGGCATTTTTTAGAAATATCAAGAGAAAATAAAGGCAAGTTATAGGCTCTTATAAAGAAGCTCAAATGGGAAGTTGTTTATCGGCCTTTATATGCTATGAAAAGAAAAATCCAAAATATGTTAATAATACCGGTTGCATATTGCAGCCCTATAAAAGGTCGGGATATTTCGATAATTCCTATCGTATTGTTTTGACGATTGTGCCAATTCTGTTGGCCTTAACTGTAGAAGGTATGAGAGATGACATTTATATCGATTTATTTGTGCGTGAAAGCCCCAAAGTGGAGGGATAAACCTGTCGGTTCTGTCGGCCCGGAGAGGTCGGATAATATAACAAATGCAAAGGCTCGTTTGGGCCGGTTGATTGGTTGGTAAAGACGGGTCCTTAATAGGACGAAAAAAGAGCAGAGGGAAGTGATGATAATCTACCGAAATAGAAAGAAGAGGGCTGTTGAAATGCTAAATTTAGCATGTCCACAAGCAAGGCTGCGTTATTCGTATTTCAGGAGGAACACCGGATACGATTTACGAGGCATAAGCGGCGGTTTCACTTTGGTAGAGCTTCTAATTGTGATTGCGATAATCGCGATAGCAGCGTTGACGGCGATACCGATGATGAGCTCAGCGGCCAGTATGCAGATTCGGTCTGCGGCAAATATGATCACGGCGGACCTGGAATACGCAAAGAGTATGGCGATCAGCAGAGCACAATATTTTTCAGTGGTGTTTGATAAGAATACAGAGAGTTACTGGATAGAGGACCAGGATGGTAACGTTTTACTCCATCCTGTGAAGAAGGGATTTGACTATGTTATAGATTTTCAAAATGACAGCAGACTGAATAAGGTCGATATTGTTGATGTTGATTTTGATGCGACCAGCAAGGTTACATTTGATTATCTCGGGAGTCCCTATAACGGCAATAGCACTCCTTTGAACAGTGGCGTCATCAGCCTGCAGGCAGGCGGGACGACCACAACAGTTACAGTAGAGCCTGTTACAGGATTTGTCTCGATTCAGTGAATATGAAATATGAACGCAGGAATAAGCCGGATTGCCCCTGCTGCTTTTGCGGAGGCAAGTTTACTCTTGTGCGAGTATAAGTCGTAGTGCCACAACGTTGTGAGGGAATACCACAAAACAAACTGAGGAGGGAAATGTATAAATGATAAGCTGGAGTCTGAAAACTCGAGGTCTGCAACCGATAGGGTTGGACATAGGTCATAACTCTATCAAGATGATTCAACTGCTGATGAATGGGGAGCAGGTAAGTGTTATTGCAGCTCGGAAAGCTCGCATTGACCACGCTATAAACGGTGATGGACAGGAAAGAAGCAGGTTTGTTATTTCGGCGATAAGACAAATGCTTGCGGAGGGTAACTTTCATGGAAGAAATGTTGTCTCATCTCTGCCGAATGATGGATTAGAAATCACGTCTCTGCGATTGGCTGAGGCCCAGAGCGATGAAATCGAGCAGGCTTTGAGGAAAGAAGTTGTCCAGCGTTTTGGATTAGACCCGGACGAAGACGCAATGAAGTATGTGGTTGTCGGCAATGTTCACCAGGGTGACGAGATTAAGAATGAGTTGATTTTGTTTGCGGCAGCTAATGAAACAATAAAGAGCCATATTGAGATGCTTGAGCAAGCCGGGCTTAGGCCGGTGTCGATAGATACGATTCCGTGCGCATTGTTCAGGAGCTTTGAGAGGTTACTAAGACGTCAGGAAGATAGAGAGCATACGGTTGTTTTTGTGGATGTGGGAAACCAGTTTACCACCGTGGTGTTTGGTCGTGGAGGAGAAATCAGCTTCGTCAAGCAGATACCCCTCGGCGGAGAAAAATTCAATGAGGAGATTGCAGCGAAATTAGGTATCGACATCAGCGAGGCTGAGATGCTGCGAGAGGCACTGCAAATAGAAAAGGGCCTTTCGACGCCTGACTTAGCGGAGCAGGCCACTGCCGAAAACGAGCAGAAATTAGATGCATCAACGCGACAGACAATAGTTGATGCAGTAAGTGCGGTTGCTGAAGAGCTGACAAGAGAGATATCCCTATGCCTTAGATATTATACGGTAACATTCAGAGGCAAACGCGTTAGGCGAGCGTTTTTTACCGGAGGAGGAGCATACGAATATATTTTGCTTGATGTTTTGAAGCGGCAATTGGCTGTCGAGGTTGAAGTGGCTCAGCCGTTGAAAGGATTCGATATGTCAAGCGAGAATTTGAATTTTGACAGCGACAGGCGAGGTTTGCTTTGTGAGTGGGCGGTAGCTGTGGGACTTAGTCTTAAAGGCTCCAAAGGAGCAGAGAGTGTGAATCGTGAAAGGGTAAGCGAGATACGAGCATGAAAGAAATTGATTTTCTTCCAGAATGGTATAAGAGCGGCCAACGGCGTCAGGTCAGCTATCGCACGCAATACATCGCATTGGGTGGTGTATTGGTGGTGATGGTGGTGTGGAACTTTATCGCCACTCATTCGATTTCAAAAGTTAGGGCGCAGTTCGCTCAGATGGCAACAAGACAGACCCAGGCGGAAGGTCTGTCAGTTAAATTAGCCGAGCTTAAAAGCGAATTGAGAGGCTTACAGGAAAAAACGGAATCCATAGAAGAAATTGATTCTAAAATTGATGTTGCAGGCGTTTTAGCGGAAATGAGTTTTCTGATGGATGAAAAGATAGTCCTTAGCAAGGTGGCGTTTATTGCTGAGAAGTTTGAGGACAAGCGGCAGGCCAAATTATCGTCGCGGGGTACTGTTGTAAGAGCGGTGCGGACGAAGCTTAATGAGAAGTGGAACCTGCCGCTCGGGGATGTGCGATTTAGAGTGGTGATAAGCGGCGTGGCGGCGAATGCGGGCGAAGTGGCGGCTTTGATATGCAGGTTAGAGGACTCGCCATATTTTTGTCAGGTTGTGCCGTCTTTTTCAAGAACCACCGTGATAAATGCAGCAGGCAACCCTTCGCTTCGTTCGAGGACAAAGGGCCTGAATACAAAAGGGAGTGTTCAAGAAACCAGAGGAAATATCCAGGTAAGTGAATTTGAGATAAGTTCTTATTTGGCAAATTATCGCGAGCAGTAAAAGGTAAAAGCAGTGATTTTGTTTAGAGAAAGACAACAACTAACGATATGCGTTATAGCCGGAGTGATAGTAGGCGGGTTTGTGCTGTTTCGGTATCTGCCTCTACGCAGGACAATGAAGGCCATCAGGCAGACAAAAACTGCACAGACACTGACTATTGCCAAAGGCACTGCAGATAATAAACAACTGTCCCTGCTCAAAGAGCAATTGCTGAAGCTCCAGCGTGAGCTTGAAAACTATGAGGCAAATATACCCGGGCAAAGAGATATTGGCGCGTTTTTGCACAGAATTGCTGATTTGATGAATGAGCACAACTTAAGTGAGCAGGTGATTGAGCCCCGCAAGGAAGTAGAGGCTGAGAAGTTAAACTGCATACCGGTGAATATGCGGTGCAAAGGTAGTTTAATGCAGATATTCAAGTTTTATCGACAACTGCAGGGAATGGACAGGTTGGTTCGCATCGAGCAGGTGAAACTTACTAACGACAGTGATTATAACGGTCAGGTGAGTATGGAGGCAAGGGCGGTCATTTATTACAGGGCAAAAGTCGGGCAGGGATAAAAAGGGCAAAAGAAGATTATGAGACAAAACACAAGAAATAACAGTCGCGTTGGTAACAGGCTTTTTAACCATTTGGCCGTGGAAAAGAAAAAGACAGCGTTGGCGTTGTGCCTGATTACGCTGATGGCCTTTATGTGGGTCAGGGTGCTTACCAGGACAGAACCGCAGGCTGCTGAAGCAGGGTCGATGACGGAGCAGATGGATGTGGAAACTCAGTCGGAATTAAAAATATCCTTTATACAATTGCCGCAAGTTGAAGGGCGCAATGATGTAATAGCCAGAGACTTTTTTGCTTCGGACGGCTGGCAGGACTTTGTTGATGGCAAAGGACGAAAATCAGCTGGTGTTGAAGAAGTAGATATCGTTTCAAAAAATGGTGACCAAGAAGTAATCAGAAAGGTGGCGGAGAAGCTGAAGCTCGAAGCAATAGTGTCGAGCGAGAATCCCCTCGCTTTTATCAATGATAAGGTATTGAGAGTGGGGGATAAATTGCTCGTCTTCGACGGAGTTGATAAGTATGAATGTGAAGTAGTTGAAATCAAAGAAAACACAGTAGTAATGAGATGTAGAGAAGCACGAATAACCTTGAAATTGACACAGGTAAATTGAAACAGCGGATTAGTCGATAGCGATGTGCTAAACGCTATTCGCAAGAAAAGAACAGGAGATGAATCATGTATCGCGAAAAGAATTCAAAAGACAAAACCAAAATCAGAAACAAGTTGTTTGTATGGTGCATTGTATTGGCTCTGATGGCGGCGATTTCGGTCGCTGACGTTGGCCGGGGGCCGGCTGAAGCTGACCTCTGGGCAAATGCGGGTACAGCAGAAATCCGGACAAGTGGCCGCCAGGCAAGCGTTCTCCCAAGTGGGATGATTCCGGTATTTAACTGTGAGGAGAATTTTGGCGTGCGCAAGGCCCTGGCATTGTTAGGCAGTATATGTCAGAAAAACATTGTGCCTACGCCAAACGTGGACGGCGTATTGGCGTTCAGGCGGCTTACGAATGTAACCTTCGATGAAACTATGGACGCGATCCTGGGCGACAACTTTAGGTACGAGCAAAGGGGCAGTCTCATCAGAGTATATACCAAGGATGAATACAAAAAGATTAAGGAAGACCCGGACCGCAAGATATACAAGGTCTTTACTCTGTACTACATCAGTGCTGCCGAGGCGCAAAACCTTATAACGCCGGTGCTGAGCAGTAATACCCAGATCCAGGTTAGTAGTCCCGCAGAGACAGGGATATCTGGTGGAGCCGGCAGCAGTTCCGGTGGGAGGAGAAGTTCCGGTGGCGGAAGAAGTTCTGGTGGCGGAGGGTCAATCACCTCAGGAGGCGGCGATAGTATGGCACTGAACGATACTATTGTGGTTTATGACTATCCGGAAAACATTGAAAAGGCCCAAGAGATAATAAAGGCCATTGATGTGAGGCCCAAGCAGGTGCTGGTTGAAGCGACTATTTTAAGCGTACTTTTGACCGAGGAAATGAAGCTTGGCGTTGACCTGAACTTGTTAGCTGGTGTCAGCTTGGATGGTACCGCAGCAACCGAGGATTACGCCAGCCCCGGCGGTACAGATGATATAGT
>JADFJC010000186.1 GCA_022566315.1 Planctomycetota bacterium
CATCGAGAGTGATACCGATTGAAACTGCTCCGATACATTCCTTAACCGAATGGTTCTTTCAGATTCAGTTACGTCATCGATCAATACATTTGCCCAGCTCAAGGTTGGTGGTGTTATGATAAGAGGAATGTCCATGGCTTTGACGGGATTTATATGTCCCCCTCCCCGCTCCATGCCGGACAGGGAAGCAAAGTTTAGTGGTCTTTCTGCAGAAATGACTATTGCTGACTTTATATCTTCGGGTGTCCATGAGGGATTCATTTGTTTGATTAGTGCGGCAGCTCCCGCAATCCGGGGTGAGGAAAAGCTGGTCCCATTGCTGAAACTGAAACCAGACAGATCAAACGCAGTGTACTCGAAGAAATTGAATTGGAATTCACCGGGAAGGTCGTTCTGTGTCGCTGCATAACTTCCTTGGCCGATTGCAACAATCTCCGGCTTTAGCGCATAACTAAGAGAAGGCCCCAGAGAAGAGAACGTGCTTAATTCGAGAGCGGTTTGATCTGTTTCTAACGGCTTAGGGGCATAGAATTCTACTTCCACCACGCTCGAGCTGTGAAGCGCATCCTTAATAAGCAATCCGACATTCCGTGACATGAAGTAGGAAGGTATTTCCGTGCCAGGGACGCTTGGAGTTCGAAGGGGTTCGTCAAATCCCTCCTCTGCGTCGCTATTATTATAGACCAAAGCCCCCCAAGCACCGGCCTCCTGCACATTGTCAATTTTGGTTGTGAATGTGCAAATACCTCGCTGAATCAAAACCCACTTGTTCTGAGCGGAACCGGCAGGTAGGCCCTGGCAAACCAAACCATCTTGATTGCCCCCGAAACTGCGGCCGTCAAAATCATCGGCGTCAATAAGTTGAAAGCGCCCGAGCAATGGACGTGAGAAAAAATCCGGATCCGGCGCTAAGATAATTTCTTCCTCGGTTAAGATTTGTGTCCCATCTGTATATACGTTCATCATCGCAACAGACATATCACCGGAGTTTCCACCATTGTGAGCATTTGTCAAGGAACCGACCGTGATTACCTCCGGAATCTGCCCCGGACTTCCAATTGTTTCCGGTTCACCGGAATTACCCGCAGCAGCAACGACAACCACTCCTGCCTTTATCGCATTCTTGATCGCCAGAGCCTCGGGATCCAGGAGGATATTAATATATGCTTCAGAGCCGAGACTAAGATTCACAATGTCCATACCATCTTCCACACAAGCTTCCAGTGCGCTAATGATTTGCTCTAATGTCGTGAAATCATCCGTAAATACCTTATAATTCCCTAAGTATGCATTAGGGGCAAAACCTGAGATTAATCCTAACGGTGAGACCGTGTTCAAACTTCCTGCGGCGCAGGAGGCCACATGCGTTCCGTGTCCATTCCGGTCACGGGGAGTCGAATCTTCAATCGAATCTCCACTCTTGGTAAAAACACGGGCTACGATGATTTTATTATTGGTGAAAGCCGTATCACCAAGTGGAAATCCTGAGGGAAGTTCATATCCTTCGTCATTGAACATGACGTGGGTATTATCAATCCCAGTATCGATAATACCAATCTTGATCCCTTGTCCGGCAAGTGCTTCACCACCGCTGAGTTGCCATGCCAAAGGCGCATTCATTAGATTATTGCTTTTAGTTAGCAAATAATCGTATTTCCGGTTAGGAACTATAGCTAATACCTCAGGCAATGATCGAATTCTTGATGCGATTCCATCTGTTGTTTCCAGAGACAGACCATTGAGAAGGCCGGTAAATCGACGCCGGGGAATGATATCGGGAGAAAGTCTTCTTAACCGATTTTCAAAACGGCTCAGTTTGTCTTCTAACTCCAGACGACGCTTAATCACGTGTTCGACATGTCGATTCTCTCGCGTAGAAATCCCCTTGTACAAGCAGTTTCCTTGTTCATCAAATGAACAACTGCTGAGAGAAGGTTCTTTCAATACAACGATGAAACTACGAACGTTTTGTTGATTCAAAAACCGGGCATGGTTATTATTTGCGGCACACAAGCAGCACAATAGAAATACAAAAAACCTTTTCAGCATAATAATTCCCTCACTCTTGGGATTGGGGTACTACCGTGTGTTTGCTATCGGCACGCGTTTTCTACAGATAAATACTTTTTTTCGAGAATAGTTGTTTCTGTAATCCGGAATCTCCTATTTGCCCTCAATTTCATTTCATTCCTTCATATTTCACTATTCCATAATACCATATTTACGTGAGTAAAGCAATGTTTCGAGCGTTGTCTTTCCAAATTTACTTGCCAGGCGACCTCATTTTCCAAATTCTGCCGTCCTTTACAAGCGGAGGTGCCTCACACCACATCACACTTCTATCTGCAGAATATGCTGATCAGCGACCAACCGCCTATGACGACAAAACCTACAAGCGAAAGCCACAGCATTGCGTCCCATAACAAGCTTGGCCGCAGGTTCTCGTCGCTCCGTCGATAACGAAAATACAAAGCCGTCGCTCCCAGCATCGGCAGCATGATCGCCTGAGCGGTTCCGCTGGCCAGGATCATTTTCGTCGGGGCCCGCACACCTATGTACAACAATAATGCAACAAGTGGTCATATGACACAAATGATGCGCGTCCACCTCGACCGTGCCTGTTCAGAGCCATCAGTAATTCCGAACAGGCCCAGCGCATCGGCCACCATTCGGGCACATCCCGCTGCGGCGACAAAGAATGTGGAGTAAAGTACGGCAAAAGCCCCCGAGAGAAACACGCCGTGGGCCCAAGAACCGAAGACCGGCACGTACATCGCTGCCAGCGTACGCACCATATGCTTACCGCTTGGATTAAGCCCCGTTTTGGCAAGCACAGCGGCTCCGAGCAGGTAGAAGGCGACCGTCGCTGACGTATAGACCACCATTGACGTCCACGCGTCGATGTGCAGTACATGCAGCCAGCCGCGAGCACGCTTTATCCATTGCGTCGTGCCTTCTCTTGGACCAGTAAACTTTGCATAGCCCTTTTCCAGACACCAATAGGGATACATTATCAACTCTAAAGAGCCGACACCAATTATGCCGAATGCCGCCAGCGCTGTGGCGATTGGCTTGGTGTCCGTGCCTTCGGCAGCAGGCGGCAGACGGAAACTCAGTCCGTTCACCAGATCGCCGCCAGTTACCGCCCATTCCGGTTTCGTCTGCAACACGATCAGCGTTATAATCGTCACGATTGTAAATGTTACGACTAATATAGTTGCAACAAACTGGATCAGTCCGTATCGGCCGACGAACAGCAGCACAGAAGTTGCAATTGCCAAGATAGTGGCCCAGATATACGTGTCTGTCGGCTCTCTAAGCTCTGCGGTTTCAGAGGCCAATGAGGTGATTTTCTGTTGCAGTTCGGTTATCGCGGCTCTTTCGGCACTTTGCGCCTGAGCCACCTTTAACTCAACCTTAGCTCTGACCAGTTCATTCTGCAGGCGATTGTACTGTCTGCCATAGCTCGTTAGCGGCTGACTGATAGCCAGTGTCTGTCCGACACCGCCCAAAATACCACCTTGTTGGGAAACTACCAACAGGATCATAATCGTCCAGTACCATACTAACCAGTTTACTTTCAGTCGTGGCCCCGGCACTCTGTTCAGTGCGTACAAAGGCGTTTGGCTCCATGTGATGGTGTATCGGGCGAACTCTATCTGCGTGGAGACCTTGATTACGCAGCCGATGATAATGAGCCACAGCAGCCAGAAGCCCGCCTCGGCGCCAGCTTTGGTGGTGGCAATCAACTCGCCCGACCCCACTATCGAGCCGGCGATTATCATGCCGGGACCAAGCCGAAGAAGCGTCGCGCCCAACGTTCGCGGTGGTTCCCTTACAAGTGAAGTATCCGCCGGTGGTGGCTCCTTGTTGTTGCGGACATTGTCAGTTTTCGACTTACTTTCTGTTGACATTGGTTTTTTTGGTCTTCCCAAGCCGGTATCTCAGAACGATGGGCCGATTCTATTGATTGCAAACTCTCTGCAGTTATTGACCTCGGCAGCAGTTTGCCTGCCGTTGCAAACGTCGAGCAGAAACTCGAATATTTCGTCGGCCACGGCATCGGTCCGGGTGCCTTTGATGATTTCGCCGGCATTGATATCGATGAAGTCGCTCATGCGCTGATACATTCCTGTATTGGACGAAATTTTTATCACCGGCGCAACCGGATTGCCGAGGGGTGTTCCTGTGCCCGTGGTGAACAATACCAGATTTGCCCCGCCGGCAACCATTCCAGTTACTGACTCGGGGTCGTTGCCGGGCGTGTCCATCACAACAAGTCCTTTACACTTTGGTCGCCGGGCGTACTCGACGAATTCTTTGATGTTGGAACGGCCACCCTTGGTAATAGACCCCAGCGACTTTTCCTCAATGGAACTGAGCCCAGCCTTGATGTTGCCCGGGCTCGGATTGCTACCTCGCAGATCGCAGCCGGCGTCTTTTGCAAATCGCACATAGTCCTTAATCCGGGCCAGCAGCCTCTGCCTTACGGTGTCATCAGGAATTCTGGATTTCAAGGACGCTTCTGCGCCGATCATCTCCGGGATTTCGGAAAGAATTACTGTTGCGCCAAGCTCCACGAGTCTGTCACTGACAAGTCCGACAGCGGGATTGGCAGTTATCCCGGAGAACGGATCTGAGCCGCCGCATTCAAGGCCTACCGTTAGATGGCAGATGTCAAAGTTGCTCCGCTGCTGCTTCAAAACGAAATCCTTCATTTGGCGAATACTATCGCGAGCAGCATCCATAATCTTCTGTATCTCGCCGATTTCCTGAATCAACAGCGTTTTGACTATTTTCCCGCTATGATCGACGTGTGATGCAATATCGCTTACGCTTACGTTCTCGCAACCAAGCCCAACCAGCAGCACACCGCCGACGTTCGGGTTGTTACATGTCCCGCTGAGGGTCCTGAGCACTTGCTCAGTATCGGCACCCATGTGCGTGCAGCCGTGTTGATGTGTAATCTGGATAATGTCAGAATCGGTTTTTGCTATTCGCTCCACGACAGAATTGGCGCAGGAAACGCTGGACATTACGACAATGTGGTTGCGTATGCCAAAAAGGCTGTCGCTTCGCCGATATCCTTTGAGTTTGATTTCGGACATACGGTTGTTACTCCACAGAACTATACTGAGCTGAGCAGATTATGGACATGCACACAATGGCCTTTCTTGATATCTGTCTTGGCCAGGCCGATCACATATCCATACTTGTATATCGGCTCTGCTTTGCGGATGTCCGAAAGGGCCAGCTTGAAACCGGCACTGATATCTTCAGGCACGGTGATCGTAGTCCGGCTTTCACCGGAGCTGGAAATATAATTTCCTGCCGACAAATCGACCAGCGCAGTTGCTACGTTATCTTTGCCGCTGAGAATAATGGCGTAGTCTGAAAGATTTCGATGCTGGTTCATCTGTCACTCCATACTTCACGGCTCATCAGCGGACACATCTTGAACTTTACTGTTCGCTTAGCCTGAGTGCTTTGAGCAATTCGATTGGCAAGCTCTTTCTTTGTGATCGTTGACATAGGCTAACTCCAGAGTGATTTATTATAGCGGCTGTAACACTCAAACGAATACTCGAAGTAATCTAACAAACAAGACCCTTCTAATCAAATACTTTATTGTTTTTTCTCTAACAGGGTATGTTTCTTCCGTTGACAATCTGAGTCGTCTAATACTACAACGCCATTTTAGCTCAAGATTTTCAGGCGGCCAGTCGATAACTTCTTTCAGAACCTCTTATTCTGAAAGGATATATGATATGGACGCCAAACAAATTAAACA
>JADFJC010000006.1 GCA_022566315.1 Planctomycetota bacterium
AGGCTAGAGAATTTGCTCCGTAGGTATCGGCGGGGCTGTTCATATCGTCAATCTGCTCAGGGCTGTGGTAAAAGGCCATCGAGTAAGCGTAACTGGTGGACTCGTAATTGTCCCTGGCGGCGTAGTCCTGCGGACAGAACAGGACCGAAGGATTATTCGCATCGATATTGCCGCCCAGATAAGGCTCGACGAGGAATCGCCATCCTCGTCCCATCCACAGCCAGTAGCCCGCCGGCAGAGGGTCCTGGGCACATGGGTACGTGTTATCGTTTTCATTGAGATAGAAGCTCACAGCTAAGTTGATTTGCTTGAGGTTGTGGGCGCACTTGAGGCGCATCGCCATAGACCTGACTTTTCTGAGCGACGGTAAAAGTATGGAAAGCAAAAGGGCGATGATTGCTATGACAACGAGCAGCTCCACAAGGGTAAAGGCGAACCGCCTGCGCTTCTGTTGTACCTTTTCGTTAAGAAAATATTCTCTTGCCATTTTCACTACTTATTAAACAATACGCTGCGCAATAACAATATAATGGATAACAGAAGAATTGGTATGCCGATTATGCCACCTATGAACCAGAATATCAATATAATTATATCAATAACGGGCAATTACCTGTTTAGTGTCCATGCCCTCATATCACGATACGCGGAACAGCCTGTCACTAACAAAACGGTGACTGCCGCTGGTTCTCAACAGCTAACAGCTTTCTTAACAGACCCATAGAGCAGAAATAACCCAGGAAAAATAATAAGCAAGAACGAGAACAGAATCAGAACAATCTCAATGTGGAGTAATTCTCCTATGACTGCTGAAAGCACAAATAACAACAAGAACAAAAAAGGTGTTTTCCAGGAAAAGCCTACTGTTGTTGCGGCCATCTTCTCTTGTCCGGATTTGCGTATGTTATTAATCAACAACCAGATAAGCGCTGCATAGATTGCCCATACAATGAATTGAGGTCCAAATCCAGGCAGTTTATCCCATTGGAGCAATCTGGTATAGCCTACATACATTAAGAGAAGAAGGACAATAATTATTTTGCGTGCCTTTGCGCCTGGGAGCAGCTGCCTCATAGAATAGTTGTCTCCGCCCATCTTCTTCCAGATGACCATCAGGAGAAGCAATAGAGCACCAGAAGAGAATGTAGATAATATCGAGATGAGTGGTGAAGGTGAATTGACAGAAGTAAATAGTCCTGCCCAGATCAGTAAGAGAGCGAAAAGATACTTGCCTCGTTTTCTGAGCCACTGTGGAAGCAGTCCTACAAGCTCTCTGGACTTTGTAAGATACGTTTCCCCAATAAACATCGGAAGCATGAATGCGAGAACTGAGTGCCAGAATAATACCAGCAGAAGTGTTTCAAATAGCGCTATACCTCCTGCGTTGAGTATAGGTCCTTCTTTGGAGTATGAAATCCAGACAACTTTAGTCAAATATGCCTCATACATTCCAAAGAGCATTCCTGCCGCATACAGCGAACCGAGAGTTGGCTTTCCATAGGTCCAAACAATGGAAAAGAAAAACAAGGTATGCAAGAAATACAATGGGAAAACAATAAGTATGCCCAATGGTGAGAAAAAGGGGAACGGAGTAGAACCTGCAATCACTTCTGCGAAAAATGTAGAAAAAGCCCCTAAGATAATCCAGAAAAAAATCTTAAGTCTCCTGGATGGGCAAGTGTTGATGCCATTGTCTATCATAATCATTCTCGTATATATTGGTGTTGAAAGCCAAAAATAATTACTACTCGACCGTAACGCTTTTTGCAAGGTTTCGAGGTTTGTCAACATCGTGTCCGCGGAGCACGGCAGCGTGATAGGCCAACAGTTGCAGCGGCACAACAGTCAGCATCGGCTGCAAAAGCTCCGGAGCATCGGGTATGGAAAGCAAAAGGGCAATGATTGCAATGACAACGAGCAGCTCCACGAGGGTAAAGGCCGATGTAGTTATCTTCGGAGCTACTTTAGAATTACGTATGTATCCAAAAGATTGGCTTTTTATTTTTCTGGAGTAGCTCATTTCTGCACTTGCCTTTTACGTAAAAGTTTTTGCGACAATCTAATTAAAAGATTTTTTTGCAAATTGTCAATATAGCAGCGTTTTGCCGGCTGACGCACCGCATCGGAATATGATGGATATGCATGGATCACGGACGCAATTTTGCTAAAGGAAAGGCCAATCGATTTGGCAAGCTGGGCCTCATGCATTAATTCCGCCGCGCCATGTCCCAAGATGTGAATGCCAAGGAGCTTTCCTTTTTTGTTACAAATGAATTTACTTAAGCCATTTTGTGCCAAATCTGTTTTTGCACGGTCCACGTCCTTGTGTTCCCATCGATAGACCCTGACTTTGTCGCCGTATCGCTGTTTTGCCTGCTCTTCAGTCAATCCTGCGTGGGCAAGCTCAGGGTCTGTAAAAGTACACCACAGCACATTTTCATAGTTTGTCTTTCTCTTTATTGGCAAGCAGGCATTCGTGGTGGCAATAACCGCTTCATACTCAGCTATATGCGTGAAAAGATACGGCGGTACGACATCTCCGGCTGCATAGATATTCTTGGCAGTGGTCCGAAGGAATCTATCCACTTTAATACCTTTTTGGTCGAAGTCAACGCCGGCTTTTTCAAGCTCAAGGCCTTCGAGGTTTGGCCTTCTGCCAACAGCTATCAGTACAGATTCAGCGCTTGTCCGGCTGGTCTTGCCATGATTATCGCTGAGAGTTACGACAATCTGGCGGTCTTGTTGAGCAAGTTTCGTTGCCTGTGTCTTCGTGAGAAATTCAACTCCTTCGGCTTCGAGCATGTCCATGAGACGGCAGGCCAACTCATCTTCTTCTCTGCTAAGGATATGGTCGGCCTTTTCCACGACCGTAACCTTTACGCCCAGACGGTTCATAGCGCAGCATATCTCAGAGCCTATAGGCCCACCTCCAAGAATAATCATACTTTTGGGCAATTTCACAAGGTCAAAAATGGTTTCATTTGTAAGATACGGAACCTGGTCGATCCCTTCGATCGGCGGGACAAAAGGATGTGAACCGGTACAAATGACGAACTTATCTGATGATATTTCTCTTTCGGCCAGCTTTATGCGGTGGCTATCCAGGAACTTTAGTGTTCCAAACAGGATATTTATGCCTTCTGCCTCAAAGGATTCCGGCGGATGACTGTCGGCATCAGCCTGGACGATAGCTCGAACATGGGCCATTACATTATCGCTATTAAGCTCTACAGCAGAGTCAGGTTTTAGACCAAACTCTTTTAGACGAGTCATTTGATGGGCTATATAGGCAGATTTTATGAGCGTTTTGCTTGGGATACAACCAAACCAGGTGCAGTCGCCGCCAAGCTTCCTTTTTTCAACAAGTGCGACTTTTTTGCCTAATCCGTTGGCTAATTTGGCTGCGATTAATCCCGCTGAGCCTCCCCCTATGACTATCAAATCATAGTCATATTTTTTTTCTTGTGAAAAAAACCTTTTGTATAAGAAGCTTATCACAGCGAGGAATACTACAAGGGCAACGACAAGAATGATTTTGGTTTTATCAATCGGCTGACCTAAAGATGAGCCAATCAGGTTGTAGGTGAAGCTGCCGGGTATGATGCCAATGAGGGTGGCAAGGAGATAGTCGCGAAATCTTACCCCGCACAAGCCGGAGCCGTAATTAACTACATCCCAGGGAAATAGCGGAATCAGCCTCATAATAAAGACAGCTACGAATCCATTTTTGCCAACGAACCTATCACATATATTCATTTTGTTTGCTTTGCTCAGCATCTTTCCAACAAACTTTCGGCCGAGCAGCCGGGCAAAGAAAAATGGGATACTTGATGAAATCGTCGCTCCAATAACGGTATAGAATGTTCCGAGATATGGTCCCCATACAGCACCACTTGCAGTAGAAAGCAGAGTTGCCGGAAATAAAATAATGGATGTAAAGCCATACGCGACCATGTATAGCAGGGGGGCCCAGATGCCTGCGCTTAGAATAAAGTTACGAATCTTTTCAATTGACAGCTTGTCTTTCAAACCAAACTGGATTGAAGCGAATATCCCTGCTGCGATGATTATTATCAGAACAAGAAATTTGGCTTTATCTTTTGAAAATATTTTCTTAGCCATATTATCTGCGTTCCTCAAACTTTGTTATCTTCAATTTGCAGGAGGTAGGCAAAAGTTTTTGACCTGTTAAAATTTGTATTTCTGTTTCTCGCCAGCAGCCCATTTAAATCAGCTAAGGTATCGACATCATACCACTGCGGAAGAATGTGTACTCTATACAAGTGTCGATTTAGAACATCCAGAGTTTGCTTAAAGACGCTGTTAGTACTCCATAAGATGTCATCAAAGGCCTCGGGCAAAAAATGGGCTTGCGAAAAACCAATTAAATAATAGCCTCCATCGGCGCTGCGTCCGATGACTGCATCGTTCGATTCAAGGGCATGGAGGGCCTGGGTCAGAAAATCTGCCGGCAAATCAGGGCTATCGGAGCCAATGATAATAACTCGCCTGAAATTATCGCCAAAGGCGTGTAAGAAGGCGTTTTTCATTCTTTCGCCCAAATTTTCACCGGACTGGGGCGTGTACGAATATTGCCCACCCAGCCACTCAATTAGTTTTTCCTTAGCCGAATCAGGATGATAACATATTCTAAATGGCACGTTAAGCTGCTGAAGAGTAGATAGCGTATCGAGAATAAATTGTCCGTAAAGCTCGACAACAATATCTGTTCCAAGCTCTGCTGAGAGTCTGGTTTTGACCTGACCTTTGATAGGGTATTTTATAAAGAAGAGTACACAGCTATCGTTTAGATTATTCATTGGAGGGTTCATTTCAGCATTTTAACCTGGATTAACTGTTCATTAAGAGACCAGTCATACTTTGAATACCTGATTCTAAAATTACCTTTCATAAGATAATCTCTATCATTTTTATCAAGGTGCCGGCTTAAAAAATTTATCACGGCGGTTTCGTTTTTGCTTAGCCCAGGCAGCTTTTTTGCCAAACCATATTTATTAGTAAAGTCATGACCGAACCACTTAAAAATTGGTGAAAGATTAACTTGTCCAGCTTTTCGATCAATCATGAATTTCTTGGGATTGGCAAGAAAACTCCTTGTTTGGTTATCGAATTGCTCTTCAAGCCTATTACCCAGGTATGGTTCATCGCGCAGCGTTGGACAGCCCAGTGCTGCACAAACGAGAGCTACATGTATCCCCGGCTCATCGAATTGTTTGCGGAGTATCACATGCTCAATATGTCCAAGCGTCATATCCTTGCCCATTACCTTGAATTTCTTCTTGTCCCATACGCCTGGAATCTGCCGGATACTGTTTTTTGGATAGTATATGGATTTGAAAAAGGAAGGCTTGATAGGATAGTTATCGATGATGACTTTCAGCGTTAGGCCATTATAGGCATTAATCCAAAAGGCGACCTTGTCCTCCTTGCTCCATTTTTCGTATGTCTTAGTATCAAGCTCGGAAATTGCCTGGGCAAATGCATCCAGCTTCTCACGATGGGCCTTGAGCTGTTTGTAGTTTACCATCCCCATGTTATCAACATAGGTCTTCAGAACTGCGGCATAGTCATCGTAACTAAAGGCTTTATCATCAACATCAGCCCCCGAGGTATATGAGCAGACAATTGTTGAAACCGCCAGGGCTGATACAAGCACATAAATATTAATCCTAATACACATATCCACACCTTCCTTTGGCCATACACGAATTTACTTACACGCCCAAAGGCTTATTCACAAGTGAGCCGGTACAGCTTGACCCGGCGCCGGCGGTACAGCAAAAACAATGCTCTGAAGTTATTATCTCAAGATTTCCTGAGAGAATATCCTCCAGCTGCTCTATTGTGGCAGGGATTCCTTTTGAATCAATAATTGGCAGTCTCAGTGCCTGATTAAAATCGCAGTTGTATAACACACCCCTATAGTCAACGCTCACAAGACTGCGGCACATAATGTTTTCGGCAGCATCCGGGTTGAAATTCTCCACAAGAAGCTGTTGATACTTTTCGAGCCTGCCGTTTACCTCAAGATACTGTCTGAACCGCCCGATAGGTGCGTTGGTTATAGTAAAAAGCTTATTGAACCGAATTCCATATTTTTCGCCAAGCTCTCTCTTGTAATCCGCCTCAAGCTGTTCCTGTGGCCCCGGCAAAAAGTCCGCACCCGGGTTATAAACGAGATTCAATTCGAGCTCCTCTTCATACCCATAGCCTAATTCATTTAGTATCCTCAATGCCGCTATGCTCTTTTCAAAAACACTCTTGCCACGTTGTTTATCAACATTCTCCTTTGTATAGCACGGCAGTGAAGCTACCAAAACCACACCACGTTCCCTATACCATTTGGCAGCCCAATCCAGACCCGGCTCAAGAAGGACAGTCAGGTTTGTCCGCACCATTAGTCGTGAAGTCAGCTCACAGACATTATCAATAAAAAACTTGAAATTGCTATTGAGCTCCGGGCAGCCACCTGTTATGTCGATGCAAAGATTAGGGTGATTTCGCAGGAAATCAATGATCTTTTGCATGATAGCCCTTGGCATCATCTTTTTGCCGGTTGGCCCGGCCTGCATGTGACAATGCGTGCAGCTTTGATTGCACTTATTACCAAGGTTTAGCTGCAACGTTCGAAGTTCGTCAAATCGCAGGATGCTGGGATTCAAGTTTTCAATTACGTCTCTAAACTCCGTCGTCATTCGACCTCTCTAAATTTTTGCCTGTCACGAGCAACAGCTCGAGCTTGCATTGTCAGTCGTATTATCCGAGCTGACATTGGCACAATCTTCAAATGCTCCAAAATGCCGCTCGAAATCGCCAACAACCGCGAAATATTTTTTGAACCTGGTCTGAGACAGCATAAGGGCGGTATTGCCGCATACCTTCTCGGGCTTGTTTTTGCAAAATACATGCTGATTGTCAAGGGCAAACTCAAAAGGTGAATCGGGAATTTGGTCTGTGTAAGTTGCAATGTGTCCATAGTCTTCACAGGCATCTTCCAATCCTCGAATTTTCCATAAACGATACGTAACCGAGCAAAAATTCACGTTGCCCACGAGGCTGCGGATTTGCTCGTCATCTATATTAAGGACTCTCTTCGAAACAATACGCGGATCTGCAAATCCAATCTTACTCGCCATTCTTTGAAAATCCCTGTAATACATGGCGCCGCCAAGGCACTCTCCCTGAAGGATTGGGTCATCTATAATCTCCTTAGGCACCCTCCTGTCGGCATATATATCCGAAAAATACAATTCTCCCCCAAACTTCAAGACATCATAAACCTGTCGAAAAACAACATCCTTGTCCTCAGTTAGATTGATAACGCAATTCGACGTTATGACGTCCAGGGATTCTTTTTCAAAGTGTTTATTTAAATTCTCGATGTAGTCAAAAACAAATTTCACATTCGGCTTATTGTAACCGAAAGCGGCGGTCAGTTGGTCGACATATTTTTCGGCCACTGTTATTTGATTTTTCGTCATATCGATGCCGGAAACGAAACCATCTGTGCCGACGAGCTTCGACATAATGTAACAGTCCCTGCCGGTGCCGCAGCCAACGTCGAGAATCTTCAAACCTTCCAGAGCCAGCGGTATCGGCGAGCCGCAACCGTAGTATTTGTCCTTGATCTCGGCAGGCAACAGTGGCAGAACTTTCCTGATATGAGCGGGAAGTGCATCATGGGTACAGCAGGCGTCCGTTTTCAAATCGGAGGTTTTCTGCAGCACTTCTCCATAGTATTCCTTGACATTATCGTATCTCCGGTCCGATCGCAATTCGTCCGCTTGTTTTTCCATTACGAATGACTCCTATAGTATTTTGCAAGCCTGTCAGGACTAACACCCAAATAGTACAAGCCCACCAATACTCGATTTCTAAGTGTTGTATAAAAAATTCCCTCCTTCTCCCATCTACGAGGCGAAGTTTTTACTCTGTCGGGCAAAATAAAGATTTTATCCCCCTCTTTTTTTATCCGCCTCATCAGGTCAACATCTTCCATCAAAGGGATTTCTTTGAAATGGCCTATCTTATCGAAATAACTTTTTCTTACGAAAATGGCCTGGTCGCCATAGGGGATTTTGCTCTTGCGTGAGCGCCTGCTGGTACAAGCCGAGATGTATTTCAAGAACAGCTTTTCAGAGTCAATTTTCAAAGTAAAGGCCCCCGCTACGAATTTTTCGTCTTCCATGACCCTGCCGATTTTTTTCAAGGCGTCGGGCGGCAATTCGGTGTCAGCGTGCAGGAAGATAAGGATTTGGCCGCGCGCGACAGCGGCACCGGCATTCATCTGGCAGGCTCGACCCTTTGCGGAAGTCAGGGAGATGACGTCTTTGTCCCGAATGACTTTGATAGTCCGGCCTTGCCGGTCGCCATCAACGACAATTATTTCGCAACTGTGGCCGCAGATTTGACCTCGCAGGCGTTCTATGAGGGGATTGATAAGCTCCTGTTCGTTGAGTACAGGAATTATAATTGAAAATCCACACTGGTTCACTGTCCGCTCAGTATGCTGCATAACTTCGCCTTTGTCTTTTTGGTGTGCTTTGCTGCTGTAACAAGGTGTCTGCATTTTAGTCCCTAAACGGCAGCTCTCAAACTGAAGCGGTGCTCTTTTTAAGATTGAAAATTGAAGATTGAAAATTCCATTATTAATATACAACATTCAATATTTAATCATCCGCTACTCAACTGTGACGCTTTTGGCAAGGTTACGGGGTTTATCGACATCGTGGTCGCGAAGCACAGCGGCGTGATAGGCCAACAGTTGCAGCGGCACGACGGTCAGCATCGGCTGCAAAAACTCCGGAACATCGGGTATGGTAATTAAATGGTCGGCGTGTTGTTTGATATTCTCATCGCCCTCGGTTGCGACAACAATGGTTTTGCCGCCGCGTGCCCTGACTTCTGCAATGTTGCCCATAATCTTGTTATACTGCGGCCCGGCTGTGGCAATGAAAACCACAGGCATACCATCAACAATCAAAGCGATTGGGCCATGCTTCATCTCCGCAGCGGGCAGACCTTCAGCGTGAATATAACTTATCTCCTTGAGCTTCAATGCCCCTTCGAGAGCAACCGGATAATTAAAACCTCTGCCTAAGAAAAGCCAATTGTCCTGGTCGATATTTGCCGAAGCGATTTGTTTGATATGGTCGGATTGGTTTAGTATTTGGCTTATCTTATCCGGTATTTGGGAAAGTTCATCGATGTATTTGCTTGCCTGGTCGCTGCGGATGTGCCTTCTTCTGCCTAATTCGATTGCCAGCATTGTCAGGACCGCCACCTGTGCGGTAAAGGCCTTCGTACTGGCAACGCCGATTTCAGGGCCTGCGTGCAAATATATCCCTGTGTCGGTGGTTCTGGCGATGGAAGAACCGACGACGTTGACAATACCAAGCACCGTTGCTCCCCGCTCTTTGGCTTCCTCTACTGCTGCGAGAGTATCGATAGTCTCTCCGGACTGGCTTATCGATATAACGACGGTGCCATCCTCGATGATTGGGTTGCGATATCGGAATTCACTGGCGTACTCGGTTTCCGCCGGGATACGTGCCAACTGTTCAAACAAAAATTCACCGACCAAACCGGCGTGGAACGCTGTTCCGCAGGCGATCAGGATGAGCCTTTTAGTGCGTGTCAACTCGCGCAGATAAGAATCTATACCGCCAAGTTTAATCCTGTTATTGCGGCTGTCGATTCGACCGCCCATACAGGTGCTCAGTGCCTTGGGCTGCTCGAAGATCTCTTTGAGCATGTGGTGCGGGAAATCGCCTAATTCGATTTGTTCTAATGAAAATTCAATCTGCTTTAGCTCTTTGCTGATGGTGATGTTATCAATTGTTTTGGTGTGGAATCCTTCCGGGTTGATGGTAACCATCTCGTTGTCGGCAAGATATATTGCCTGAGTGGTATGCTCTACAATTGCAGCGGCATCCGAGGCTAAGATATACTCGTTATCACCAACGCCCAGAATCAAAGGACTGCCCCTTTTGGCGCCAATGATTGTATCGGGAAAATCTGAGCAGACAATCGCCAGGCCGAAGGTGCCGTGCATCTCCTGAAGTGCCCGCTGGACCGACCATTCAAATTTATTCTGTCCGTCGGACTTCTTTTGCTCTTCTTCGCTGTCGCCTTTGGCATAGAAATAGCCGATTAAGTTTGCTATCACCTCGGTATCGGTTTCGCTGGCAAAGGCGGCCCCTTCATTTTGGAGCCAGGTCTTCAATGTACCGTAGTTTTCGATAATGCCGTTATGAACGACTGCGATTTTGCCGGTATAGTCCAGATGCGGATGTGCATTTATGGTGCTTGGTTTTCCGTGTGTGGCCCAGCGTGTATGACCGATACCGAGAGTCTCGGCGGCATCAGGCTCATCTAAAATCTTTTCCAGTGCGCTAATTCTGCCGCTGGTTTTTTTGATTCTTATCGCACCACTGCCTAATAGGGCCACACCAGCCGAATCGTAACCACGATATTCAAGCCGTTTTAGGGCTTCTATGAGGATTGGCTGTGCAACTTTTTTACCCAGATAAGCTATTATGCCGCACATTTGTCATTTACTATTTACAATTTATTATTTACTATTATTTTGTGCCTTCGTGGCCAACTATTATCTTATCTCGGTAGTAAACAGTCAATAGTAAATTATGATAGTTGTTATCGACTACAATATAGGAAATGTCAAGAGTGTGTGTAACGCCTTTCGGCATATCGGCTGTGAAGTAGAGCTTAGCTGTGAGCCACAGGCCGTTAAAGATGCCGACGGTATCGTTTTGCCTGGAGTTGCCGCCTTTGGTTATGCCGTCAGGGCCTTAGGCTCTCTTGCTGAACTGGTAAAAGAAGTTACCCTGAGCGGCAAACCGCTTCTTGGTATTTGTGTAGGCTACCAGATGCTTTTCGATAAAAGCAGCGAATATGGCCAACACAACGGCCTTGGATTAGTCCGCGGAAACGTTGTTCCCATCCCGCCCGGCCGAGTGATTCCGCATATGGGCTGGAATTTGGTAAAGCTGCCGGAAGATATGGATTTATTCGCCGGGCTCGGAAGTGAAAAACATTTCTATTTCGCACACTCTTTCTATGCCGAGGTTGCGGACAGCCAGGCCAGAGTAGCATTTACCGACTATGGCTTTGATTTACCCGCATCGGTCCAGAAGGCAAATATATACGGTACGCAATTTCACCCCGAAAAAAGCGGGGAAACCGGATTGAAAATCCTGGAAAATTTCGCCCAAATTTGCCGGCAGAAAAACCCCACGTGAAACGTGGGGCTAAATATTTAGCCCCGCCTTTAAGGCGGGGTTTTATGTACAGAAATGGAAAATGCTGACGAAAAGAATTATTCCCTGTCTCGATGTTAAAGACAACCGCGTGGTTAAGGGTGTCAATTTTCTGAATCTTCGCGACGCGGGCGACCCCGTGGAATTAGGTGCAAGGTATAGTGACTCCGGCGCCGATGAGCTGGTGTTTCTGGATATTACCGCCACCATTCGCTCACGCAAAACGATTGTCGAGCTTGTCGAAAAGGTTGCCGAAAACGTTTTCATACCGTTTACCGTGGGCGGGGGCATACAGACAGTCGAACAAATCGACGAGCTTCTGCGAAGTGGAGCTGAAAAGGTTTCAGTAAATACCGCTGCAGTTGGAAACCCGAACCTGCTTGCCGAAGCTGCCCAGCGTTTTGGAAATCAATGTATTGTCCTTGCCATTGATGCCCGCCGGTCGAAAGAGCGCCCCGGCAAATGGCAGGTCTGTATTAAGGCCGGCTCGGAACCGACCAATATTGACGTGGTTGAATGGGCTGCCAAAGGCGAAAAATTGGGTGTGGGCGAGATATTGCTGACCAGTATGGACGCCGACGGCACTAAAGCAGGTTATGATAACGAACTCAACAAAGCTGTTACCGATGCGGTCAATATCCCTGTAATCGCCTCCGGCGGAGCAGGAACACTCGAACACCTTTACGATGCTATCGTTGACGGCGGCGCGGATGCGGTGCTTATGGCTTCAATAACACACTTCGGAAATTACACCATAAAACAAATAAAAGAATACCTTGCCAGTCGTGGAATTGCTGTAAATCTATAAAACCCTGTAAACAGCAAACTGCACAGCAGGCTTGACTCCAGAAAGTAGTTGTGCTATAGAGATAGAGCAAGAACTAATATAAGCAGGAGAATAATAGTGAAGTTTCAGAGGATTGATCTGCCGGAAGAGAAAATCGCGGAGTTTTGTCGGCAGTGGAAGATAACCGAATTTGCTTTGTTTGGTTCTGTGCTGCGGGATGATTTTCGGCCGGACAGCGATATTGATGTATTGGTAACTTTCGCTGACGATTGTGGGCATAGCCTGTTCGATTTGGTACAGATGCAGGAGCAGTTGAAAACCATTCTGGCTCACGAAGTGGATCTGGTGGAAAAAGCTGGTCTTCGAAATCCCTTCCGCAGACATAATATCCTGAACAATATGGAGGTTATCTATGCAGCCTGAGGAACGAGATGCCGCCCTGCTGTGGGACATGCGAGAGGCAGCTTGCGAAATAGCTCAATTCATAAAGGGTGTAAGCTACGAGGAATTTGAATCTAACAAAGTCCTTCGTTATGCCGTTGAGAGGCAAATACTGGTAATTGGAGAAGCTGCCGGGCGTGTTTCTTCGACCCTAAGAGATGCTCATCCGGAAATCCAGTGGCGTTCAATTGTTGCCCAGCGTAATATCCTTGCTCATGAGTACGGTGAGATACTCGTAGAACGAATATGGCGTGTGGCCTCGGAACATATTCCGGAGCTTATCAAGCTCCTCAAGCCCCTAATACCTGAACCTCCTGAACAAGACGTCTAATCACACTTGTTTATCTCTCCAACTAACGCTTATGAAGTTCGAAAGGTTTAAGTAGTCCATAGCCGACGTTGTGATACTGTCCGCCGGGTGGCGGGCCGGGGCTGGGAGCGCGGTGGAACATGCTCGGCCAGGCGGTGCCCAGAGATGGATTGCCGTGATGAGGACCGAGGGTGTTCTTCAACGTGCCAATGACCACAACTTCGATAGTATTCATTCCCGCAGTCATTAATCCGGTTACATCAGACTCCCAGGGCTGATGGTAGATGTATCCGGCGGATTTGCCATTAACGAGGACTTCTGCGACACTGCCGTACCAGGCGGGCAGGGAAACAGAGTATCGCCCTGAGAGCTGTTGGATATTGAAATTCTGATTGTATGAAACACCGGCTGCATAGAACGGACAGCCCTGCTCATTCCAGTGTCCCAGCTTCAGCGACATCTCTGGAACGATAGTAAAGCCTGAATCCGCGGCCTTGAGCGCAAAGTTACCGAGCACATAAGCCGACTCAAGCTCATGATAGATGGTCATTGGAGAGGCCTTGATTGTAACGGCGTTCTCGCCCACGCCGGCGGCTGAGGTGATATCAATCTTCCCGAATGCCTTATCGAGCCACCATGAACCTTTCTTAGCTGAAACTTCTGTGCCGTTGCATGTAATCGTGTACAGGTCAGGCCGTTCGATAACAATGTACAGCGGCTCCGGCACACGTTCTTCAATAGTGAACCGATAGGTCGCCTCGAAGCCGCTGTCCGGTGGGAATTTCTTAGTGATCAATTCGTCACGAAATTGCACTGCACTATCCCAGGGATTGCGATTCATTCCATTTTTCTGAAAGGCGAATTGAGATGCCTGATAGAAGTAGATGTTTTCTTTTGTTTGCTCACCAGCCGAAATATCGACATAGTCTATCGTCAGAACGTTCCAGTCAATGCGCTTAATATTCAGTTGTCCTGTGTGCTTGACTTTCGAGGTTTCTGAGAAATCGGGCGGTGCCGGCCGGCTGCGCTCCTTGGATAGAAACAGCAGCAGACTCCCGCAAGGAGCAAGTTTGAACGGGACCCTGATGCCACGCGGAGCGTTGACGAACGAGAAGGGTGCGATAGTTCCGGTTTCAAGATTCCATTGTTCAGCCCCTCTCATTGGCGATTCTATCCAGCCGGAACTGGGAGAATCAATACTGGTGTTGACCAAAAAGAGAATCTCGCCGTCTTCCAGCCGGCGGCGATGGTGAAATAAAATTCCATTGTCTTCGTTACTGTGGCGTATGGCAAATCTATCTTTTTGTTGGTTTGCCAGCATTTCAGGCACAGCGGCCGGCTCAATTTGCTTCCAGGAGGGATTCTGTGAAGCCACCCTGGCCCGTTCCGACGGTAGGCCATCTACAAGGCTCGGCGGCGAGCCACAGCAAAGAACGGTGCCTCCGTTTTTGAGGTAGGCTTCGAGCAGATTCATTGTCTTTGCGTTGAGGTTTTCTGTTAACGGTGGTATGACGATAGTATCGTATTGGCGTTGACCAATTGTGAACAGCGTCCCTTCGACCGAGCCGTGCCGGGCGATAATATCCTCGCAGCCAATATCATACTCAACCTGGGCCTTGGACATTGCCACGACCATTTCTTGAAATTCGTTCCCGATTTTATTGAGACGGTCGCGATGGCTCGGGTCGGGCTGGTACATCCAAGTCGTAGTTGTCGGTTCGATAAGCAGGATAGTATTGATCTGTTGGCCTTGCGAGAGTACCGCGGACAACCGGGTAAAGTACGAGGCCATAACGTGGTAGGCCTGCCACCAGGGTTCATGGTAAGAGAAGGATTGGGGGTGGTCGCGTTTCCGGGCCCCGCGAATCGTAATATAAGAAAGGTGTTCGTTGAGGGTATTGACGCCAAGAACGTATAGCCAGTCCCCAATTCGCTTCATGTCCTCGAAACGGAGGTCCCAGCCGCCCGCTCCGTATGCTTCGCACAGAGTTCGTTTGCGGCCGAGCTGATTGGCGACGCTGGACAATTCCTTGACCGCGCGGACGTTGCCGAACTGGGCGTGCGTGTCCTCGCGATACTGGTTCATAAGCGTGTCGATTGCCGGCCGGTGGTGCCAGGCGTACATTGCCATATTGTCGCCCCCATGGCCTGCGCCCGGCCAGCCGTGCTCCCAGTAGTGGCCGGTGAATTCGAGATTGTGCTTGTCGCAAAACTCGTAACACGGCTTGGCCCAGCGTTCTATGAACAGTTCGAGCAGGAGCTGGAAGAAGTTGTGGCGGACTTTCTTGTAGTCGCCGAGCGGGCGGACGAGGCTGGGCAGGTGGTCCATCAGGTCGTATCCCCAGCGTTCTTTGAAGTCGTTCGGCAGGCGCTGCGACCAGTGTATTCCGCCGGCTGGTGTCAAGTGCGGCTCGTCGGTGAAGACGCCGGGGATGCGCTTGCCGAAATGTTCGCCCAGCTCTCTGCGATATGCCTCCAGGGTGATTTCGATGAATTTCTCGGTTACGCCTGGAGCGAGGAGATCGACGTAATACTTGCCGCCAAACCACCCACTGGAGGGCGCCAGGCGGATCGAGGCTATGAGGTATCGCCCCTCGGGCAGCGGTTGGGTCGCCTTAGCCTTTTCGGTAACATTCTCGAAGCCGTCGTCGGTCAAACGATAGACGGCCAGGGTGTCCTCACCTGGCTTTGGCGGAAGCTTGGCCTCTGCAAAGTGGAGTCCGCGACCTCGCGACTCGGGCATCGCATCAGGAACGAGCCCCCCGGCGAAGCCCGATGGGTAGGAGTTCTCGTCGTAAATCCATACGTTCATGTCGAGCCGTTCAGCCTCTTCCAGAGCGACTTTCCAGAGTCGAAACCAGTCATCCGAGAGGTATGGCGTCATCAGGCCAGGTCGAGGATGTACGAAGACCTGCTTTACCTTCTGGCCAGCCAGGTCACGCATGGTGGAAATGATTTGCTCTTCGGTCAGCATATCGTTCCATACCCAGAGCGGGGCGGAACTGTACTCGCGAGGCGGGTCGGTGAACAGAGCTTTGACGCCGGCCGAGTCGATAGCCTCCGCTTGCTCAGTGGTGCCCGGTGATTGTGTGGTCTGCTGCTCGACACAGGAGTTCAAAAACGCAATTATACACGCTAATAAAACTACTGGTACTGCTTTGCCTTTATTCATTTTATTTCTCCTCAATGATATAGCCAATATCTACTCCATAATATCAGCATAAACATCTAATGCTTAGGACTTGTAAATAAATTATCTTCCATTTTTGGCTGGCTGCGGCTTCGGCTGGCGGCCTCAGCAAAACTCGGACTATCAACCAGTAGGCCTGCGTTTTGCTTCCTTGCCAGCCTTGTCCTCGCTCAGCCAAAAACGAAACCTAATTTCTTTACCAGTCCTTATATTATTTACTTGAGCCATTCGTAAAGCTCGTAGTGGTGCTTGTTCATACCCAGTTTTTCATATACTTTTTGTGCTGATTTATTTTGCTTGTCCACGTAAAGACGTATCCCTGCCAGCTCCGTTGATTGCTCCACCTGCTTTTCCAAATTCAAGTACAACTTTTTGAACACCCCTTGTCCGCGCGCCTCTGGAATGACATAAAGTGAATGTATCCACAGCACCGTTGCGTTCCGCCAGTCGCTCCATTCCGGTATTGTCAAAAGCACTCCCATGACCTTGCCTTTTTCCTCCGCAATCCAATAGGTCCCTCTTGCCGGTTCCTCGAAAACGCCGCGTACTCCCTTGCGTACCACATTCCTGTCGAGCTGAAGGCCCTCCGTCTCCTGTGCCATCCGTAGCTGCAGCTCGACGATATTCTCCAAATCACTCAACTTTCCTTTGCGAATCTCAATCATCCCGGCGTGCCTATTATCGTGCCAATAATTACCCGCTCTCCTATCTTGCTCTCACAGAACACTTAGAAAGTATCTAAATACGTTTCAATTTCCCAGGGTGTAACCTGTTTTTTGAACTCGTCACATTCTTTTGTCTTTACGTCAATGTATCTTTCAAACAAATGCTCTCCAAGAACCTTCTGCAAAACTTTGTCCTTTTTCAAGGCATCCAGAGCTTCCTGTAAGGACGTCGGCAGAAGGTCAATGTTTTTCTGGAGCAGGCTTTCATCATCAAGACTGTATATATCTTCTTCAACCGGCTCAGGTGGTGTCAGGTCATTTTTAATTCCGTCCATGCCCGCTTTTAGCATAACAGCAAATGCCAGATATGGATTGCAGGCAGGGTCCGGACATCGCAGCTCGATTCTTGCGGCTTCGCTTTTGGCCTTGAACCACTTCGGTATTCTCAAAAGAGCTGAACGGTTCATAGCGGCCCAGGTAACATATACAGGCGCCTCGAATCCGGAAACCAGTCTCTTATAGGAGTTGACGGTAGGACAAAGAATAGCGCACATTGCATTTATGTGTTTTATCTGGCCTGCAATAAAACTAAAAGCGATTTTCGACAAATTGTACTTATGGTCCTTGTCGTAAAAGGCGTTCGTTTTTGATTTAGTATCAAACAGACTTTGATGAACGTGCATTCCGGAGCCGGGCTTTCCCATCTCCGGCTTCGGCATAAATGTCGCATGCAAATCGTGCATCTGAGCGATTTTCTTTGCGGTGTATTTCAGTGTGAGTACCTTGTCGGCCACGTCCAGACATTGTCCGTAATTGAAATCTATTTCGTATTGCCCAAAGCCGACCTCGTGATGAGATGTTTCAACCTTAATCCCAAAACTTTCAAGTGCCGCTATTATCTTTTTTATGGTTTTGTATCCTTCATGAGAAGAAAGGTCGAAATAGCCGTCATAGTCTATGGGCGATGTTCTGTTTTGGCCGTCGGCTTTGAACAAATAGAATTCCGGCTCAGGCCCGACATTATATTCAAAACCTTCTTTTGCAACTTCGGCGGCTGCCTGTTTGAGAATAAATCTGGGGTCTCCTTCGAAGGGATCGCCGTCTGCGCGGTATATATCACATATCAGCCTTGCGGTTTTGCCGTCTTCGGTCAGCCAGGGTACAACAGCGTAAGTTGCCATATCCGGCTTCAAAAACAGGTCGCTTTCCTGTATTCGAGCAAAGCCCTCTACCGAAGAGCCGTCAAACCAAACACCGTGGCGAGATGCTCCCTCCAATTCTTCAACCGGTATAATGACTTCCTTTATAACGCCTAATAAATCGGTAAATTGCAGGGTGATAAATTTTATATCGTCTTTTTCTACTTGTTTCAAAACCTTCTGAACTTCCATTTGGATTCCTTTCTCCTATGTCGGATTGCCGGCATCGTAATCTGTGTTAATCTGTGCAATCTGTGTTTTCGTATTTCGTATCGAATTATTCTGGCCTTTGTGGAGAAAACTGCAAGATAAATTTCAAAAATGCAGGTTTTTTGCGGTAATCAAAGAACATAATCAGAAACAAAATCAAGATAACCCCTCGCGCCTGGTATTAAGCTGGAGTGCCTATGAGCGGATTGTAAGACGGTTCGCAGCCCGTCCCGCCATATATCATCCGAGATGTCGGAACGAATCTCGCGAACTTCTTCCAGGCCCTCGTTCAAAGATTGAGTGCGGGCATCCTCCGGTATATCATCAAGGATGGCTGCTTTCAAAGCATCCGCAACGATGCGGTCATCGATGCTACGGTCGTTGCGATACTCCGAGACCAGAATGAACTCGATGTTTTGAAGCACATCTTGATGATCTCTGGTCATCCGTTTCAACAACGCATGAGGCCCCAGTGTTGCTCTCAATTCCTTTTTCAATGCCATCTGACGGATATTGGTTTTTTTTTGCAAGGTCCGTTTTCGCTTCAATCGCTTTACCTTTGACATACGAAGACTCCTTTCAGTCAATCGTTATCATTCCGAACGATATCAAGCTTAATCTTTTTGATTTTTTGGCCTTTTGTGGATCATAGTTGGGATTCGGCGTTAGCATTTGTGCGTTTACTTTGTTTCGCCAGTTTGTCAGCAACTCTCTTAGTTCTCTGGTCTTTCTCGGCATCTTTTTAGCCAGGTTGTTTTGCTCGCCGATGTCCTGTTTTAGATTGTAAAGCTCGAATTTGTTATCGGGGCCGCAAATAGTCTCGTCAAACCATTCGAGCAGCTTATAATCGCCTTTGCGAACGGCTCCGCAGGGGCCGATACTGCTGCTGTGATAATGTGGATAGTGCCAGTAAATGGCCTCGCGATTAAGTGTGCCGCTTTGCGTCAGAAGCGGCAGCAAGCTTACCCCGTCGATTGGCTTTTTCGCCTTGTTCTCTAAGCCGAGGGTTCTTAGAAAGGTCGGGAAAAAATCTACACTGATGACAGGTTCGCTGCAAATACTGTCTGGTTGTACCACTCCGGGCCAGCGCACGATTAGAGGTTCCCTTATGCCGCCTTCATACAAATTCGCTTTGCCGCCGCGCAAAGGAGTCTGTTTAGCCGACTTTTCTAATCCGCCGTTGTCACCGAAGAAAACAACAATGGTATTGTCGGCAATTTTTAGTTCGTCGAGCTTATTAAGTAATTGGCCTACGCTGTCGTCCAACTCCTCAATCATCGCTGCGATTACCGGATTGTTCTGCGGTAAATCGGTGCCGGGCTTGTTCTTATATTTTTCAACCAGCTTTTTCTTTCCGAGAACTGGGCCGTGGATGGTGTTGTGCGTAACATACAGGAAAAACGGTCTGTCTTTATTTTTTTCCAGAAAGCCTAATGATTTTTCGGTAATTATTTCTACATTGTGAGCGTCGCTTTCAGGGTCGCGATTCGAAGCCGGTTTGTATGTAACGATTGATTCATCGAAACCCTGCTTGTCGGGATTGTAGGGCAGGGACTCAGGCGGTTTTTTGGCGATGCTAAGATGCCACTTTCCGAAACTGGCGGTAGCGTAGCCCGCTGTCTTGAGGACCTCTGCAATCGTTATTTCTTCCAACGGCAGGTATTTTTGCCATTTAGGTTGTTTGAGTTTCTCGTATGGATAGGTTCCGCCTGCGATAAAATCGGTCAGGTGCAGACGGGCTGGGTACCGTCCGGTCATAATGCTGGCACGGGTCGGCGAACAAACAGGACACGCGGCATAGGCGTCGGTAAATTTCATACCTTCACCGGCCAACCGGTCGATATTTGGAGTTTCATAGAAGCCGCTTCCATAGCAGCCCAATTGAGACCAGCCCAAGTCATCAGCGAGGATAAAAAGGAGGTTGGGTTTTAGTCTGGTATCTTTTTTGTGAAGTCTAAGCCCGGGCGCTAACGCTTCGGCTCTGAGTTTGCCTATCGCCAATGCTGCTGTTCCAAAGACTGTTGATTTGACAAATTCCCTGCGATTCATTATTAGACGTCCTCAACTACAGTAATATATTTTGCTCTGCTTATAGGATAAACAATTTGCCGGCTATAGTTAAGAACATTCGTAGAGAAATTTGCCTATACAGTTTCTAATTTCTTAAAAGTGAATTTGTTGTGAATAATTTAACAGTGGTTGTCTGTATGTGTACTATAGCGATACTTGAAATATTGGCCAAGGGTTGCTATAATAAAGAAGCGATGCTTGATTTATCAAGAAAACTGTTGAGTGTATTATGAAAAAAGAAACACGGCGAAAATTAGCTTTGCTTGAACGAGAAGTATCCGATGAAAAAGGTGAGTTTTCTCTATTCGGACTGTTTCTCCGAGAAGATGCTCAAGACGAGGATAAGTGGGATCTTCTTGTATCGGCACTCTGGCTGGACGCTGATAAGAAGGAAGGATTAGCGTATTTAGCAAAGGAGATTCAGAAACGGCTCGAGCCTGACGAGCTTCTGTCTATTTCAAGGATTGTGGTGTTGGAGAGAGGTGATCCGATATTAGAAGCCATCCACAAAGCTGTAAACGTGAAACACGGTGAGGTCGAGGTGAAGGATAGTAACTTCTCTGGAGTTCAAATAAATCAAGCTTGCATAAGTACGTCCTTTGCTGCGGACCCAACAGTGAAACATTAACACATCATTACTTATGCTATTTTCTCGAAAGTGAATTTGTGGGTGTCGGCGTTGATTTTTATTTTGTCGCCGTCGGTGAATTTGCCGGCTAAAAGCTCGGCGGCAAGCGGGTTCTCCAGGCGCTGCTGAATCGTCCGCTTCAACGGCCTTGCGCCAAAGGCAGGGTCGTAACCCTCATCCATAATTAGCTTGCGTGCGCTGTCGGTGAATTCGAGCTTTATGTTGCGGCCATTCAGACGCTCAGCTAAGTAATTCAATTGAATATCGACAATCTTTCGCAAATCGTCTTTGCCGAGCATGTGGAAGACGATTATTTCATCAATCCGGTTCAGGAACTCCGGCCTAAAGAGCTGTTTGAGCGCATCTTTGACGTGTGCCTCGATTTCCCAGTCGGCGCTGGATTCCTCGGTCAACTGCTGAATCTGATGGCTGGCGATGTTGCTGGTCATAATTATAACGGTGTTCTTGAAATCGACGGTCCGGCCTTTTCCATCGGTCAATCGGCCATCATCGAAGACCTGCAGCAGTACATTGAAGATGTCCGGGTGGGCCTTTTCAATCTCGTCCAACAAAATCACCGAATATGGCTTACGCCGAATGGCTTCTGTCAATCGTCCGCCTTCTTCGTAGCCGACATAGCCCGGCGGCGAGCCGATAAGCCGGGCAACGGAATGCGGCTCCATAAATTCGCTCATATCAATCCGAACCATAGCATGCGGGTCGTTAAACAGAAAATCCGCAAGCGCTTTGGCAAGCTCGGTCTTGCCGACGCCTGTCGGCCCGAGGAATAACAATGTCCCTATCGGCCGATTCGGGTCTCCCAATCCCGACCGGCTCCTGCGAACCGCATTGCAAAGTGCCGCGACCGCTTCGTCCTGCCCGACTACGCGCTGCCGAATCGCCTCCTCCATCTTCATTAGTCTTTCACGCTCTCCGCTCAACAGTTTCGCAACCGGTATTCCCGTCCATTTGGAAACAACGTCGGCGATGTGCTCTTCGGTTACTTCGTTTCGGATTATAGTTTTGTCGGCTTTGGAAAGTTGAGCCTCTCTTTCTTCAAGCTCTTTTTTCAAATTCGTAATGGTTTCATACTTCAGGCGGGCGGCAGTCTCCAGGTCGCCTTTGCGCTGGGCCTCTTCGAACTGGTTTTGAGCATCTTCAAGTTTTTCTTTCAGAGTTTTTATCTGGTCGATGTCCCCCCTTTCGCTTTCCCACTGTGCCGTTAGTTTTTTGTCCTGCTGTTGCAGCTCGGCTAACTGCTTTTCGGTATTTTTTAATCGTTCTTTACTTGCTTTATCAGTTTCTTTTTTTAACGCTTCGCGTTCGATTTGAAGCTGAATAATTTTTCTGCGAATACTATCCAGCTCAGCAGGCAGCGAGTCATTTTCAATCCGCAGTTTCGAGCCCGACTCGTCTATCAAATCTATTGCCTTGTCCGGCAGCCACCGGTCGGTAATATACCGGTTTGACAAAGTTGCAGCCGCGACAAGTGCCGAGTCGGTAATCCGAACCCCGTGATGGGTATCATAGCGGCCTTTTAGCCCTCGAAGGATGGCTATGGTTTCTTCAACACTCGGCGGGTCAATCAGAATCGGCTGAAAACGCCTCTCGAGCGCAGCGTCTTTTTCGATATACTTTCGATACTCGTCAATGGTAGTGGCCCCAATACAACGTAAATCACCCCTCGCAAGCGATGGTTTTAACAAATTGCCCGCATCAACGGAACCTTCAGCTTTGCCTGCCCCTACGACGGTATGTAATTCGTCAATGAAAAGTATTATTTGCCCTTCAGCGGCGATGACCTCTTTGAGCACGGCCTTGAGCCGGTCCTCGAATTCACCTCTGAATTTTGTTCCCGCTATCAATGCCCCCATGTCCAAAGCTATGATTCTTTTGTTCTTCAAACCAGTAGGGACATCACCTGCAATTATTCGTTGAGCAAGTCCTTCGACAATTGCGGTTTTGCCCACGCCCGGCTCACCGATTAGTACCGGATTATTTTTCTTTCGGCGGTTGAGGACCTGCATACATCGCCGAATTTCTTCATCTCTGCCGATGACCGGGTCGAGCTTTCCCTTGCGAGCCATCTCCAAAAGGTCGATCCCGTAGCGCTCCAGTGCTTTGTATTTGTCCTCCGGATTTTGGTCCGTTATCTTTTCCGGTCCGCGAATCTCTTTTAGGGCGCTCTCAATCTGTTCGGGCGTAATTGAGTTGAGTCGAAGAATCTCTTTCGCATCACTTTGTACCGAGGCCAGCGCGATGAACAGATGCTCCACGCTCAAGTATTCATCGCCCATCGCATCAGCCCGGTTTTGGGCATCCAGAACGATTTGACTGAAAGCCGGGTCAGGCATAAGCTGATTACCACTGCTGCCCTGCGGCAGTCGCCCGAGTTCGCTCTCGGTCATCTCTTTAATTCGCGGGACATTGGCGCCTATCTTTTTCAAAATCTCAACCGCAATGCCGTTATCGTTGTCACATACAGCGTTTAATAGATGCAATGGCGACGTAACAGTATGTGATTTCGCCATCGCAATCTGCTGAGCAGTTGCCAATGCCTCCTGGGCTTTTAATGTGAATTTATCGAATTTCATAGCCAACCCTTTTGTTACGCGGACGAAATTTCAATTATATACATTTCCTAACCTTTAATAAGTGCAAACAGCGTGCCCAAACAAACTAAAGTTCTAATTGTTGTTGTAACAAGCAGTTACAGTTCCGTCAAATTCTGCCTGTGTGCCAATTTGGCAGGTATTTGCCCGCATTCTCACCTGGGCGTTCCGTGCTCGATATTCCTTGTCGGATTAGCGTATTCAGGTCTAATCGTTTGTGCCGGCGTACCCATAGCATATCTGGATAAAGCAGCAGGTTTATAGTACTCTGTGAGACGTGATTTGTGTAGTTGTCATTCCACACCCATTCAGCTTTGCACCTTGGGCACAAGCTCAGGGCAGGCTTTGATGCGGAATCCATTGTTTCAATTCTGGATTCCTGCCCATGCTTCGGCAGGGGTGACAAACTTGCGCAGAAATGACAATCTATTGTTCTATGAAAGAGTACTGGACGGGAATGTTACACCAGGCGGCGTTTTGCGAAAGTGCTCCTCTCAACTGTTACAGTGTGGCGAGGGATTACTCGTTGCCGACCCAACCAGTTTTCACATTGTAGATGAAGTTGCCTCTCAGGCGACTACTGATGTACACAGCATCGCCATTGATGGCGAAAACAGCCTCCAGGTTTTTCTTTACCCTGATTTGTGCTGCTCCTTCTCGAGACAGAGCGCTGTGCAGGTCTGTTCCATATTCCAGGATCTGATTATCGGAAAAGCCCGCATGTCGCATCACTCGTACAATGTCATCAGAGCTTAGAGTAAGTACGTCCTGGTTACGCAAAGGTAAGATCTCGATCCCGCTATGTGTTGCACAACTAACCACACCAAAAGTCAGAAGCGTCAGCAGCAATGACGCAACAATCACGCCACCATTTCTTGATACCCGGCTAATCAGCTTCATAACTTTTGTCTCCTTTTATCGATATATTTTTCATCTGATTGGGCGTGATAAACTGTCCCGAAGCCTCATCCTAAAGTCTCTTTCCAGTGGTCTGATTGGAGCCTGGGTTATTGTGGGCATGGACGGTTCGACGAATTCGATGGACTGCTGGCCCGGCTCGGGTATAATTGTCGCCGTGACGAAGACAGCAATCTCCCGCGTGGACTTTTCGTCGTTTGTATTCTTGAACAACGACCCAATAAACGGAAGTTTACTGAGGCCCGGGACCCGCCTCTTATCCGTACGTGTTCGGTTCTCTGTTAGACCGGCCAGGGCGACCGTCCCACCGTTTTTGATGCGCACAGTGTTCATGGATGTTCGCCGCGTAACAACCGGAAGGTCGCTTTCTCTGCCGCGAGGTATGCTGTCGCTGACCTCAATGGCCAGTTCCAGTGTAATATCATTATTGTCCCCGATGTAGGGTGTGATATTTAACTTGGTGCCGGACTCAATCTTTTCCAGTTCGGAACGAGAGTAGAAGCTGGTGGTGACTATCGGCTGGGTCATAAAAAAGTACTCTTCAGTCATGACAGTGATTTCCGCCATCTTGCCATCTTGAGCCAATATTTGAGGATTGGCTATTATGGTCGCCTCGTCATTCTGAGCAAGAAGATTCAGCGCTAAATCCAGCGAATTGGTGAATGTTGCATCTGGCGAATACCCGATTTGGATACCCCACGGCATTTTGCCGCCGAAGTCAACCATACTCGCAATTCCTTTTCCGAAAAGGTCATTGCTAAAAGCTCCGACGCGAACCCTGGGGAAACCCCACTCGACACCCAGGTTCAGCAGATTGCCGCGTTCCATCACCACAATACGCGCGTCCAGCAGGACGGCGGGACGAATGTGGTCGATTTGCTCCAGGTCAGAGATGATACGCTCCAGCAAAGCCGGCGATGCAGTTACAACCACTGTATAGGTATCGGTTCCGGGCCGACCAACTTCGGCCTGTACGTACTCTCTGAAGGCAGAAGATAGAAGTCCCACTGCCGCATTAGCCGTAATGTAGTTCAGTTTCATCCGGCGTGTTTCGCTCATGAACGGGAACATCGTGTCTGTTATGCCTGCTGAAGCAACCAGGTAATAATACGGTGTCTTCTTCCAAATATAAGGAGTTCCGCCCAGGACAATATCGAGCGCCGTTTCGAGCGGCACATCTTTGAGTGTGACGGTTACCATCGCCATGACGGTCTCATCGGGGATAATGGTAACGTTCGCCAACGATGCGATACTCTGGAGCACATCGATGATTTGCTCATCAACCCAGACGTTACTAATAAGCGCTACTGTTGGAACAAGTCCGTTTGGTTCTGCTACTGTTGTAATAACTTTGTCCTTCTTTGCCAAAATTTCAGCCAGTGCTCTTTGTATCTCCTCCAAAGGCGATAGCGGTTCGTTAGGCTCAGTAACCGGCGGCAGCGCAGGCGGGATCACCCCAACAAATTCAGGGCCATCCGGCACAATGGCTCTTGGCCCAACAGGTGTAGGTGTAGGCGTAGTTGTAGGCGTGGTTCTGCGCACGCGAGGAATTGCCGATACTGGCATATCATCCTTATAATCTTCCGTAATATTAGTGTATGACTTGTTCGGGAATTGGAACCCTTCTTTTGACAGCGCAATCTCGCCGCTCCAGTTATAGGGCACTTTAACACCGAATCTGCCCTTAGAGTCGGTCGCAGCGGTGCCTCCGCCGTTATTTGCTGAGACCTGTACGCCTACGATGGGAGTCCCTCCAACCATCACCGCATCGGAGATGGTAAACATCCGCACAATCGCTGTGAAAGCCTGATTTGCCTGGTCTTTGGTAATGGACACAGCGTATCGTTTATTTGTCGGCCTGAAGTTATAACCTAACCGTGTCGGCGTTACCATGCCGCTCCAGCCGTAATCCACGGTTAGTTCGTACTCGCCATTGGTATTGGTTGTAGCGGAACCTCCGTCTTTGTCTGCTAATAAGAATATACCTTCGACAGGTTCGCCCCTGTCAGAACGTATTGTACCGGAAATGGTACGCTTCAACAATGCCGCAGTATAGTCCCGATTAACCTCAGGGCCATAAAGTTCAGGGTATTGTATCTCAGACGGCTCAAAGGTGTAACCTGCCTTTTCCGGCTTAACTGTGCCTTTCCAGGCATATTTGACGACGGCGCTGTAAGTGCCGTCGCTCTTGCTCATAACGGGCCTGCCAGGCAGACCTTTCAGTGTTACACCACCAACTCCAACAAAACCGTTAATTGTAAAGGTAATCTCTTTCGCAGTGTAGTTACGATTCTTCTGGTCCGTGGTAATGGCGGCGTGTGGCATATCAGCCGGCGTGAACTCGTAACCGTCCAACATAGGTGTAACCGTACCAGTCCAGCCCCAATCAACTTTGGCACTGTACAAGCCGCCTGCACCGGTAACCGGATTACCAGGCAGGCCATCCATTGTTACGCCCTGCTTACCGGCGGAACCGGAAATGGTTAATATAATCGGGGTCGGAGAGTAAATCTGATTGACCTTGTCGCTCGTAAGTTTAGTGTAGATCATGGTAGCCGGTTTAAATTTGTAACCTGCCTTTTCCGGCTTGACCGTGCCGCCCCAGCCCCATTCAACACTGGTACTGTAATAGCCGTTCTCATCGGTAAAAATAGCAGTGCCCGGCAGACCCTTCATTTCTACTCCGTCCATACCGGCCGTGCCGGATACTGTAAAGGTATCCACGAGGGCAGCGTAATCCTGATTAAGATAAGAGCTGATAACATCAGTATATGGCATCTCAGCCGGCTCAAAGGTGTGCCCTTGTTTTGTCGGCTTGACTGTGCCGCTCCAGCCGAATTTAACAGTGGCGCTGTACATGCCGTTCCTGCCGGTCTTCGGATTACCCGGCAGACCATTCATTGTTACGCCCTCTACTTCGGCTGAGCCGGAAATTGTAAAGGTAAGCAGCGCACAAGTGTAGCTCTGATTCGGCATATCCCTGATAACGGCAGCGTATGATTTAGTGTTTGGTGTGAATATGTAACCATCCTTTATCGGTGTAGTACTGCCGCTCCAGCCGTAGTCCACAATGGCCTTGTAAGTGCCGTCGCTCCCGGTAATCGGATTACCCGGAAGGCCCGCCATTGTCACACCTTCCATTGGTGCACTGTCAATACGAGCTGTACCCGAAATAGTAAATGTCTTCAGCGTTGCGATGTAGTCCTGATTACTCTGGTCGCTCGTAACTTTTGGATAGGTTCTTTTTTGTGGTTCGAAGGTATAACCTGCCATTACAGGTGTAACTGTGCCACTCCAGCCGTATTTAACAACGGCGCTGTAGTAACCGTTCTCATCGGTAACTGTGTTCGGCAGACCGTTCATCGTCACGCCGCTCAGCCCTACTGAACCGGAGATAGTGTAAGTTACCATTTGACCTTCGATTGCTGCCTGGACGCTGACATTCAGCGCGCAGAACACAACAACACAGAGGACCACAACACCGTCCGATAAAATCCTACCGATATTTTTCCTTGCCATAAGTCAATGTCCCTTTCTGTAGCCATTAACCGGCAATACTATCGCTCTTTTGCCTTGTATCGGCAATCCAGCGTCTTTCTTTAGTAGAAAGTCCCTTTGCCGGCGTACTACCATTTAACCTCTATTTTTCCTCCAAGATCCTCTTGTAACTGCAAAACTTCTATGACCTTCTGCCCTCCCTGGGTCATGACTCGTATACCTATTTGTTTATCTGCCATCTGACCGGTACCGTATTGTAACTCCACCGCGAGACGGTACATACCAACGGGAACTCTGGAAAAGTCCATAATTCCGGAGAAATCCCTGGCCTCAAACGGCAGCATCATACCTGTCTTCCTGCTGCTGAGCGATGTTATTACCCTGGGCATGCTTGTTGCTGGGTCCACAACAGCGGCCCTGCACCTGATGGGGGTAAAGTGGATGCTGCCGAAATTGCCGAACCTGGCGACAATATAATACTCGGACCCATCTTTGAGAGCGGGTCTTAGCGTCATTCCGTAAACAAAAGGTTCGACACTGATATTCTTGTTTGCAACGCAGATGTTTGCAGTTGTTACGCCGGCCCTCTGCCCATCTGCATAGGTGCTGTACAGACCAAGAAGCGCATAATAACAGGGAAGCGACGCTGATACAGTATCCGGCATCTTTGCAGTAATGCGTATGCTCTGCTGAGTGTGGCTGCGGAGCGTGAATTTCTGAGGCTCTATCTTCAACCACTCGGTGCAGTCCAAATCGACCCCCTTCAAGTCCCCGAAAGTAACGCCCTTAAGGGTACGGGGTAACCCGATGGCCATCTGAACATTGACCGGCTCATCCGAAGCGTTATAGACCTTTATCGATGCCATGCGGGTAGCCCCCGGCAGGCCGCTTATCGAAACAAAACTCGGCAGCAGGTCAAGAGGTGAATCGGTTATCACCTTTGTAACACTCGTGTCGCCGACAAAATCTATCTCCTTCGTAATCCTTTGTGCGCGCCGGCCATCAACATAGAGCCATCCGGATACCCTGTATTTGGCCGATGGCAGAGGCCGACCGATGTTACTTCTTAATCTTAATTTGGCCCCCGGGATGATGCGGGTACTACCGAATTCTGTCTCTGTAATTTGTCGCCAGTGCCCATCCAGGAAAGCTTTAACTTGCGCAAAGCCCTTTAGGTTGGAACGGGTCCCGCCTTTATTATCAATGTTCATCAAGACATGTGTTGTTGCCGGATGTCCTTGACGGGCTTCAATGAGTTCCAGCCCCATATCACCAAGTTCTATTTTGTGCCGCAAAGGCCGTCCCTGTACCTCAACAAGCACAGGAACCAAAAATCGCACTGTCACGGCAACATTTCCTTCTAAGTCCGGCCTGGGTCGTAGGGTCACAAGAATCCCCGCAGCGTAGAATCCACGGGTACGACGCGGCACCCTTACACGTACCTTTATGTAAGCTGAACCCATAAGGGAGATTTCAACAGTCTCACGTTCAACGCTTATCCACTTAGTGCACGAAGAAAGCTTTGATGTATCAAAATCAGAATTAGGCTCGATGATTCGCCACTGGCCGTCCTCCCATTGGGCCATCTCGATAATTGATAGATCTACTATCTGGATCTGGTTCGGGTCGAAACTTTGAAGACCCAGGGCCGTCTCGAATATTCGGCCAGGCAGGGCCGCAATATCCAGCCTCATCGGTTGGACTACAAACCCCCCCAACTGGCCGAATGCAGACCCCCCAGATACAAATACACTCGCCGCAAATACGACGGCAAAAAACAGACGGCTATGAGCGACATTTTGCTTCCTCACTTTTTTTACCTCCCAATTACTCAATACACTGATAACTTTGCGGCAAAGTCGAATAATGCCAACGGACAATTCCAAAGTTCCTTGTCCGCTTACCATATCTGAGGCTATTATTATTGCACCTTCGTGGCCAATTTCAGGGATTTTACGCCAATGCTGTGGCTTTTACCTTTTCGGTTATTTAACATCTTTACTTTTTGTAATTACTTCCGAAATCCACATAACGACCGCAAATCCGCAATTATAGTCTCTTAACATCCCCTTTTGCTCGATAACGATATTGTTTGCACTTATCTTCCTTCCTATACCTGTATTAAACTATTACCAAGTTTATCATTTTCCCACCCCAATGTCAAGTATATTTTGCCCAAATCTCCCAGATTAACAAAATTGTTTGTAAAAAAATAGAGAGGGCAGATTTAATATCTAGCCCTCTCTATAAAGCCAGTTACAACAAGAAGTAAGGGATTACGGACCTTTGTCCCAAAAGTTGACTACGGTCCGTCGTCCTCTCGAAGTGATTATACCACTACACACTTCTACTATGGCTGCCCTGAAGCTTAGGGACCTGTGGTGACTACGTCTCCGGGTTTTACAGTTATAGTAATCTGACCAACTTTAACTGAACCAGAAGTTTTTCCAGAATCCCATAGTTTAACTTTCCAGGCTGTCATACAAATTTTCAAGTCTTCCCACTCACCGTCGCCAAGGATTTCATTATCATCAGTGCTATCCCAGTCAAGAGAGTGATTGCCACCGATGATATCGCTATCGAGATCACTCTCCTCACCGTCAAATGTGGCACCGAAAAAGGCCGGGAAGTTGGCTCTTGCCCTAAAACTCCTGCAGCCTTCGTAGCACGGGAAGTCGTCGCCGTCCTTACCGATAACGCTGCAGTCTACCTGTTTTAACTTCAGCGCTTCAATATCGCCACAATCCTCTATCTGTACGAAATGACCCACTTCCAGCTTCACATCAATCGTGCAGATGTTAAAGGTATCGAATGTTATCGTCTGTGTCCATGGCCAGCCGCCAGGATCTGTTTGTGGGTCCAATTTGATGAAACCATCAGGTTGTGAAATAGCCTGAACTGTGGTTGCCAGCAGCGCTACAACTGCAATTGCAATTAAACATTTCTTTACCATTTTAATATCCCTTTCTTAACCCTCGCTCCTCGAAAGGCCTACGTTGGCCTGCGGAGCTAACAATAATATTTCTTTAGCTCAAACCCAATGCCTGAGCCATACGTTCAGCGGGACGAAACCTCTTTGACCGACCCCTGCGAATATCCCCGCTTTACTGCCCGCCTGAGTCGGGACCCATAAGAACTGCGATTTCCATCCGGGATTCTCGTTCCCGGTGAGTTAATCGTTTTACCGCCTCAAGAACGGGCCTGCTTCTTCAGGCGTTTCGTAAGCATCTTTACGCTTACGAGTTATCACTTCCTACTACTCATACCTCCTTTCTCCCCCAACCCTTATTATTCTAAGAGAAGGGGTTGTTCTATTTGAACAACTTCTATCCACAAACCCTGGGCATTGATAATCGCTTATTATGACGCAGCAAAATCCTTCTAACTTTTTCATCACCATCTTCTCCAATTAAGGGGGTGGTGGCATTATCGTAAATGTAATAGTTCCCGTGTAGCTTCCCGCATGGTCAGAGGGATAGATATCCAGCCGGAAATTCAGCTCAATGTCATGTGACCCTATTTCTGGCCTCGATATAACCACTGGCTTTGCCATTGTAACGTATCCGTTCGTTGTCGGCGCTTTGATGAAAATACGCTCAGGTGGTATGGAGCCGCCTCTGGGGTGTTTCAGCGCTGTAATAGAGGCCACTATCGGCCCGTGCAGATAATTAGATTCCACCTTCACTGTTAATGCCGCTGACGACATGAAATAGATGTTTGGAAATATAACACTTCCCGGTCCAAAAGAGGTGTCGCCGTCTGAGAAGAGCGCAGGCGTTCCAAATTCAAGACTCCCCGACGTGGTAGATATGTTCACGAACGGCCCAGAATCAGCCTGGGCAATTCCAGCCACTCCGAACAATACTACTGCCGTCAATAATAAAGTTGTTACTATTTTCATTGTTCCCTCCCCCAAAAAAAACCTACTTTCAAATAACAGTTTCTCTGCGCCGCCAACGGTTAACAGCAAGCCTAATTGCTTTGCCGCTCCATCGGATTTAAGGCGGTCCGTTTTGCTGTCTCGGCACCTGCTACGTTAGTGCCGTCTGTCATTGGTTACGCAGCGTCTCCTGACCACCTGGCTAAGCTTTGCCAGAGGGCTCGAAAGCGAGGATATAAAGAAATGAAGTATGTGATGTCTTTTCATCTTTCCTCATCATCACCACTCTCCTCACTTTCACTCTCCATATTCCTGGCCCGGCACCGAAAAAACCGAGTACCGGACGAGCAAGGCCCTACGCATATATGACACGGCCACACTTAGTTATACACCTTGCTAACTTATCAAAACTACCAGTTTTCTTTCTCTATGTCAATAGCTAAATTCTAAAATTTAACTTTTTTCCTTTTTAGCCGGTTTTTAGTATTTTACCCAAATTACCCCGTGATGTCAATAATTAAATTACCTAAACCACCAAAAAGGTGGCCATTTTTTGTTTTTTTCGGACTCTGACTTCTCCGGGTTATACTCTGCCCGACAGACCGGCTAATCCATGAGTTTACGTAAAACCTTATAACACAAAGGGATACAATGCGACAGGTATGGTCAGGATAGTGGTTCAGCCGCTGGCGGAACTCGCGTAGTCTTCCAATAAGTACAGTTGGTCAAGACTTTTTTTTTGGTTCCTGAATATTTATTTTCCCGGATTTAGGAACGTTCTTTGGTGCATTTACTGTTTTTTGCCGCAAGACCAAATTCTTGATAACACCGGTTTTTTGTGAGCCGATTTGATACGGTTTTATTTGATTGGCCGACAACGCAGGCATCGGGCTTCCCTTGGGGATAGAGCGTTTTGGATAGGCTCTTAATCTTCTTGCAATATTGGCCGGTTGGATGTAAAGTGGACGAAAATTTATTGGAACGGCGTTTTTCGTTTAGAACATTATGAGGTCCTAAAAAAAACAGGGCTTTGCGCCCGTAGCTCAGGCGGATAGAGCAACGGATTTCTAATCCGTAGGTCGCAGGTTCGAGTCCTGCCGGGCGTGGTATATGAGCAGAGAAATAATCGCCATCCTGGACTTTGGCAGTCAGTACAGTCAACTGATAGCACGGCGGGTTCGTGAACAGAACGTATATTCCCAAATTTGCCGCGCGGATATAACAGCAGAAGTATTATCACGATTAGGTGTCAAGGGATTGATATTGTCCGGCGGGCCTGCAAGCGTCTATGATAAAAATGCGCCAAAATGTGATGAGAAAATCTTTGATTTGGATGTGCCGATTTTGGGTATCTGCTACGGAATGCAGTTAGGCTGTCAGATTTTAGGGGCAAAGATTGTCGCTGCCCAAAGACGTGAGTACGGGCGGACAACTCTGTCCATTCTTGAGAAGAGTGATTTGTTTGCGAATCTGCCGGATTCAATCACGGCCTGGGCAAGCCACGGCGACCAGCTCGCCCCCGCCGGTATCAAGGGGGAGGATGATTTTGTCAAATTAGCAACTACCGATACCTGCCCATTCGCTGCGGTAAGACACAAGAAAAAGAAATTTTTCGGCGTGCAGTTCCATCCTGAGGTCTCACATACCCCCAAAGGAACACTGATTTTGAAAAACTTCCTGTATGATATTTGCGGCTGCAGCGGCGACTGGAAAATGAGTGATTTTGTCAGTGAGACTGTAGAAGCGGTTCGCCGTCAGGTCGGCGACGCCAAAGTGATATGTGGCCTGAGCGGAGGAGTTGATTCGTCCGTTGTGGCTTCGTTGGTCCATAAGGCCATTGGCGAGAAGCTTGTTTGTATTTTCGTTGATAACGGCCTGCTGCGAAGGAACGAACGCGAAAATGTCGTCTCTACCTTCCGCAACCATTTTCATATGGACTTGCGGGTTGTCGATTGGTCAGAGCAGTTTTTGGCGGGTCTGGCCGGCGTAACCGACCCACAGCAAAAACGAAGGATCATCGGCTCTGAGTTTATCAAGGCCTTTGAGTCGCAGGCTTTGAAAATTCCAAATGCTAAGTTTCTGGCACAGGGAACGCTGTATCCTGATGTTATTGAGTCAGGCTCGAAGGACGGTAATACAGCGGCGAATATCAAACTGCATCACAATGTGGGGGGGCTGCCGGCCGAGATGAGCTTTGAACTGATTGAGCCGTTGCGGGATTTGTTTAAGGACGAGGTACGGGTCGTCGGCGAATATCTCGGACTGCCGGAGGATATTGTCTGGCGTCATCCTTTCCCCGGTCCGGGCCTGGCCGTCAGGATAATCGGAGAGGTTACACCACAAAGGCTGGAAATACTCCGGGCCGCTGATGAAATCTTAATAGATGAAATAAAATCGGCAAGGCTGTACAGAAAGATATCGCAGGCCCTGGCGGTGCTGGTACCTGTCTTAACGGTTGGGGTGATGGGTGATGAACGAAGCTATGAAAACATTATTGCTATTCGTGCGGTTGAGACCGTTGATTTTATGACCGCTGATTTTTCGCAAATCCCCTACGAGGTGCTGGGCATCATATCCAACAGGATTATAAATGAGGTCAGGGGCATCAATCGCGTCGTTTATGATATATCCAGCAAGCCGCCGGCGACAATCGAATGGGAATAGGGTCAAGGACAGAAAACAGAGGTCAAACTACAAATTCTGGCTTCTTACCTCGTCCTGCTCAAATAGCTCAGGTTGCTCAGGTTTGCGTTTCTCTTTATGGCAGTCTAAGCCTAAATGCTCACAGGCTTGTTTGGTAACCTCTCTTCCCCTCCTGGTTCGACGCAGAAATCCGATTTGCAAAAGATATGGCTCAACCACATCCTCTAATGTGTCTCTTTCTTCACCGAGTGTAGCTGCGATCGCCTCGATGCCGGCTGGCCCGCCGTCATAGACGTTAACCAGCGCGCGCAAAACCGCCCTGTCTAATTCATCTAAGCCTAACGTGTCAATCTGCTCCATCTTCAGCGCGTTTTCGACAATGTCGGTACTAAGCACTCCTGAGCCTTTTACCTGTGCGTAGTCACGGACTCGTTTTAACAGACGGTTCGCCACTCGAGGCGTCCCGCGGGACCGGGCCGCTATCAATTCCAGTGTCCCATCATCGCACTGTAAGCCAAGCAGTTCCGCAGATCTACCTAAAATCTCTGTCAATTCGGCGCTGCTGTAGAAATCCAGATGATACAGCATCCCGAATCGGCTGCGAAGCGGAGCGCTCAGCAGCCCCGCCCGTGTCGTGGCACCAATTAAAGTAAAACGCTTCAGAGGAAAATTTATCGTCTTTGCGTGCAGACCGCTATCGACGGTGAAATCAACCTTGAAGTCTTCCATCGCCGGATAAATAAACTCTTCGACCGGCGTGCTTAGCCGGTGAATCTCATCGATAAAAAGCACATCGCCGGTGTTTATGTTGCTCAAGAGACCCATAACATCACCGGCCTTTGTCAGCGCCGGCCCGGATGAGCAACGTATTCTTGCCCCCATCTCGTTCGCCACGACGTGAGCAAGCGTCGTTTTACCAAGTCCCGGCGGGCCGTAAAACAAAATATGCTCCAATGGCTCAGACCTTTGCTTGGCCGCTGCTATCGCTATTGCAACTTTTTCTCTGACGTTGCATTGGCCTACACACTCGCCTAAGAACTTTGGCCTGAGTGAGACGTTAAAACTCTCTTCCGCCTCGTTCAAAGACTGCCCGCTTATGATTCTGCCTATCGCCATAATATGGAAACTGAAAATTTAAAGTGCAAAATTAAAAACCATAATTCAAAACTTAAAACCTTTGGATTTTACACTATAGTTTTGCGTTTTGCATTTTAGGTTTTACATTTATACTTCTACTCCCTGCTGTAACCTATATACTAAAGGCACAAGTGCCTCAGCCGAATTTATATCGGGATGTTTCCGGGAAGCCAACTCAATCAGCTCCATAGCTTCGTTTCTTTTTTCACCCCAGGCGATAAGAATCTCTAATGCCTCGGTCTGGAATGGCTTGAATCCGTATTCTGTCGACCTTACTGCTTCGGCGCCGACTGCAAAAGTCTGTAATTTGCCCTTTAGCTCAGCGATAATTTGCTGAGCCATCCGCTTGCCTATCGAAGGCAGTGACATCAGTATCTTATCGTCGGCGTTCTCTATCGCCGCTGCTATGGTGGCTATCGGTATGTTCAACGACCGCAGGCCTTTTTTTATACCCACTCCTTTAACGCTGATATATTTGGTGAAAAAATCTCTCTCGCTTGTGTTTAAGAAACCAACCATTCTTGGTATCAGATTTCCGCCGCGATGGGTACCCTCATAATATTCCATTGTGCAGAGAGTAATATCCGAGCCGACCTCGCCGGACAGTGCATCAACGCAATAGCCCGGCAGCATTACCTCATACCCGACCGCCCCGACCTGCACCAGGCAGCAGTCGCTGTCAAGCTTGATGAGTTTTCCTTCAATACTGGCTATCATAGTTCAATTGATTATTTTCTATTGATTATTTTTAAGGTTTTTTCCCGACCATCGCTTATCAAATAACAACACTGTTAATCGAATTTGCACAGCACATCGCCGTTGCTATGGCATCGGCCACATCGTTCGGCTCCGGTATCTGCGGCAGGGATAAAATCGTTTGAATAGTTTTTTGCACCTGTTCCTTCGATGCCCTGCCGTTACCGGTAAGTGATTTTTTTATACGTGTTGCGCTAAAGCTTCTGACCTCAATTGCCGCCTGGGCACACTTCTGTAGTATAACACCTCTTGCGTGTCCCATCAATATCGCTGTTCTCGGATGGGCGTAGTGTGAGTACAATTCTTCCACTGCTACAACGTCGGGCTTGAAACTTTCCAGAAGCGACTGGGTATCTTCAGCTAATCTATTCAATTTTTGCTCTATAGCCGAGCCGCTCGCTATACGGATAACGCCTGCTTCAATTAGCTTTTCTTTATCCCCGCCCATCTCCAGACAGGCATATCCACAGACCTGCAAACCCGGGTCGATACCGAGTATCCTCATTTCATTCTCCAGGTGGTCATATCCGGCTTATCTTCCAGCAGAATATCCATTTCATCCAGTTTAGTGCGAAGTTCATCCGCCTTGGCAAAATCCTTGTTTTCGCGAGCTTCGTTTCGCTGCTCAATCAAAACATTGACCAGCTTGTCCATCAGCTCTTCATCAGCGGCGCCGATTTGCGGATACTCCTCTTTTACAATACCCAGACAATCGCCGCCCAGCCGGTCAAATAGAACATCAACTAAATTAAGGGGCCCCTGGGTTGTTCGGCTGTCCTCAAGCAGTTTCTGAGCCAGCCGAACAAGTTCAAACATAACTGACAGTGCAACAGAGGTATTCAAATCATCATTCATTGCGTTTTCAAATTTTTCCCTCATCTGTTTTAGTTGCTCTGCTATCTTCTCGTCGATTGGGCCTTCTTTCGCTGTGTCTATTCTTTTTCGTACTGCTTTGACCGTTTCGGTTATTTTTCCGTAACCGCTCTGCGCCGCGAACAGGGCCGCATCTGAAAAATCCAGCGGGCTTCTGTAATGACTGTTCAAAATCAACTGCCTTACCGCCAGAGGGTCATAGCTCTGCGTTAATCTCTCGTGAGTACCTGAAAAGGCCTGTTTCAATGTAATAAAATTATTCAGACTCTTACCCATCTTTTGCCCGTCAACGGTGATCATATTATTGTGCAGCCAGTATCGAACAAACTGCACGTCGTTGGCCGCCTCCGACTGGGCAATTTCGCACTCGTGATGCGGGAACTTGTTTTCCAGTCCGCCGCCGTGAATGTCGATTGTCTTGCCCAGATATTTCATACTCATTACCGAGCATTCCAGATGCCAGCCCGGATAGCCTGGCCCCCACGGACTGGGCCATTGCATAATATGGTTCGGCTCAGCTTTCTTCCAGAGCGCGAAATCAACAGGGTTCTTTTTATCCGGCGAGACCTCCACGCGGGTACCGGCTAACATCTCTTCGACATTTCTGCCGGAGAGTTTCCCGTAGTCCTTGAACTTGGACACATCGAAATACACCGAGCCGTTGGCCGCATACGCATAGCCTTTTTTCAGAAGTGTCGTTACCTGCCCTATCTGTTCGAGTATATGACCGCTGGCTCGCGGGCTTATATCGGGCCGAACGCAGTTCAACCTGTCCATATCTTCAAAGTAGCTGCGAGTGTAGTATTCCGCCAGTGCCATTGGATGCTTCTTCTCTTTTTTGGCTGCCTCAGCAACTTTATCCTCACCTTCATCCGCATCGTCGGTTAGATGACCCACGTCTGTTATGTTCTGCACGTAGGTAACATTGTAATCCAGATAACGAAGATACCTGACTAACACATCAAAGCTCACATAACTTTTCGCATGCCCAAGATGTGCGTGTCCATATACGGTCGGCCCGCAGACGTATATACCGACCTTGCCTTCTTTCAACGGCTTGAATTCCTCTTTCCTTCTCGTCATACTATTATAAAGATTCAATGTCATTTTTTAAAATACCCTTTTCGTTTAAGGTTGTCGATACCAGCTTCTACAACGCCAAACCAGTTTCTACACCTCTGAGAACCCATTCCGATTATCATTTATAGCGTTCTTTTTCTTTTCTTTTTCAAAAGCGCCGTCGCCGTAGCAGCCATTGCCTCACCGGCCCCTATATCGCCGAGTCCTTCGTTTGTTTTCGCCTTGACGTTCACCGCCGTAAAATCAATCCCCAAAAGCCCTGCGATACACCTTTTCATTTGCCCTTTGACCTGCTCGAGCCTTGGCGCTTCTGCGTGTATAATCAAATCGATATTGACCACCTCCCAGCGTTTTTCTTCGAGCTGCTCCTTTACAATAAACAAAAGCTCCTTACTGTCCGCGTCCTTCCATCGCGGGTCCGTACTGGGAAACAACGTCCCTATATCACCCATCCCGCTTGCTCCAAGCAGGGCGTCGATGACAGCGTGCAGGCCCACATCACCATCGCTGTGGCCGGCCAGCCCGGCCGGGTACGGCAGATAAACTCCACAGAGCATCAGCTTCCTGCCCTCGACGAGCCGATGGATATCGGTGCCTATCCCGCTTCGATATTCACTCTTAGGTTCCTCAATCACAACGTCCCCTTTGTGCTTGGGACATCCGTTCCGAGAATGCTGACAGCCGTACCAAGCCCCTTACCTAATCCCTTGAAAATCGCCTCGGCTATATGATGGCTGTTTGTCCCGTATGGAACATTTATATGCAGATTAAACTTGCCGTTATTCGCGAAACTCCGCAGCATCTCCTCCAGACACTCGACGTCGAAATCGCCGATTTTATCTGTTCGGTACTCGACATTATACACGCAGGCTGCCCTGCCCGACAAATCAACGGACACGTTCGCCAAAGCATCCTCCATCGGCACGGAGCTATGCCCGTATCTGGCAATCCCTTTTTTATTTCCAAGAGCTTTCAGTAAGCATTCACCGAGGCATATCGCTATATCTTCGACCGTATGGTGAGCATCGACATCCAGATCGCCTTTGGCTTTGACCACCAGGTCGATTTTGCTGTGCTTGCTCAGGTGAGTGAGCATATGGTCCAAAAAGCCGATGCCGCTGTCAATCTCGTATTTGCCGACGCCGTCCAGATTAAGCTCGACCGTAACATCGGTTTCTTTTGTCTGCCTGTGAACCTTAGCAGTTCTCTTACCCATAAGAATATCCTTGTACACGTTTAGCCGTCGCCGGTAAGCTTGCCCTGAGCGCAGCCGAAGGGGCGACGTTCTGATAAAATTTCTTTCAAAGCCGAAATAAGTTTATCATTTTGTTCGCCTGTGCCTACGGTTATTCTCAACTTATCGTCGAGCTTGGCCAGGTTGAAGTATCTTACATAAATCCTGCGCTCTACCAGTTTATCATAAATCTTGCCTGCCTTGCAGTTTTTGCTCTCGGCAAGAACAAAGTTAGTATAGCTTTGAGGCACTTCGAATCCTAAATCACGCAGTTTTGCGACCAATAAGCCACGGGCCTTCTTTACTTTTTCGGTTGTTTCGCTGAAATACTTTTGGTCTTTTATCGCTGCGGCGGCCACGGCGACGGCAACGGCGTCAATGTTATAGGAGTCTTTGACCTTCATCAGGCCCGCTATTAAGTCAGGCTGGGCGATGGCATATCCAAGCCGTATCCCCGCAAGACTATATCCTTTGCTCATCGACCGAAGTATAATCACATTATCGAATTCTTTAACCAGCTCCGTGCAATTGGCCTCGGCAAAATCCACGTATGCCTCATCAATCAATAATATCCCTGAAAGTTCATCGGCCAACGAAGCTAATTCATCGACACTTACGAAGCTGCCGTTCGGTGCATTCGGATTGCAAACGATGGTTAAAGCCGCATTGGTACTCGCCAATCTGGCCGGCAGATTGAATTCATCATCGAACGGAACTTCAATTGCCTTGCAACTTTGCAATTTGGCTAATACCGGATAGAGCGAATATGTCGGAACAGGATATGCGACAGGCCGATTTTTATCACAAAACGCACGAAAAGCAATAGTCAGCAAATCATCTCCACCGTTGCAGCACATAATATTCTCGGGCTGCACGTCATTAACTTCCGCCGCCGCCTGCCGGAATTCATTTCCAATCGGGTCGGGATATCGGCGAAGCTGCTCTGAACTGATTTGTGCTAACACTTTCATTACTTGCGGCGAGGGTGGATAGGGATTCTCATTGGTGTTCAGCTTAAGTATGTCTGTTTCCTTCGGCTGAAACCCCGGCTCGTAACCTTTCACCTGTTCAATATTTTTCCGAAAATAACCCATTACCTGCTCTGATTAACCACGGATTCCACAGATTTCACTGATTTATGTTTTTAACCACGAATTATCACGAATTTTCTCTAATTTTTTTCTCTGTGGCCTCTGTGGCTGATTTCTTTTTGGGATTATACAGATATTAGCACAGAAGTGAAAGGGAAGATTTTTGTATTTACAGGAACACACTTAATACTCAATCATAAAAGCCGAATTCATAGGCCGCATCAAATAAAGCAACGATGTTTTCAGCCGGCACGCCAAACTGGATGTTATGAACGTTGTTGAACACGTAGCCGCCTCCCGGCTTAAAGACTTCAAGGTTCCTCCGCACGTGCTCCCTGATTTCACCTGGCTCGGCAAAGGCAAGAATGTGCTGGGCGTCTATACCCCCGCCCCACAGCGAAATCCGTCTTCCAAACATATCTTTTAGTTTTTGAGGCTCCATATTAACCAGGCCGATTTGGACCGGATTAAGAATATCAATACCATTGTCGATAAGCTCCGGAATGTACTCGAAACAGGAACCGCACGTATGATACCAGATTTTCGCTTTCGTCAGCGATTTGATGTGCCGGACGAGTTTTTTCTGTCTGGGTTTTACTATTTTGCGGTAAAAATCAGGAGAAAACAGTGGACCGCTTTGACCGGCCAAATCGTCACCTATCATCACTACGTCAACAATGTCACCTACTTCACGCATAAACCCGGTATAATAGTCCATCCAGAATTTGAGCGTCTTCTCAAGCAGCGCCTCGCAAAAGGCCGGATTATCTATCGTATCTATGAACCACCTTTCGAGTCCGCGCATATACCAGCAGTATTCATAGACCACGCCCCCAATGCCCGTTGATATAGCGTATGGAGTCTCACTGCGCATCTGCAGCGCCGTCTGGCGAACGCCGGTGAAGCGGCTTGGGTCACTGCCGTCGGGAAAAGGATAATCTTCAATGTCTCCAGCACTCGCATCGGCAAGTGGATGATGCGAAATATCCATATAAAGCATCTGCTCATCCGGCATCGACCAGACGACGCCAAATTCATCCCTAAGGTCGTGCCAGAGTCTGCCATCCCGGGTATTCTGTTCGATTTGGCCTTTGAAATCGTCAGGGCCGTGCGCGCATATATAGCGGGTATCAACCCTGAAACGTTTCAGAACTTCTTCGCTCGGCCTGGCAAGCTGCTGCACGGGGTCGAGAATTGTTATTTCCTCCTCGATACCAAGGTAAGAGAGCAATTCAGCATACGCTCTTTTATGTATCCCCGTTTGAAATCCTCCAAGGTCAATCGGTACCCTGTCCGGGATTTGGTGATTGAGGGTCTTTAAGAGGCGCTCCCTTGAAGTCATTGTCTCTTTATTCGCCATTCTCAAACTCTCCCACAACGCTTAACCGGTATCGACCTTTTGAATACCTATCAGATTTCAAGTCTTATTTTCCGACCGACGCAAGATAGTTTCCCAATCCGACAATGAATGTCGATAGTATGAGCACAAGTATCCCGGTCAAAACTATCTGATGCGTGCGACGGCTGGTCCCCTTCCATTCGTGGAATATCAGTCCCCATATATTGCTGAAGACGATGATAAAGGCCATGTGGATGGTCCAGCTTGAAAAGTCGTACTGACCCATCTTTGTAGTACCCATTCCATAGAACATAAACTGAAAGTACCAGGTAATTCCTGCCAGTGCAGAAAAGACATAATTGCCGGCAAGTGATGTGTTGCCCCTATCAATGTAATTTTTCGTTGTACGGTTTTTAATATTGAGAAACACGCACCAAATGAAATTCGTCGTAAACCCGCCCGCAAGGATACAGACAAAAATCGCGCTGTTCCGCCACAAAGATGGTACGCCTCGCTCGACGGCAAGCTCGGCAATTGGTTTTCCCGCTGCTATCCCGAATGCCATACACGCACTCATTACACCGGCAAATGTCGCAACCCAGAGTCCTTTGGTGAAGTTGAATTCTTTAATCGTCTCTTTCTTTTTCTCCTCTGACAGCTCTTTCTCTTTGGACATACCCGCCCAGCCGCAAATTGTGATGCCAACAAGGCAGACAAGCACGCCCCCAAGCGTGGTTAAACCTGATGCGTGGCTGATTAAATCACCAAAAGTGCCAAAATATATCGGCGGAATAATTGTTCCAAAAGCAGCACAAAATCCCAGCGCAATTGCATACCCAAGCGACATCCCGAGATAGCGCATTGACAAGCCGAACGTCAGCCCCCCGATACCCCACAGTAAACCAAAAAGATATGTCCAGAAAATACTGCTTCTCGGCGCTTCACGCAGAATCGAAATCAACCCCGGCACCGTCAGAAGTGCGATAATCCAGGGCATAATAATCCAGGAGAGAAAACCATTTACCAGCCAGTAGCTCTCCCACGCCCAGTTCCGAACCTTCTTGAATGGGATGTAAAAACTTCCCGCTGCAAAGCCCCCTATCGAATGCAGAAGAATACCTAATGCTACCATAATTTATTTCTGGCAGTAATCTATAAGGCGTGCGATTTCGCTGCGAAGGTCCCTGCGGTTCACAATCATATCCAGAAAGCCGTGCTCTAACATAAACTCAGACGTCTGGAACCCTTCCGGCAGCTCTATCTTTATCGTTTCAGCAATCGTGCGCGGTCCGGCAAAACCGATTAGTGCGCCCGGCTCAGCTATTAAACAATCACCCAACGTTGCAAAGCTCGCCGTGACCCCGCCGGTCGTCGGGTCGGTCAAAACACAGATATAAAGTCCGCCGGCCTCGTCGAATTTCGCTAACGCAGCGGAAGTCTTGGCCATCTGCCCTAATGACACTACACCCTCGTGCATCCTCGCTCCGCCGGAGCAGCAAACCGCTACTAAAGGCAGTTTCTCGGCCATCGCCATATCAATCGCCGCACAAAGTTTCTCGCCGACTACAAAACCCATAGAGCCCATCAGAAAATTCGGCTCCATCACCGCTAAGATAATGCCTCTGCCTTTGATAAAGGCCTTACCGATTAACATGGCCTCTTTTACACCGGATTTTTTTACATCGTCTTTGATTCGCTGTTTATAAGTGGTGTCCCTGAACTTAAAGCCTAATGGGTCATCGGTCGTCAAATCGCCAAGAATCTCCTGAAAAGAATCTTCATCGGCCAGATATTTAATTCGAGTCGCCGCCTCGATGCGAAAGTGATGATTGCATTCCGGACAGACGTTAAGGTTCTTTTCAACGGCGCTTTTATAGAGCATATGCTCACAGCCCGGACACCGCACCCACAGCCCTTCGGGCATCTCTTTACGAGGCTTCAACGAGAAACCGTTCCACTTGGATTTCACTTCTTTGCCCATATTATTGTTTAGCCCCCGGACCTGTGCCGGGGGTTGTTTAGCCGTCGTCGGCACGGCGACGCAATACTCAAATGAAAATCAATCGGAGGATTCTACCAAAAATGAACATAAATGGCTACAAAAATTACTTCGCTGCCTCTCGAATAGCGTTTATTGCGGCAATACGGTCGGTTTTTGCAAATATTGCGTTGCCCGCTACAAGCGTATCGGCACCGTATGAAACTACTATCGGCGTGGTTTGAGCGTCTATCCCGCCATCAACTTCGATGCGGATATCGGGGCCGACAATTTCTCTGACTCTGCTGATTTTTTTCGCAGCCTCCGGCATAAATTCCTGTCCGCCGAAACCCGGACGCACCGTCATCACCAGGACCATATCGCAAAGCGGCCCAACACCCTCTATTGCTTCAACCGGAGTCTCCGGGTTCAGGCATATCCCGGCACTGCACCCTAACTTGTGTAATTTGTCGATAAGTCTTTGCGGCTCGTCAGCCACTTCGATGTGAAATGTTATATGGTCGGCGCCGGCCTCGGCAAAATGCTCGGCGTATTTGCCCGGCTCACTTATCATCAAATGGGTATCGAAAACAAGATTGCTGCACTTGCGGAGCTTGGCAATCACCGGCGGCCCAATAGTAATATTCGGAACAAAGTGGCCGTCCATAACATCAAGATGCACCATACTAACACCAGCCGAGGCAACCGCAGCTATCTCGTCAGCTAACCTGGCAAAGTCAGCGCTCAGTATCGATGGCACAACCTCAATTGTCCCTGCTTTGGGCAGCTTCATTTCTAAGTCCGTGTCCGCCAGTGTTATAGTCCGTGTCTGTCAGTGTCCCGTCAGTCAGTGTCTTTTTCATCCAGAATTTCAAGGCACTTGAATTTTTTACCTTCCAGAAACTCAAGCGAAGCGCCTCCGCCGGTAGAAATATGGCTTATTTTGTCTTCCAGACCAAGTTTCTTCACTGCCGCTGCACTGTCACCGCCGCCGATTATACTGCGTGCCCCTTTGGCGGTGGCCTCGACAACAGCCAAAGCGACAGCTTTCGTTCCTTCATCGAAAGGAGGTATTTCAAAGACACCCATCGGCCCGTTCCAAACGATGGTCTTGGCATCAACAATCTTCTGTGCAAACATCTGGGCTGCAATCGGCCCAATATCGACTGCCTGATAACCCGGATCAATGTCACCCACGGCAATGCGGTGTGGTGCGCCAGGCTTCAGCTCGCGAACCACCTGGTGATCCACAGGCAAGACTACCTCACAGCCCACCTCGGCTGCCTGATCCAACAGTTTCTGGCCCTCGTCAATGAAGTCGTTCTCGCACAGGCTCTTACCGATGTTCTTGCCCCTGCCTTTGAGAAACGTATATGCCATGGCCCCACCGATAATGATGCGATCGACCTTGTCTATCAGATTCTCAATCACACCTATCTTGTCTGAAACCTTCACTCCGCCCAATATCGCAACGAACGGCCTTTCGGGATTACTTAGGGTTTCGCCCAAGAACTTCAGTTCCTTTTCGATAAGGAAACCGATGACTCGCGGCTTGCCTTCCATAAGTGCCGGCACCGTGTACATTGAAGCATTGTCTCTGTGCGCCGTACCGAAGGCATCGTCAACGTAGATATCCGCCAAATCGGCAAGCTGCTTCGCAAAATCGTCTTTGGCCTGCCGCAGTTGCGCATCTTCTTTTGCCGCTTTGTCCTTTATCGTTTCTTCCTTGTGAAAACGCAGGTTCTCAAGCAGCATACAATCGCCGCTCGCCAGCGACTGGACCTTTGCCTTTGTCTCAGGACCGATACAATCCTCAGCAAAGCTAACCTCCTGCCCTAAAAGTTCCGAGAGCCTTTTGGTCACGGGCGCCAAAGACATCTTTTCATTTCTTTGTCCCTTAGGCCTGCCGAGGTGGCTCATCAGGATCAATGCACCGCCGCCATCTAATATCTTCTTTATCGTAGGCAGTGCCTTAACGATTCGGTCATCGCTGGTAATGTTGCAGTCCTCATCCATCGGCACATTAAAATCACACCGCATCAGGACCTTCTTACCCTGCACATCGATATCGGCAACAGTCTTCTTAGCCATTTTTTTTATCCCTTGGGAATTTAGAATGTAGAACTCAGAATTGAGAAGGTTTCTACATTCTTCATTCTTAATTCTAAATTCTCAGCAGCCCTTTGCCATTCTTTCCATAATATCGACGCTGCGGTTCGAGTAACCCCACTCGTTGTCATACCAGCTAACGACCTTAACTATCCTGTCAACGACTATTGTGCACAGAGAATCGAAAATGCTCGAAGCAGGGTCGTTAACGATATCACTGCTGACTATCGGCTCATCGCAATAAACCAGGATGCCCTTCATTGGCCCTTCCGCTGCTGCCTTCATTGCTGCGTTTACGCTATCGACCGTAACGTCCTTTTTGACGTTAACCACAAGGTCAACGATACTGCCGACTGGAATAGGAACCCGGATGGCGAAACCATCGAGCTTGCCTTCAAGTTCGGGAATAACTTTGCCGATGGCCTTTGCTGCGCCGGTGGTGGTGGGGATAATGTTCGCCGCCGCTGCACGCGCACGACGCAGGTCCTTATGTATCATATCAGCTACGTTCTGGTCGTTGGTATAAGCGTGAATGGTAGTCATAACCCCCTGCTCAATACCAAACACATCGTTGAGGGTTTTGGCCAGAGGTGCAAGGCAGTTGGTCGTACAGCTTGCATTCGATACACACTTGACGTCACTGGTCAGCTTCTCATCATTAACGCCCAGGACGATAGTCGCATCGATATTATCCTTTGCCGGAACACTTAGCATGACCTTACTGGCGCCTGCCTTGATATGGTCTGCATAGCCGCCCTTCGGCGATTCGGCTGTGCGAAAGATGCCCGTCGATTCCATAACAATCTTCACGCCCATATCTTTCCAGGGCAGTTCAGCAGGATTCCTGATAGCCAAAACCTTAATAGATTTGCCGTTGATAACTAATTCGCCGTCCTTTGCCTCGACCGTCCCGCCCCATTTGCCCATCACCGTATCATATTTGAACAGGTGCGCAAGACTCTTTGCGTCCGAGAGGTCATTGATAGCGACCAGGTCCAATTCGCCGTCTCTTTGCATAATAATTCTTGTCACGGCTCTGCCGATTCGGCCGAACCCGTTAATTGCCACCTTTGTTGACATTTCAAAATCTCCTTTTTTAATACTGTAAATAATGTTTTTTTCTGATTTAATCCCCCGCCAATCCCTGCTGCGGAGTAAATGAAAGAGCTACTTTATGTATTACCCGCCCCATTGTCAAGAGTTTATTAAACGATTTGAGATTCTGCAAAACGGACCCGCGACTTCCAAAAACAGAGCCGTCCCGATGTACATCGGGATAAAGGAGCGGTAATTGGTTTATTATTGGCCTCAAAACGGTCTTTTTTTCAGAACATTAGCGGTTCTTTCTATTCTTCTTTTTCTGTGAGCTAATAGTCGTGGAAGTTTGCCGCTTTCTCCTGGCTTTACTGAGCTGGGGGGCCATTTGATTCTTCCAGGCTTTGTAAGTCTGCTGAAGATGTTTGACAATTTCCGGATTTTGTTTTGCAAGGTTGTTTTTTTCGCCGATATCGCCTTCAAGGTCATATAATTCTAAAGACCCTTCTCTATTAAAAAGTAGTTTCCATTTACCTTCTCGAACGGCCCACTGTTTGACACCATCGTCCCAGAAAAGAGTTTTATGCAGAGGCCCTTTCATTTGGCCGCGAAGGACCGGCAGCATATTCTTTCCGTCATATACTCGGTCGCCGGGAAGTTTGGCGCCGACAGCAGCGCAGATGGTCGGCATGACATCCAGTGAAATGACAGGCTCATCGCAAACTGTTCCTTTCGGTAATTTCCCCGGCCAGCGAACAATAAACGGCACGTGGATTCCACCTTCGTAAACGCTGTGCTTGTAGTCTCGCAAAATACCGTTATTGGCAAAATTCTTTCTGGCGCCTCCGTTGTCTGAGAAAAATATAAGCAGGGTATTGTCGTCGGCGCCGGTTCGTTTGAGAGCATCTAACACTTTTCCAATCGCCTCATCCATACTCGTGAGCATTGCCAGGTAGATGTCCCGGTTCTCATCCCCTGTATCGAAGCGCTTTATATACTTCTGCAGCGCCTGCAGTGGCCAGTGCACGGCGTTAAAAGGCAGGTAAAGGAAAAAGGGCTGTTTCCGATGCCGCTCAATAAATGACACAGCTTCCCGCCCCAGGTTGTCTGTCAGGTAGCCGGTATCGTTTATCGGTTTGTCATTGCGATAAATCGAATTATGTTCGTTTGTTATCTTGAGATTAAAATAATCATGCGCTCCGTGTCCCAAGAATCCGTAGAATTCGTCAAAGCCCCGCTTCAAAGGACGATATTCCGGCTCAATACCCACATGCCATTTACCGATAACCGCCGTTGCATAGCCTTGCTTTTTAAGCACCTCAGCCACAGTAACTTCATTCAAGGGTAATCCAACCCTCGAATCACCGCCTGTATAGAAGCCGAACCGCTGCTGGTATCTTCCGGTTAAGAGTCCCGCCCGGGTCGGCGCACAGACATAGGCGCTCGCATAGCCGTTTGTCAATCGCACGCCTTCGGCGGCCAGCCGGTCAATATTGGGCGTATCGACTTCTTTCGGATGCTCGTAGCAGCTCGAATCCCCATAGCCCTGGTCGTCGGATACGATGAGAACGATGTTGGGACTGTCGGAATTATTCTGATTGGTTGTTGCAGACCAGACCTTCCTGCCAAGGCATATTCCTGACGCAGCTAACACCGATGAACGTAAAAAATCTCTTCGAGTCATTATGTTCTTTGTCATTTTTTCCACAGTCATACTCTCCAGCAATTATTTTATCCGATATTCCTCCCCGGCAAATTTCGTCCATACATATACTCGTGTTGTAACTCGACTCATAACGCAAATATTCCCCTTTACAGGGTGCTAATAATTGGTCGTTATTTTATAACACATGAATAATGATTTCAATAGCCTTTTTGGTTCCAGGTACGCCGGGGCAGGCTGTTAGAAAAAGTGTTGTGCGCCAAATGGCCACAGTATCAGTAATGTATAGGGCCGCTTCAAAAATGGTGCCAAATCGTTTTTTATTTGGCGACAGCTTTGATCGGCCCGGCAGCAGCGAAGCCTTTTAGTTTTAGAATAAGCAATCTCCCTCTTTGGTTCTGGTTCGTCTTGGTTAGGGGACAGTTGTGAATGACGGCTCACTTCTGCCGGGCCTTTCCAGGCCGAAAACGTATTTTACAGGAATTTTATTGTGATTTTCTGTAACATATTTGACTCCTCGCGCAATGACGGTCTCCAGCTTGATGTATTCTACAAGGCAAAAGTTCCACAGAAAAATCTCCCTGAAAATAATTTTATTTATATCAAAATGTATTTGGCCATCGTCATAATAATGACGGTCGATTGTGCTGATATCAGATGTAGGGTGTCCTATGCACACCATTTTACTGTGAGCCTAATATAAGGAGAACGATTATGAAAAGCTCAATTACAAAACTGACAGCCGCTGCTGTGGTCGTTGTCGTAATAATTATTGGAATCCAACATTTAAAGTCGGACGCCTCAACTGCGGAAATTGCCGGTTCACTTGGCCCGGCCTCCACACAAGCTCCCGTAGCCGCTCCTGAATTGGTTCCGATAGAAATCAAACTGCCAAAACCAATGTTTGTAGGCACTGAGAAAGATATTCGCGTGCCTTATCTCGAACCGCTGGCCGAATCGTGTCCACCTTTTTTAGCTCCGGTTGGAACGACAAATGTCGCCTTGGGCAAACCGGTCTTCAGCAGCGATGATGAGCCTATCATCGGCGAAATAGAAATGATTACAGACGGCGACAAAGAAGCCGCCGACGGCAGCTATGTCGAGTTAGGCCCGTTCGCCCAGCATGTTACAATCGACCTGGAGGCTATGCACGAGATTTACGCTATTGTGATATGGCATTTCCACAAGGAGCCACGCGTTTATTTTGATGTCGTAGTACAGGTCGCTGACGACCCTGATTTTATCACGAACGTCAGGACTCTGTTCAACAACGACATTGACAACTCCGCCGGCCTTGGCGCCGGCAAAGATAAACATTATGTGGAGACTAATAATAGCAAACTCATCTGCGCCAGGGGTGTTCAAGCCCGTTATGTCCGCCTTTACAGCAGCGGAAATAACTTCAACGACTTGAACCACTATATCGAAGTAGAGGTGTACGGCAAACCCGTAGAATAGAATATGCAAAAATGTTTAAGACCCCTATCAAGGCCGAGCCATTGCGACCGGCCTTTGTATGCGTTTGCTCTGCAAGCAACCCAATCACGGTTCAAATCAACGCTTTCTCAAAACTAAAAATACGACCGCAGGTACTCGATGCTCGCCCGGGCAATAGTCTCCGGGTCAGGGTCGTACTTAAAGACCTCTACCGAAAGCCACTTGTCCCACCCGACGTCCTTTATCGCCTCTGCAATAGGACCATAATCCACGTCTCCCATCCCAGGCCCGTAAAGGTTGGAATCATTAACGTGGAAGTGCCCAATGTCCTCGCCCCGGACCGAACGGATAATATCAGGCACCGGCGTCGCTTCTGAGCACATCGCCTTGACGTCGAGATGAATCTTCAGGTTCGGATGATTGATTTGGCGAACCATCTGCATCCCTTCGGCAACCGTGTTAATAAAATCGGTCTCCACAGGCGACAGCGGCTCAAGGCAGATGGTAAGGCCGGACTGACTTGCCTTATCCAGAACACTGCTGAGCAATTCCACAGCTCTTTTCCAGGCGCCTTCTTTGGTCTGCCCTTCAACGATACTTCGCTGCTTAGGCGAGCCGAGCACTAACACTTTGCCGCCCAGGTCGCTGCACAAATCAAGAAGGCAGGACAAGTAATCCCTTGTCCTGCCCCGGATTTTATCATCAGTAGTCGTCATATGCAGACCGGTTGGCCCGGCGAAGAGCCAGTGTAAGCCCACGGTCTGAAGACCGTTATCAGCAATAACCTGCCGAACCTCTTTCCGCTGCTCAGCACTGATATCTTCCGCCGAAGCCGCTAAGGTAAAGGGCGCTATCTCAATCCCATCGTACCCTAACCGCTTTGCTGTCGAGCAGACCTCGGCCATCGGCCGGTCTTCAAACATCTCATTGCACAACGCAAACTTCATTAGACCCTATCCGGCACAACAAACGGCTCGCGGTAATTTCGTTTCACGTACATATTCGCCCAGTCACTGTATTCACCGACAAATTTCTCTTTCCTCGGATCCATCGTCAGCATCGGGCCCATCGTGATGGGCTCTTTCTCCAGGTCCACCTCATTGACCTTGAGATGCTCGTGCATCCTCTCGAACGAGTCCATCAGGTCGGCGTTGCCGATGGCGTTCTTGATATCACTCACCGACATCTTCTTGCCCAGCCGGTAAGAGATGTTGCCCATGTGACATAGTGCGCTGGAGATATGCCCCTTTTCGATGTCAGCGTTAAGATCGCTGACCTTATGGCTGCGAACGGCATCGATGAAGTTCTGATGGTGGCTGCCGCCGCCTTCACCCTTGAACTGTTTGAGCTTCTTGCCGTTGTTGTCGTAGGTCCAGCCGCCGCCCCCACCGCCCATGAAGTAGCCGTCTTCGCACTGAACTACGATCCCGACACGCGTCCCGCGGAAATTGTCCATCGAGGTCTCGCCCTTCTTACGCGGCAGACCGCGGACCTCGAAAATCAGTGGAGCCGGTTTGTAATCGAGGAACACAATCTGCGTATTGGCTGTCTCGCCCGCATCGTTCACTCTGAATCTACCACCGAAGCTCAGCACGCGCGGCGGCAGCTTCGGGGGGTCTCCCAACGCCCAGCGAGCCAGGTCCATCTCGTGAATGCCCTGATTGCCGAGGTCGCCATTACCTGTGTTCCAGACCCAGTGCCACTTGTAATGCAACTTCTCTCGCCGCAGCGGTTCCATCTCGGCTGGCCCGCACCACAGATTGTAATCTACACTCTCCGGCACCGGATTCGGCCCGTTGGTCCCATTAACAATCCCGTTGGTGCCTTCGAAGCGGGCCTTGTAGCAAAAACCACGCGACCACTTGATGGCGCCGAGATTACCTTTCTGTATATAGTCGAATACCTCCATCAAACCAGGATCCGAGCGCTTCTGTGTACCGGTCTGTACTATCCTATCGTACTTGCGGGCCGCCTCGATCATCTTACGACCTTCCCAGATGTTGTGCGAGACGGGCTTTTCGATATAGACGTCCTTGCCCGCCTGGCACGCCCATATCGTTATAAGCGAATGCCAGTGGTTGGGCGTCGCAGAGGTAATAGCGTCGATGCTCTTGTCTTCCAGCAGCTCGCGAACGTCAATATACGTCTTGACCTTTTGTCCGTATTTCTTCTCGAAATCGCGTGCCTGTTTTTTCACCCGGGCCTCATCTGCATCGCAAAGCGCCACCACGCGCACGCCCTTCTTTCCATTGAAATTCTTGATGTGACCGCCGCCCTGTCCCCCGGTGCCGACCACCGCAAACCGCAGGTCGTTATTCGCACCGCGGACGCGCGAATTCGGACTCAACAACGCCATCGCCGCACCGGCAGCCATCGTACTTTTCATAAAATTTCTACGACTTAACTTGCTCATAATGTTTCTCCTATACTGCTTACAAAGGTTTTTTTCAGAGCACTTTCAAATCACTTTCTTTTACTATATTTAGCCCCACATTTCACGTGGGGTTTTTCTCTATTTGCTCGTAGCGTACTCACGGTAATGCTGAGCCACCTTAGCCTGCTTCGTATCCCCCTTATGGAAATAGAACCGATACTTAAAAGTCAAACTCTCACCGGCGCCAATTATAATATCTCCTGTCCCCTTCGGCTTTCCTTCGAAGTTATGCACTCCGAACGGATTGGCCGTAAACAATCCGTAATCACGAACGTGCCACCACGTCGGATGTTTCGGATTCTGCGGATGGTCGAAAATGGCAACGCCCACGATTTTATCTTCCACCGGCCCGTAATAATCGCACCACGCCGCACGCTTACCCCACGTCTCATTGTCGCGATGACCTTCACTATTGACAATATGTCCCTTTCCGACATCACCTTTGAGTCGCATCGTCGGCGCCAGCCGAATCGCCATTGAGCCTTCCTTCGTATCACCCAGGACCACCTTGCCCTCTGAGGCGTGAATCGTAATCTCGAAGTCCATTATTTGTCCATCTGCTCGATTGTAGAATTTGTGGGTTCGCGTATCTGTGCACACAACCTTGCCGTTACGTGCAACCCATTTATTCTGTGACTGAATGACACCACTCTTTCGACCGGAAGTAACCTCAAGAAATTTATCGTGAATTATCTTTCCTGACCTGCCGCCCTCGCCCCAGAAATCGTGCCCGTTCATCTCTCCGTGCGCGTACCACAGCGAGCGTTGATGGACGTGGTCCCGCTTGTCGTCCCCCTCATCCAGACCTTCTTTCATCGGCCAGTGTCGAATAATCGGCACACCCGTCGGCCCAATCACCGGATAGAAGAACGGCTTCGGAACATCCTGGTAATTGTACTCCGTAAACAGCTTGCCGTTGATCTCCACTCGCAGTTTTTTGCCCGCTTCAACGATCTTCACCCCGGCCACGCGTTTAATCCTGACGGCTTGCGCCTTCGCGACCATTTCCTCAAAGACCTGACGCTGTTCAGCCAGTGCCTTGACACGGTCATCGGGTTTCGTACGTGCTTCGAGAAGTATCCAGCCGGCGTAGTCCATCGCCACAAACAGGTTCATCAGCTCCTGGTAGGGATAGCTGCCGATGTTCAGCTCGCGGACGTGGACGATATCACTAAACCTGTCCTTGACCAGGTTGAAGTTAACTCGAAGTCCCTCTCCCTGAAGGTCCTGCGAGTTGGAATTCCAGCAAGCGCCGACATTGGGATGGTCGGCAACGTCCATAATCGCCTTTATGATAGGCAGCGGCGAGCATGCCCCGTGGACCTCCAGCCGAATCACCTGTCCATAGTCGGCACCGAATCGGCCTAACTCATTTAGTGATTTGCCTATCTGCTCTATCGTCTTCTCATGCGGCACACCTTTCGGCAGGTCATTCGGCTTGACCTTCACACCCGAGCCGCCAACATCGCCAGACAGCTTGATATACTGCTTTGCCCCCTCAATGTCACTGCGAAGTTTCGCCGGGTCAGTATGATGGAAGGCAAAGTTAGTTCCCAGACCAACGAGCGTAACGGCACTGTTCTCGAAGCGCTTCTTCACGTTCCGGCGTTGTCGGGCGTTGAGGTCTGATTCGACCCCGTGGTCATGCTGCGTTCGCAGCTCGACGCCGAGCACTCCGCTCTTTTCGCAGTTGGCTATCAGCGTCGGCAGGTCCCAGTCCTTGCCCCAGAGATAGGTAACCAGCCCCAATTTCATCTTGGAGCCGGGCAGGGCTGGACTCGCTGCTAACACTTTACCCAACGGCCCGACTGCCGCCAACGAGGCGCCAAAATACATCGATTGTTTAAGAAAATCACGACGTGTGTTATTGAATGTGCTCATCTTTTCCTCTTTCTGTTACCTGCACCAATACAGCAATTCTGTTTCCGAACACTTTCTTAAGAGCATTCACATCAATATCGTAGCCCATCCTCGCTGACGACTAAGAACTACTATTATTATCGGCCAGGACATTTTTGTCAAGCGGTTTTTGCAAAAAACTACTATTCTGTAACATCTAATTTGATGGCACCGTAAGGTGTCCCCAAGGGAGTGGCAGCCTCAAGCGAGCCTCGAAGAATCGGGACGAGATTGGGGATGGCTCGGAGCAAATCCACTATTTACTATCTGCTCATTTCAACTAACTTTTCCGCAACTTTCAAGCTGGCGTCCTTCTTTGCAATTGCTTCGCAGCTCCTTTTCATTTTTTGGCGTTTCTTTTCATCTTTCATCAGCTCTTCCAGCTCTTCCCACAGCCGTTCAGCCCTGCCTTTTTCATCCGGCAAATCATCCACCATAACCGCCGCACCGGCCTCAACCAATTTACCTGCGTTCAGGTACTGATGTCTGTCCCTGTGATACGGATAAGGCATACAGATACTCGGCGTCCCTGCCGCCGCGAACTCGGCCACGCTGACCGCTCCACTTCTGCCGATGACCAAATCCGCAGCAGCCAACAGGTTCGCCATATCATCGAAATACCCTAAAACCGTATGCCCGATTTTGGCATCGCCGTACTCGCTCTTAATTTTTTCGTAATTACTGACCCCCGCCAGATGAACTATCTGCCAGTTATCTGCGAAAGCATCCAGCTTTCCTAACAGCGAACATATCGCCCTGTTAATATTCTCAGAGCCGCTCGATGCGCCGGTTATCAGCAAAGTCTTTTTATCTTTCTCAAGTCTTAATTGTTCTATCGCCTTGTTCGGCTCCGGATTGCCAAAACTGCTTCGCAGCGGACAGCCGACAACACTGACTTTCGCACTCTTGTGTGCAAAATATTGCATAGTTTCCTCGAACTGTACAAAAATCTCATCCGCCCAGCGGCTTATTATTTTATTTGCACGCCCGGGAACAATATCAACATTCAAGAGCATAATGGGAACTTTACACTTATGCGCCGCCAGACAGGCCGGCCCGGAAACAAACCCCCCGACCCCTATCACCACAGCATCCTTACTTTTAACAATTACTTCTTTTGCAATCTTGTAGCTGGCCAAAAACGAAATGCAAAAGTCGATTAGTTTACCAGGCCGAACGGAAAAACCTTTAGCCGCAAGCTGCGTATATTCGAAGCCGGTTCGCCCTAAGATTTGTTCATCTATACTACGGCTGCTGCAGAAAAAATGTATCTTCGCCCTCGGCTGGATCTTGACTATCTGCTCTGCCACAGCCACAGCGGGATATATATGTCCCCCTGTTCCCCCGCCGGCAAAGAAAAAATATTTATCGCCCATAATTTGAGCCTCCCTGCGTAGCAATAAAGAGGACGGAAGACAGAGAACAGAGGACAGAACTGACTTCTGTTTTCTGACTTCTGTTTTCTGACTTCTGTTTTCTGACTTCTGTTATCCGAACCCGGCGATAAATGCAAGTGTTTTTCTTCCTTGTTCACTTAGCATCCAGCATCAAGATACCAATTACCAAATCGACATAGGTATGCCCTCGCGGGCTTTCCCTGTCACACCACCGGGCATACGGGTCCGTACCACGGCGGTTCGGCTGGTTAAGCTGTTCCCTGTTTTGCCAATAACAAAACAGGTAATGCCGGGTCTTCGGGTGTACGCTTCGCCCTGGACACTTCAGTCCCTTTATCCGCAGCCATCGGGGCATCACCCCTACCCTCTGCCATAAAGGCCAGTTCCAACTGGATTTTCCGCCGCTTTGCGTCCATGAGTCGCATATCCTACTAACCGCTCCATTTACCCCTCTTATCGAGGGGGACCGTTCGGGCCTTCCCCACCTTCGGCGGGTACTATGCCCTCTGCTGACTTCTGCATGGCGGTCAGGAAACCTCACGATTGCCTCAGTCCCGAATCCGGGACACCATGCAGACCTCCCGAGGTAAGTTCGACAACCTTCACCGCACACCTGCCGAATATACAGCCCTGGACTTTGATGGATATGGACTTTGTTGTCTTTGGCCAACTCGTCCAGCCAGTACTGCCTCGTATCCGGTTTCTGTTCGTCAGGTCACGGCTTTGCTACACGCTTCCTTAGAACCCTGCCTCACGGCAACGCTCTTGCGCTTCGCTAACACTTCACCTCCATCAGGTTGTGTAGAGGACTTACACCTCCAAGTTGCCGAACATGCTCGGCACACCAAAAGGGGCCTATACCGAATGAATCGGTATAGGCCCCGAACCGATGTCCGCCTATGGCGGACTTAGTCTGCGCCAAGCCAACACTATTGTGCCGGCTACCTGAACCGCCACATACATCTTTGGTCCCATCTGCCAGGTTGGGTTGCGCCCCAACTTTACTGATAGCTTATATGCAGCAGCGCCGCGTCGTCCCCTGGCCCAGCCTCGGCAGTTCGAATGCCTACGGAGGGATTGGTTGGGTCGTCGCTAAAGATCAACACTATCCTGCCGCCGGCCCAGCCATCCTGGTTGACTATCTCCTGGATGATAGAGGCGATGCTCGGGGTCGTCTGGTCAGGACCCTGCTCACCCACGGTAGTCCAATTCGGCACACTCCACTGCACCTGTGCCGTCGTTGTGGGCCTGCTGCTAATGTCACCTGCAGTTGAACTAATAAAGGTAGCGGGATTGGGAGACAGTTCACCCTTGATGATAAGATTAACGGCTTCTGTGCCGCCTTTGGTCTCATCGACCTGGAACCGCACCCACGCCTCTGTAATGGTCGCGCCCTTGGGAACGGGGATACCCGTAAAGCGCACACCTATTATTTGCGGGTCCACCTGACCCGTGTTTTCATAGGGCAATTCGAGGTCGCTGCTGGTCAAGTCCATGCCGCCCGCAGCGACCGCCTCTTCGGCATCATCACTGCCGTCAGCGATCCTCCACTCGTTAAGAGGCGCAGGAGCCAACACATACAGCCCGATATCGTCAAAGTACAATGTGCCACTGGCCCCATTGCCGTCAATCCCAATAGCCAGCGTCGTAACACTCTGCAGGCCCGCGCCAAGCGATGCAAGGTCGATATTCCATACTTGCCACGCTGACATCACTAAGCCATCGTACGCGACCTTGGTGCCGTTGACCTTCACATACAACTGCCCGGTGTTCCCCGCAGTGCCGAAGAACCACAGCGATAGTAGTTTAGCACCATTCGCAGTCCAATCCTGCGGAACGGCAAAGGTGCGTGCGCCTTCTGAATGCGTGGCGCCGCCGGTGTTGCTGTAAAAGAACGGCATCGCCTGAGAGCCGCCGTGAACAATCGTAGTCTCAACATAATGCTCTCCCTGACTCCAAGCTGGATCAGGATAACCTACAGTGGCGCCGTTTGTCGGGACGCCGTATCCGTCTATCCACGTATTCCATATCTCGTCGGGCGGATAGTCATTATAATCTTCAAAACCGTCCACGACAATATGGTCGGTTGTCGTAAAGCTCCAGATATCGCTTTCCCAGGTAGCTGGGGTCTCGGCCTCATTGACCTCATTAATCTTCCAGTAGTAAGTCGTGTTTAATTCGAGGGATAAGGGACCATAGCTTGCGTCGGTCACGGTGGTAACAGGGGCATTACCGTCAATCACAGCCTGCTCGTCAGAACTCAAGTACACATCGTGCGTGTCTGCTTCTCTTCCTGCTCTGAAGCCAAGGACCACATCTACGTCCACATCTGCTGTGCCCGAATCCGGGCTTGGCCTTCTTGCATGCACAGGTATTTGGAAGAAGCGGACCTCACTGAGACCATATTGCTTCAGGATGCCTCCCCAGTTGCTGTTAGCTGTGAACCTGACGAACTTTGCTGCCGCGTTGCCAAAATCAACCGTGGTATTGTGTGCATAATCGACCACACCAGGCGCCCGGGCAAACTCATGAGTAGTACCTAATGTCGTATAGTCGGTGCCGTTGGTCGAATGCTCGATTGTAACATCCTTGAGCCCGAAACCGACAAGAGCTTCAATCATTTGATTAGAGTTCCATACCCACATCTCATGCAGTTTGTAAACCTTGTCGAACTCATATTCGATCCAGGCCCCGTTCGGTTCATCGCCGCTAATCCACATATCCGACGCTTCCACTGAGTGCAGGTCATTAGCATCCAGTCCTGAGCCGTTGATGGTATTTTCAGGGCCCATACCTGGTTGGCCAGTGCTGGAAGCTGTGACGGTTATGTTCTCGACGGGATAAGCAAGTGGCTCGGTCGTAAAACTCCAGACACTGCTTTCGTGTACTGTGAAGTCAGGTGGGCCATTGACCTCATTGACGCGCCAGTAATAAGTCGTGTTCAATTCAAGGCGTTGGGGGGGAACATAGCTGCTGGAACTCTGGGTGACACCGCCAATGCCGTCGTTGACGTCGTTGAAGTTCTCACTAAGGTAAATTTTGTGCCCATTGACTGGGGGCGTAAATTCTCCCGGCTTCCAGCTAAGGACCACCTCCCGCGGCACATCTATCGCCTCATCCTCAGGGCTCGGCTCAGAAGCCGCACCAGGTGGTATCCCTATCATGACCTGTACAATCTCTGCTGCGGTCAGAGGCCGATTGTAGATTTGGACATCGTCCACTATGCCATCGTATTCGTCGCTCGGGCCACTGTCCCATTCCTGGCCTATCGACCACCGTGCCTGCCCGGCCGGATTGCCCGTGGGTGTCTCCGTGCCTACCAGTACTCCATCGCTGTATGCGTATGCGGTGGTCCCGTCTCTGACGTACGCTATGTGATGCCACTGGTTGTCGTTGATTTTAGGGGGGTACTCATTAAGGCCATCAGCTTCCACCAGCAAATTACCGTTAATAACGCCAAAAACGAAATCGTGACCGCCGCCAGTACTGTTAGATGCAACCACATTGCCATCATTGGTCTGGGTGGTCTTGATCCATGCACTGACCGAAAAATTGTTGGTTTTTATGTCATCAGCTATAGCGTTAATTTCGACATAATCATCGTTCCCGTCCAAATCCAGCGCGCCGCCGAAGTGTCCTGTTACCCACTTCGGGTCGCCTTCGGGACCAAGTGTGCCATGATTGCCAAGACCGGACGAATCAAGGGCGATGGTGCCTGAACCGTCGTCCAGCTTCCACCAGCCGATAAGACCAGGCGGAGCAGCATTCGCTTCGCTCGTTAGACCCACGGCCAGTACCAAAACAAAAGAAATTAAATAAATCAATTTTTGAGACATAATAGTCCTCCTTAAAAAAAGTTAAAATAAACAACTTCGCCTTGGCCACACACCAAAGCAGAATACAGAAGACAGAAGACAGAATACAGAAGACAGAACGTAGAACAATTTTCAATTCTTAATTCTTAATTCTTGTTTTATGCCTGTCTCAAACACCTGTGCCTGCGAAACCGACAGGTGCAGGCAACTTCAACAAAACGACCGATTCATCCTTCGCAGTCCCGATTTTCTCGGGACGGAGAATTGACGTAGTAAGACTACTACGAAGAACGGATAATAATTTTCACACTAACTACATTCTATCTATCTCTGCCCAGGACAACTTTTTACGACTTGATACTACCTCCTTCTTTAAAAAAGCCCAAAAATAAGCTGTTAATTGAAATGTAAAAATCTTGACTACGAAACACCCGTACTCGCGTTACCGCAGGTGCGAGCACTAAGCCCCCATTCCCGAGTCTGTGCCTTGCATAATACACAATAACTCCTCCTCTATTCGGAGAACTACCAAGATTCCGTGCAATAGTTGCCGAATAATTCAAAAACTCCACCAACACTCACTTTATTTATACTATATTAGCTATCTTGCCGTCAAGTAAAAAATCAATGTTTCAATGTTTTTTTAGTCCCCAGGACACCTTACGGTGGAAAATCACACAGGCCTTTTCCAATAAGTTTGTGCAGATTGAAATATTATAGAAAATTAGACAATTTCTTGGCTGATATTGTCTTGCTCTTTGAACTTATGCCGATATAATAGTAGTTTAATGGACGTGTTGTAAAATTGAACGGATTCGGCTATGGCGCGAAAACGAGGCAAAAAGGCTCTTTATGAAGTGATGAGCAAGGCTCGCAATAAGCCCGGCTACGGCAGGACGTTAAAAAAAATGCGATTGGAAAAGCCGGTCGAACAAAAAGGTGAGCCGGTTACGAACCAGAAGTCTGCCGCAGATGTAGAAACATCCAAAGCCGCGGCAAAATGGTGGAGAAAGCCGAGAATTGTCCAATTCAATTTCGGCAGAATCGAGTTCTCAATGCCGTATCAGCTCGCCGTTGCGTTGGTCCTGGGCCTTATTCTGCTGGTTATGGCATCCTTTTGGCTCGGTCAGAAATATTATCTAACCGACCAGAGAGCAACTGGTTCAGCCGAAGAAATGCCGCAGATTAATCAGGAAAATCTGATAGAGCAGGAGGTGTCCAAAATAATGGAACCGCCTGCGCCGGTTGAAGATAGTACGTTGCCGGATGTTAAAGAACTTGAGCCGGTTAAGCCTGAGCCGACGGGCAACAATGTTATTGTCATGGTGGAGTTTGGAGCGCATGCGGACTTAGTGCCGGTGCGAGACCATTTTGCCGAGTACGGTATTGAGACTGAGATTGTGATGGAAAACGGCCGTTACTTTTTACAAACAAAAAATAGATATGATAACCCGGGAACGCTCGGGACTGATGGATACAAGGTATTACAAGAAATTATCAAGATTGGAGCCAAATATAAAGCTCCTCCGAATTATGAACCTTTTACGCAACACCTTTTCAGTGATGCTTATGGCAAGTTAGTAAAGTAAAGAAAAGTAGTTTTTTAGGAGAAATGTTGAATGTCTATTGATCGTTCTTTAAAAATCAAAGGCGCCTTGAGCCGACACCGAAACGTTCTGACACGTGCTGAACGTATCGAAAAGTTAAAAGAGGAAGAGCGATGGTCTGAGGGTGATTCTTTACTGGGTCTGCTGAAGGTTGCTCATCGCAAGAGTCACGCAGGCCGAAAAGAAGCTCCCGCTAAAGAAGCTGTAACTGAAGAAGCAGCAGCAGCCGAAGCCGAAACACCCAAAGCCGAAGGAAAAGAAAGTTAATATCGTATTGCGTATATCGTATGTCGTACGTTGTATATCGTATTTAACATTTTGTCTTTCACATTTCACATCTCATCAGAGCAGGTCGGCAGGGCAGGGGGGTACTAATTTATTATTGACTATTGACTATTGACTATTGACTAATGATGAATGATTATTGAGGACTTGCTTATCGTTATGAAGGGGTCAATGGGTAGAAAAACGCTAATCATCATCGTATTGGTTGGAGGGATTGTCGGGTCTGCATACGGTGTCAGTGAAAATGATAGGGGGGCCGTTTGGCCAGGACGTAAGTGGGAGCAGGCCAGGCCGGAAGAGATGGGGATGGATGCGGCCATATTGCGAAAGGGGCGTGACTATGCGCTCACCGGCGGTGGTTCGGGCTGTGTCATTCGCTACGGTCGGTGCGTTATGCAGTGGGGTGACCAAACTCAGCGATACGACCTTAAGTCAACAACAAAAGCAATTGGTATCACCGCTGTGGGTCTGGCTCTGAAAGACGGTAAAATCAACAGTTTGAGGGACCAAGCCAAAAAATATCATCCAAGCTTTGGTATTCAGCCTGAGTCAAATATCGAGACCGGCTGGCTTGATAAGATAACGCTATTTCACCTTGCGACCCAGACCGCAGGTTTCGATAAAAGCGGTGGATATACCAAACTGATGTTCGAGCCGGGGACGAAATGGTCGTATAGCGATGGGGGGCCGAACTGGTTGGCTGAGTGTGTTACGTTAGCTTACGGGCAAGACCTGAATCAACTGATGTTTGAGCGTGTCTTTGGTCCGATTGGGATAAGTACATCTGATTTAACATGGCGGAACAATGCCTATCGGCCAAAAGAGATTAACGGTATAAAGAGGCTGGAGTTCGGTTCAGGCATCAGTGCTAACGTCGATGCGATGGCGCGGATAGGATACCTCTATCTGCGGCGCGGTCGCTGGCAGGGTAAGCAAATCATTCCCACCTGGTTTGTAGATATGGTGCGAATCGTACCTCAAACTGTGCGGGGACTGCCGGTGGTCAAGCGGGAAAGCTACTTCAACGCTTCGGACCATTACGGGCTGTTGTGGTGGAACAACGCCGATGGGACGATGGCTAAGGTGCCGCGAGATACCTATTGGTCGTGGGGATTGTATGATAGTTTGATTGTGGTGATACCGAGTCTCGATATTGTGGCAGCGAGAGCGGGTAAATCGCTCAATAAAGCAGGCGATTCCGGCTACAAATCAATCGAGCCATTCATCGAACCAATCGTGCTGTCCGTAATGCAAGAGGGCGGTAGGGCGGCTGCACCGTATCCGCCGAGTCCTGTGATAAAGGGTATCGAGTGGGCGCCAGCCGATACGATTACCCGGCGGGCATCCGGCAGCGATAACTGGCCGATTACGTGGGCGGATGATGATAATCAATATACAGCTTATGGAGACGGCTGGGGATTTGAGCCAAAGACCAAAAAGAAACTGAGTCTCGGCATTGCGAAAATTATCGGGTCTCCGCCTGATTTTCGGGGTGTCAACATTCGCACAGATACCGGCGAACGAATAGGGCAGGGGGCTAAAGGTGCGAAGGCAAGTGGGCTTCTGTGCGTCGATGGCGTGCTTTATATGTTAGTCAGAAATACCGGCAATTCGCAAATAGCATGGTCCACTGACCACGGCAAGAACTGGAAGTGGTGCGATTGGAAATTTACAACGAGTTTTGGTGCTCCTACATTTTTGAACTTCGGCAAGAATTACGCCGGTGCGCGAGATAATTTCGTTTACCTCTACTCGCACGATAGCGATAGTGCATACAAGCCGGCTGACAGGATGGTAATGGCACGAGTGCGCAAAGAGCAAATAAGAAATCGCGATGCTTATGAATTCTTCAAGGGTCTTGATGATTGGCGGCAGCCGATATGGACAAAGGATATTCACGATAGGGGGGCTGTGTTTATTAACCCCGGAAGATGTTATCGTTCGGGTATCAGTTACAACGCTGGACTTAAAAGGTATCTGTGGTCTCAGACTATCTACGGTAAGGATGATATGCGATTCAAAGGGGGATTAGGGATTTTTGACGCATCGGAACCGTGGGGGCCGTGGACAACTGTGTTCTACACGGAACAGTGGGACGTCGGGCCGGGGGAGACAAGCTGTTTTCCAACGAAGTGGATGGGCAGCGATGGCAAAACCTGCTATCTGCTTTTTTCGGGGGACGATTGTTTCTCTGTACGTAAGGCGGCATTTAATATAAACGACAATTAAATACATAGATAATCGCCAAATGAATTCGGTGCCCCCCCCAACAGTGCTTGGGGCTAAATAGAGATTGCCGCGCACCACTTCGTGATGCTCGCAATGACTTTTCAATAGATTTCTCGACCCTTCAGCTTCGCTCGAAATGACAAATTAGTTTCCGATTGATTATTCAGGAAATTTGACTATGATACCGACAAATGGAAAGGATAATTGCAGATAGAACAAGTAAAATCGACGCAAGTGGGATACGGAAGGTCTTTGCGCTGGCGGCGTCGCTGAAAGACCCGATTAATTTTTCGATAGGTCAGCCGGACTTCGATGTGCCGGAACCGTTAAAAGAAGAAGCGATAAAGGCAATCAGGGCGGGACAAAATAAATATTCACAAACGGCAGGCGACGCTGTCCTGAAAAAAAGAATCGCTGAACAGATAAAAAACGAATTCGGCTGGTCGGAGCCGGCAATACTGATAACCAGCGGTGTGAGCGGGGGGCTGCTGTTGGCGTTTTTGGCTCTTGTCAATCCCGATGATGAAGTGATTATACCTGACCCATACTTCGTAATCTACAAGCACGTAATCAATATGTTAGGGGGAAGATGTGTCTTTGTGGATAGTTATCCGGATTTTGAGCTGCCGGTCGAAAAAATAGCCGATGCGATAACTAACAAGACCAAGATGATTATACTCAATTCGCCCTGTAACCCGACCGGCGTGGTATATTCAGAAGAACAGATAAAGAGATTAGCGGAGATTGCAGCGGAAAAAGATATACTCATTATGACCGATGAGATATACGAGAAATTCTGTTATGACGGCCAGTGCCCAAGTATAGCTGATTACTTCGAGAAGACCCTTTTGCTGCGTGGTTTCAGTAAGTCTTATGCGATGACCGGCTGGCGGCTGGCTTATATGGCGGCCAGTGAGTCTCTTAAAAACGTAATCGAAGAGATGACCAAGATACAGCAATATACGTTTGTCTGTGCGCCTACGCCTTTCCAGAAGGCGGCTATCGCAGCTCTGGATTACGAGATAAGCGATTTGGTTGATGCATACAGAAGGAAAAGAGACCTTCTCTATGATGGGTTGAAGGACAAGTTCGAGCTGGTTAAGCCGGGCGGAGCGTTTTACGCGTTCGTTAAAGCGCCAGGTGGGTCGGGAAGCAATTTCGTAGAAAAGGCCATTGCCAACAACGTGCTGGTCATACCAGGGAACGTGTTCAGTGAGAAAGACACGCACTTCAGGATAAGTTACGCGACCAGCGACGATAAGATTGAGCAGGGGGTAGAAATCCTGCGCAGCCTTGCATAAGCAAAATGGTTTTTAATTCTTCGCTTTATGTTTTTTACTTGACCGCCCAAGCGAAAACAGACAAAATCACCGCGCAATCGGTGCGTGATATAATACACAATACGATGTAAGGGAACAGTATGGTCAAAGAGATGATTTTCGGGACGATGGGGGGGTTGGGCCTGTTTCTGTTCGGTATGGGGTTGATGTCGGACGGCTTAAAGAAGGTTGCAGGACGGAAACTCAAAGACCTTCTCGAAGCGCTGACAAAACATCGGCTTATCGCAGTTCTCGTTGGAGCGTTGACAACATGTCTGATTCAGTCGAGTTCCGCTACTACTGTGATGACGATTGGGTTCGTAAACGCCGGGCTTTTGACTTTGAGGCAGGCATTATGCGTTGTTCTTGGTGCGAACGTGGGGACAACGTTTACAGCGTGGCTGGTTTCTGCTCTTGCACTTTTTAAGATAACCAATTACGCGCTGCCGGCTATAGGAGTCGGATTCCTGATTAATATTCTGGGAAAGACCCAAAAGGCAAAAAGCGTGGGGCAGGTACTGCTGGGCTTTGGGGTTCTGTTTATCGGCATACATTTTATGAAAGAGGGGTTCAGCCCTCTGGGAGACAATCAAAATGTGCAGGAAGCTCTGATATGGGTGGGACGTAATCCCCTTTTGGCGGTCCTGGCTGGGACGGTGATAACAATGCTGTTGCAAAGCAGCTCGGCGTCAATTGCAATGATTCAGATGTTAGCTTTACAAGGGGCTTTCGGAACGGGCGACTGGCATTTAGTGCTGCGGGTTACCATACCATTTATTCTGGGCGATAACATCGGCACAACGATTACAGCATGGTTGGCGGCAATTCGGGCATCACGAAATTCGAAGCGGGTGGCGATTGGGCATACGATGTTCAACTTTATAGGAGTGCTTTATGTTCTGCCTCTTATTTGGGGAGGATGGTTTGTCCATATTGTCGAATGGATCACGCCATTCAAGCTCTCACAAAGTACGATTATGGTCCATATAGCTGTTGCGCACAGTACGTTTAACGTATTTAATACGATTCTATTTCTGCCAATTATCCACTGGCTGGAAGCAATCGTTATGAAGATTCTGCCGGTCACGGAGGATGAATTGGCCCAAAAACCTGTGGTATTGGAAAAGCACCTGCTTAATACACCGGTGATAGCATTAGAGCAGACAAAGCGTGAAATCATTCGTATGGCGAGAACAGCTAAAAAAGCACTTAGGCACTCTATCAGCGGAATCGTTGATGATAACAGAAAAGAACTTGGGTCGGTCAGAGAAATAGAAGACTTTATCGATGTATTTCAGCTCGAAATTACATCGTATCTTTCGGCATTATCACGCAGACAATTATCTGATGAAGTATCTAATGAGCTGCCGGTGCTTTTGCATACGGTTAACGACCTCGAACGTATCGGTGACCACGCTGTCAATATTGTCGAAATTGCTGAACGTAAGATGGAGCAAAAACTTTCGTTTAGCAATTCGGCGCTGACAGAGGCTGAGCAGCTAAGAAAAGAAATAGACCAAATGTTCGATAATGTCATAGTAGCTCTGGAAAATAATGATATCGAGGCAGCCAAATCAGCAATTTTAACCAATGAAAATAATCTCAACAAGATGCAAATAGATTTCCGTCGCAGCCATGTCCGGCGTATGAGTGAGGGTGTCTGCTCCGCTGAGACGGGCCTGATATTCATCGACCTGGTTGACAATGTCGAAAAAATCGGCGACCACCTCACGAATATCGCACAAGCGATAATAGGCGGACTGCAATGGGAGGGCGTCAAACCGGAAGTAACGGATATATTGTAGATTCCTTCCCCACTTTCAGCAGGGGTAACAATCTTGCGCGGGAATAACAATATTATATGCTAAGCATTATTTATATTGCCAAATCAACAATACATAGGTAAAATTCTTTTATGAAGAGTGCACTTCGAAAAATTGCAATTGTTCTGCCGTGCCTGGTATTGCTCCTGGGGGCTGTTATGGCAGAAGAGTTAAGCAACGCCGCGGCAGATACGCCAAGTGCAAAGGCAGCGGTAATCATCTGTAAGGGTATGATTGACGATGGGCTTTTCAAATCCATCCAGCGCAGAACCCAAATCGCCCTCGATGAAGGGGTAGAATACCTAATCTATGAAATTCAAACATATGGCGGGCTTGTTAACACAGCCGATAGCATATGCAAGTATCTGATACTTGAAGTGGGCAAAGAAGCCCACACGGTCGCTTATATAACCACTGAAGCCATATCAGCCGGTGCAATGATAAGCGTCTCCTGCCAGGACATAATAATGCTTGAGAATACCACCATAGGCGATTGCGCCCCAATTGTACTTGTGCCCAGTCAAAAACTTGAAGGTGTGGAGCGGGAAAAAGCCGAAAGTTTTATCCGCGTGGCTTTCGACCGGGCCGCGAAAGCAAACGGTTATCCTCGAGCATTGCTCAGGGCAATGGTAACAATGCAAATTGAGGTTTACAGGGTCAAGAACATAAAAACGGGAGAGTACGAGTTTTTCGAGAGCGTGCGGCTGCCGAATGACCCAAACGAGTATGACCTGGACAACAAAGAATTAATTGTCGAAAACGATAAGCTCTTAACGCTGATTGCCTCTGATGCGGTTGAATACGGCATAGCCAGAGCACAGGTCGAAGACCTAGCAGGAGTTCTTGAGTTCTTAGCCAATCGCTATGGCGTAACCTTTGTCGGCGAGCCGATGGTGCTTGATACTATCTGGTCGGAAGAGATGGTCCGATGGATAAATTCCCCGGCGGTGATGGCTGTGCTTGTTATGCTCGCCATGTTGGGGGTTTATATTGAATTTAACACCCCGGGTGTGGGTCTGCCCGGCCTGGCAGCGGTTATATGCTTTACAATCATAATCGGCAGCAAATACCTCATCGGATTGGCTAACTGGGTGGAAGTAGCGTTATTTATTTTAGGAATACTTCTGCTCCTAATCGAATTTTTTGTCCTGCCTGGTTTCGGAATCGCAGGTTTTTCGGGAATTGTATGCATATTAGCCGGCTTATTTGGTATGCTCATCAAAAATCCGCCGGACAAATTACCCTGGCCCCAAGATGCAATTGCCTGGAGTGATTTCACCTGGGGAGTCGTAGGATTATCGATGGGGTTCGTTGGATTTATTGTTTTGGCGTGGGTGTTGTCAAAATATCTGCCGAGGATTCAGTTCCTTAGTGGGCTGATACTTGCCCCATCGGTCCCAAGGCAGAGCGGTGAAATACCATTGAGTATGACCACTCCGCCTGAAAGTAAAACCGTAGGCGTTAACATGGGCGATGCCGGTGAGGTGGTTTCGATACTAAGGCCCACTGGGAAAGCAAAATTCGGCGATGCGATAGTCGATGTGGTCGCTGAAGCCAAGTTCCTTGACGAAGGCACGAAAGTCGAGATAATTGAAATTCACGGCAACAGAGTGGTCGTCAAAAAACAGACGACAGAAAACAGATGACAGACAAACAGAGCCGCGACCGTTAGGGAGCGGTTTTCTAACAGAGGTTTGATATTAGTGAGTAAGGAATAGAGATGATTTGGTGGCTGGTTTTTGCTGTTTTTCTTTATTTTGCCTGCGCGGCTCTGATAATAGCTGAGGTATTCGTACCGAGCGGCGGGTTGATAAGTATCTTCGCGCTGGCGTGTTTAATCGGCGGTTCAGTGATATTTTTTCGGCACAGTGCGGCGGCCGGCTGGATAGGGGTAGGTATCGCGGCTGTAATGATACCTACTGTCCTGATTTTTGCTTACAGGATATTCCCAAAAACCAGATTCGGCAAAAGCGTTACACTTACTCCCCCAGAACGGCAGCAGGGCGACGCTATACCTGATACGTCCGAATTAAAAGAGCTGCTTGGTGAGGTCGGGGTCGTGCTTACACCGTTGCGGCCGGTAGGAATGTGTGATTTTTCAGAAAAAAGAGTTGAATGTGTGGCTGAAAGCGGATATGTTGATAAAGATAAAAAGGTCAAGGTTATCGACGTTGAGAGTACACAGTTGACCGTTCGTATGATAGAAGTAGAAGAAACTTAATGAAAGGACAAAAATATGTATAACTTAACAAACACGATTCTGGCCCAGGCGGCTGAACCTGTAAAAATCGTCGGAATAGCACTTTTGGTCTTACTTATCATTGCCGTGTTTGTGTGCCTGATGCTGTTCTTAAAATTCTTCCGGCTGTGGCTGCAGGCTAAACTATCGCGGGCCGACGTTAAATTCTCCGAGCTTATCGGGATGTGGCTTAGAAGGGTCGATACCACGACTATAGTTATAAGTAAAATAACAGCTATTCAGGCGGGTTTGACACTAACGACCAGAGATCTTGAAAGCCATTATTTGGCCCGCGGCAATGTTCCAAACGTTGTTCGCGCCTTAATCGCAGCTAACAGGGCAAACATCGAGTTGTCTTTTCAGACGGCCACGGCAATCGACTTGGCCGGTCGTGACATTCTCGAAGCGGTACAGACAAGCGTTAACCCCAAGGTGATCGATTGCCCAGACCCCCAAAAGAGCAGAGGCACTATAGATGCAGTTGCTCAGGATGGGATTCAGTTGAAAGCAAAGGCCCGTGTTACCGTCCGAGCCAATATCGAAAGACTGATAGGCGGTGCCACTGAAGAAACAATTATCGCTCGCGTGGGTGAAGGAATTGTTACTACCATTGGTAGTGCCATAACGTACAAAAGTGTTTTAGAAAACCCGGACGATATTTCAAAATCAGTTTTGGCCAAGGGGCTTGATGCCGGAACGGCTTTTGAGATTCTTTCCATTGATATTGCCGACGTCGATGTAGGTGAAAATATCGGCGCCAAACTGCAGGCGGCACAGGCCAAGGCTGACCTGGCAAGAGCACAGGCTGAGGCGGAAAAACGCCGTGCAATGGCATTCGCACGTGAGCAGGAAATGAGAGCGCTCGTAGTGGAAAATGAATCAAAGGTGCCGTTAGCGATGGCTGAAGCCTTCAAGAAGGGCAATCTCGGCATTATGGATTATTACAGAATGAAAAACATTATGGCTGATACCTCGATGCGCGAATCCATTGCAAAGCCGAAGAAAAAGGAATAACAGCAGGATACCAGGGTGTAGAATATCAGAAAATCAGGATACTAAGAAAGGGCAGAATTAACCTGATATTCTGATAACCTGATACTCTGGTAGCCTAACACAATGGCTCTATTATGAATGCTCTTTTAGCACAATTAATTTTTGCTCGCGGCAACGGTGTCGGAGAGTGGATGAATATACTGGTCATCGTGGTTATGGCGGTTGTTTATGGGCTTAGCAGTCTCATCAAGGCAAAGAGGAAAAAAGCACAAGGGCAGGGGGAGAAACAACTGACCCGTAGGCCAACACGTAAGCCTAAAGGCGGCAGGGGGATACTGGAGCAATTCATCAGGGAGCTTCGCAGTCTTGCCGAGCCTGCACAAGACCGAGAGTCTCGCCCGACTGACCAGCCGGACCAACCGGCACGCCAAAAAATAGCTCGTCCTCAGACTGCTTTCCGTAAATACGCTGCCGAAGCCAAACAAGCGGGCCGAGTTCAACCCAGAACAAGGCCTGGCCTTGAATTGTCGATACAAGCCCCACAAGTGCAGCCCGACTTTGAAGAGCTTCAAGAAATTGAGACAAGTACGGTTGAAGGTTTGGTAGGCGAAGGTGAGGGTATGGCTGACAAAGTTCCTGAGTTAAAGTATCTTTCTAAAGTTTTGGCCGATTTCACTGACCCCGATGAGTTGAAAATGGCGATTCTGCATTACGAAATCTTAGGCAGGCCCTTATCCCTGCGTGATCCATCAGGTCAGATTATCGGACTTTAAGTTAGATGAAAGAATGCAGGAATTGTAAATCATTCAAACCAACCATTTATCCTTTACATTGTGGCGACCCCAACAGAGAAACGATAATGGACGGCCTCTGTCAAAAAGACCAACAAAAACACGATGCCGACGATAGCTGCGATGACTTCGAACCACAAAATCAAGAATCACAACAATCAAAGTCTGAATAAAAAGGGTGGAGAAATATAATGGATGATCTAAACGATAATCCACAAAAAGTAGCAGAGGATATTATAGAATAGACCAAGCCACGAAATATTTTAAGTTCTGACAGTCAGCGATTGATAGAATAGTTAGAATCCTTGAATCCTATCATCAACTACAATATGAGAAGCTCTTTGAAAACTATATAATCAACGTCCCATAATGGTTGTTATGTTTCATTCAGCTTTTTAGGCAATAAGGGCTATTTGTGCATTTTTCCTTTTTGTTGGCTTAAAATGGATAATTGGCGTTAAGCGCCTGGTCGGCGGTATCTGAGAGATTGTCCCACATAGCGGTTACTCTGTCTAACAGCCCCAAGTTTTGCAGGACTATTGAGATGTTTACCGTTGCATCAGGACGGGCGAAATTATTCTCTAAGTGACGCTCAAGATTCATAAGGGACGATGCGAACTTTATCTTATCACAATAAAGCAAGGCCGTCTTGTAGTGCAGCTCAAGCGTATTCTTATCGAGACCGTCAGTACCAGGCAGATGCTCGATTGCTTCAGATTTGCGGTCGATTTCAAACAGACAGATGGCTAACTTGCTTCTGGCTCTATTATAATCAGGGTTTATCTCCAAGGCCGATTGGAATGACTGAATGGCTTCGGCTATCCTTCCTACACTCATCATCAGCACGCCAAGCCTATAATGCAAATCCGGGTTTTGCGGACGATGGGTGATTTGTTGAAGGTGTGCGGCAATTACAGTTCTGGTAAGGTTTGTGGGGTCTTCTTGTACATTTTCATATTGATTATCAAAGGGCAAATTCTCCCTAAGGCCGTCTTGGAATCGCAAAGCAGCAGTCTCGGCAAATAACAGTGAACTGTTTGGCTGAATCGCCGCTGCGAGTGATAATGTTCCGAGGGCGTCTGGGAGATTGCCGGCTAATTTCTGGGAAGCTGCCAGGCCTATGTATGCATCAACTATTTTGTCATTTATCTCAACGGCCTTGTTGAATTGTTGGGCGGCAAGCCGGTCCTGGTGCAACTGTAAATATTGAGTGCCGAGCTTTATAGTGGCCTCTAAGAAATCGGGACAGATACGGAGAGCCTCTTCGTATTGCGAAACAGCATCATCGCAGGCACCCAACACACGAAGGACATCGGCATGTTTCATAAGCAAATCGGCCCTGTCGGGTTGCCCCTGCAACAAATCCTCAAGCTGCTCCAGCGCCTCGTGGAATTGGCCCTCGGCAAAAAGCTGGTCTATATTATCATCCAGAGTGTGAAAATTGTCCGGATGTATTAAGATGGCAGTGTTGAACGTTTCGATAGCCCGCATATACTTAGCGGTGGCAATATATAAATGCCCAAGCGTTACAAGTGTTGATATGTCGTCAGGATATTCATTTTTCAATATCTCATATTGCTCTATAGTTTTTTCGGGCTGACCATTCTTAAAGTAAATGGCAGCCAGTCTCTGGGCGGGAAGCTGTAAATAGCTTTTGAACTTCAGGCAGTCCTGATAGAATTCGATTGCCTGAGACTCTTTGCCAAGCCGTTCATAACAATAGCCGAGGGCATAAAGAGCCATTGTATTATTCGGCTGTCGCAGATAGACCGAGTTTAGCTCTTTGATCGCCTCAGCCAATCGGTTGTTATGCAGACAAATGGCAGCCACAGCCATTCTTCCGTAGGTGCATGAAGGATTCTCAAAAAGATACACCCTCAGTTGCTCGGCGGCAGCATCGAGCTTCATATCACCCATCAGCTCAACGGCTTTATTTAGCTGACGATATCGAGCGGATTGGCCGTCGTCTTTCGGAAGTTTGGCTGCATTTAACCAATGCCACATTAAGTCGGCAATATCGATGGTTATCGCCCTACCGAGGATTTCCAGTAACTGACTCATACACCCTCCCTCGGAGCCAAATTCGATTCTTGATTTTACAATCAGGACCCTGTCGCCCTGCTATTATTACCGTCTCCTTGTGCGATTCCTGACCCGCATTTTTTCACAAGATTACCAGAATGCGTTGACTAAAGTATCGACAATAGGCGCAAGTGGATTAAACCCTATTTTGGTAATTAGTCGTTTACTTTCTTATTTTGTTCTTTCGTTGTGGCGATTGTGTGTGATGTGCGGATTGTTACGATTTTAGAAGGCGGTTATCGGGTTTTTTACCCCCCCCCTGTTTTCAGGAAATTGGCCTATAAGAACATAAGGCAATTTGTCATTCTGAACGAAAGAAGCTTGCCCTGAATAAGCCGTAGCCCTGAGCTTGTGCCCAAGGTGCGAAGTCGAAGGGGTAGCCGAAGGGTGAAGAATCTCTTTCTGCACAAGTCCCGATTTATCGGGATTAGCCTCGTTCATAGGCCAGATGCTTCGCTTTTGCTAAGCATGACAATAAAAAACCGGTCAGTTTGAGGAGATAAGGACTGGTAAAGAAATTAGGTTTCGTTTTTGGCTGAGCGAGGACAAGGCTGGCAAGTCCACAGGACACCTTACGGTGGAAGCAAAACGCAGGCCTACTGGTTGGTAGTCCGAGTTTTGCTGAG
>JADFJC010000187.1 GCA_022566315.1 Planctomycetota bacterium
AAAACTATCCCTTCGTTAGTTGGACGCCCGACGGCGAGCATCTGCTTTTCTCCAAGCGCAATAACGAGCTGTGGAAGGTCCACGTGGAAACCGGCGAGCAGCAGCAGATAGGCCCGGCGATTGAAAATCTGGTCCACGCGACCATGCATCCTGATGGGCGGCAAATTACCTTTACCGTCGAGCAGCTTGGCTCGGAGCTGTGGGTCATGGAGAACTTCCTGCCGGATTGAAAGGAGGTGAATGCAGCGGAAACAGAAGCTTGTCCCGAGCGTAGTCGAGGGAACTAAAAAAGTAGGCCGGTGAGCATCAGTTACCAAGCCAATACCTCACCGGCCCGGCCTAACCTGGACGTCAACTCTGCGCATCCGGGCACAGGTTTATTTCATTATATCGCAGAGGAAGAAACAATGCAAATATGGAGGTATTTACTATGTTTGGCAAGAACAGAAACAAAAAAGTTGGACTGTGTGTGATGGTTGTAACGGCCTCGCTGGTCCTGGCCGGCCTCTGGGCCGTCCTGGCAACACCCGAAACCGCACTGGCCAACAAGCCCCCTCATAACCATGGCGGAGACGATGGCACCGCCATGGTCACAATCAGCGGTCCTATGCAAACCGATGGGCCACAGACTTTCCCTATCAAGGAGAGCGACCAGACGCTCGAACTTAACCGTGGCATCTGGACTGACCAGGGTGTTGTTCCGCTCAAATTCGACTTTGTGGAAACGGTGGACGCGGGCAATTGCATCTGCAAGGAGGGGAAGAACTGGGAGGATGGGGTCGCCTACACCCCGTGCGATCTCGAGGCCCATATCGATGATTCTGTGTCTGAGTTGATAGACTTCCCGGAGCGGTGGCAGGTCAAGATAGTGATTGACATGTCAAATCTGACGGTAGACAATTTCTCGACCACCAATAAGAAAGGTGGCCATTCCATCGACATCACGACCGATCCCGACCAGACGCCCACCATTACCGGAACGAATGAGAGACTGTGGATACCTGAGGGCCCGAACAAATCGGGACCGGTGACAGTCGAGTGGGTCTCGGACACCTCTGATTCCGACACCAGAACACGGGTATTCAAGTTTATCTTCAATCCCGAAGCGTTCACGGCATTGAAAGTACAGGTCGTGAGCAATCCGTCAGGATCGGAAAAAAAAGATAAACCACGCAGAATAATGCGCTGCAACATTGATAACGCCGACCTACCAATCACGGTGACGGTGGTCACAGCGCTTTAACCGGTCGGTGAAAGCCGCATGTGCCGGTGCTTAGCACCAAAGTAAGAAGAAATCTGGGCAGCGTCAGGTAGGTAGTGGCTGGCGGCTGAGGGCAGCGAAACCCCAGGCCAGGCCCGCTGGGGCATCGTTTCGCCTTGCCCCAGCCACCTAACCTGACTTTGCAGTGTTGAGAGCACAGCAATGAAAAGAAAAGCATTTACATTAATAGAACTTTTAGTGGTAATCGCCATTATTGCGTTATTGATGGCAATACTGATGCCCGCTCTGCAGCGGGTAAAGAAACAGGCCAGGAGCGTTGCCTGCCTAAACAGGCTCAAGCAGTGGGGCGTGCTTTTTGCGATGTACGCCGACGACTACGACGGCCGATTCATGGGGGGCTGGGGAGCGTCGCCTATGGGCAATGGCTGGATCGCCGCACTTGGGGACTACTTTAAATGGGATAACGAATTTACCTGTTGTCCGAACGCGACTAAGCCTTGGTTTGACGTGGGATATGATTCGGGTGCCCGAGGAACAACCGTCGGTGTGACCATGGCCTGGGGCTACGGGAAACTTGCTGACTGGAAAAAGCGAATGAAGGGAAGTTACGGCACCAACGGCTGGTGCCTTGATCCGCCGCCGGGCGATTCTCCCGAGCGGGGCGGTCCGGAATACTTCTGGCGCGGGCCCAATGTGGCCGGGGCCGGGTACGTGCCATTGTTGCTGGATGCCCAGCGCTGGAACGGCCAGGCGTTACACACAGACAGGCCGCCCAGCTATAGCGGTGAGCTTTTTTTTGGCGTGCCGTCTAAAGGGTGGCTCAGGTCTGACGATACCGAGATGGGGCGCTATTGCCTCAACCGGCACGATGGGTTCGCCGGCTGTCTGTTCTTAGACTATTCGGCTCGCAAAGTGGGACTCAAAGAGCTGTGGACTCTCAAATGGCATAAAGAATACGTTAAAGCCGGCCCATGGACCCTCGGTGGCGGCGCCCAGCCGAGCGACTGGCCAGAGTGGATGAGAAGCTTCAAAGACTACTGAAACGCCCCTGAGCATTTTATTTAGAGCGCCTCAGGCTCGACTTAAAACAAAGTGTCAACCTGACATATTCGTGTTGACAGACCAGTAGTCAAGTAGTGCGATTAAACGCACGTGGTTCCCGTGCCGAGTTGCGTTTGAGTGCCGAGAGATAGAAGAGGCAAGAGCTGTCTTTGGAAGCAACGCGGCTGGCACGGGCCGTGTATGTCAACAGGACCAATCGGCTGGTGAGTTAGTTCGGCCAAACCGGACACTCACCGGCCAGTGTCAGAGTCTGGCGACTGGTAAAAAGCCACTTGTGATGAAGTTGGAAGAAGACCCGCCGAGAGAAATTGGTGGGGCGAGCCCCACCCTACCACTTTTTTTTATGTAAACTTATTGTATTATAGGGATTTGGAAAAATACTCGGGCCCTCAATAAATTGATTGCTAAAGAAAACCCCGTAATAAATTACGGGGCTAAATATTATGGGTTCCGTATCAAGTACGGAATGACGAAGGGTGGACAAGGGGGAAATATCGAATATCGAACCCCGACTGATACTTTCGGGACAGGCAAGGAATAGCGAATAATGAAGTACGGAGGACAGAAGACAGATAGAAAATGAATACGAAATACGAAGCACGAAATCCTAAACAAATTCGAATGACCAAAATACAAAATTAAAAACGAGATTGCTTCGCTGCGCTCGCAATGACTTTTTCAATAGATTCCTCGACTCCGCTGCGCTGCGCTCGGAATGACAGCAGAGGAATGGTGGGGCAAGCCCCACCCTACAATTTCCAATTATCGATAATTATTTTGGTGGTTTTGTGGGTGGGTTGGGTAAAGGGAGCGGTGCGGTGCGTGTGCTGCTGCCGGTTGAGCCGTAGTCGAATTTCAGGGTCGTAGGTAATTGTCCTGGTGTTGTTGCGGTGCCAAATAATCTGTCGTGCTCGGCTAAAATGGCCTGTACATTTTTTCGCTCGACAGCCCTTCTTATCGTAAGTTGCGGCTTGCCCAGAAGTCGGCCGATACACTTGTCTTCTGTATCGACCAAAACCGAAGCTAAATGGCTTTTCTGGGTATCGTTCAAAAGACCGGCGCCCTTAACGTACCTTTGTATGGCATAAGAATACAACTGTGCGAAGCGCCGAGCGATTTCGGGCTTGGAACTGGTTGTTGTCGGCAGCGTTCCGCCCGGAGACTGCGAAGGTAATGGTATTTTGCTGCTGAGAAATTTCAAGATGGCACTATCATAAAGTTCATACTTCACTGTCCAGTCGGCGTATCTTTTAATTCGCAAATCAGCTATTTGGGACAATAATTGCTCTGCCTGTGGGATGTTCACACCAGCCGCAAATTGAGCTATCAAAATTACTATCTCAGGGGTGCTGTTCTCGATAAGCTCTTTAAGCTGTGCAGCGATAACCGATGCCTGGTTCGCATTAGAAGTTGTTGTGGAATTTAGCTTTGTTATGATGCCGGGGTTGGTAAGACAATGTACAGCCCAGTACCGAATAACCATATTCTCATTTTTTAGCATCTCAATAGCCGAGTTTGCCAACCCCAGGTCATGCAGACCGTCCATCAGAATCAAAAGATTAATCGTTACTCCGGTTATGCGCTCCGGGCGCCTTAATGCTTGAGCCTGTCGAAAACCTTCAGCGATATATTTACGGGCCGACTCAGAAAACTGTTGGGCGTACTGGACCTGAGTGCTCTGCCTGCTGAGGATGACTGTACGAATCTTTGCTATTTTTGTAAAATCCCTCGTTCTGACCAATTCTTGTATCGCCTGAGTAAGAAAATCGTCGATAATTTTTAAATCGCTATTATCGAGCACGACCTTTTTGCGTACATTGTCAACCTCTCTGGTGTTGACAGCAGCAGAGCCTGGGTTCATCACCAAAACCAAAAATCCCACCAGAACAGCGAAAATGAGCCATTTTATCTTCATTTTGCAAACACCCTAAAAATTGCCGGTTTTGGATTAGACACTCTCCAGGTTATATCTACATCCAACATCACCCAGTTTAACTTTTAAACCAGGCTTTGTCAAGTGAATTTGCCCCCGGAGTAAAAGCCGAAAAATATGGGTGTGGCCGGATTTTTTGGCAAGCGATTTTAAGTTCATTTTGGCCTTTGAAGAAATTGGGTTTGAATTGGGTTTGTTTTTTTGGAGTCGGAAGGCGGTTCATTTTCATAATCCTCTATAACATATACGTTTGCGTTCATTTTTGCAATCCGCCTACGGCGGACAAGATTGGGTTTGTTTATTCGGACTATAAAATCATCTTTTTTTCTGTAATCCTTTTGCGAAAAAGCGTTTGCGTTCATTTTGGCCTTTTGGAAATTGGGTTTGATTGGGTTTGAATTGGGTTTGTTTTCACCAATTGTCCAATCGCTTATATTTTCATAATCCATTGTATTATAGATGTTTAAGTTCATTTGACTTTTCGGAAAATTGGGTTTGTTTTGCATAAAAAGTAGCTGATTTGTAGAGCGTTCTCTACAAATGTAGAGGGAAATAAAGTGCCTAAGGTGCCTAAAGTGAGCTAAAGTTGGATTCTCGATGCTCATGATTGTTGGTTGTCGTAGGTTCATATTCGGGTGCCTTATAGGCACGTAAATAACTGGCTGCTTTTTGCCGGAGGGTAAAAAACACTCCCTCTATAATTAGAGCTACCATCGCTTTTGATACGAAAATATAACCGTTTCTCGTCGCTCGTCGCTCGTAACTCGTTTTGGGAAAGTGAGTTAAAAATATTTGAAAAATTTAATTTTTGCTCGAAGGTATCAGCGTTTTTGGTTGATTTTTCACTAATATTTTAAACCACGGATTGCACAGATTACACGGAGAACTCAGAGAATTCAATAATATTTAGCCACCCCTGACAGAAAGTCAAGTGAGCTAACATCGAGGGTAAACTCCGGGCACAGGGGCATAAATTAACACGAAGTTTTTTTAGACAGGATTGACACTGTTTTTTTTAGACACGGATTGACACGGATTCACACTGATAGTTCAATAGTAAGTAACCGCGGATTTACACGGATTGTTGAGTCGATTATGGAAGTGGCTGCTTGCTTACCGGGCGAAGGGTCGATATACTCAATGAAGGCTGGTTGAAAACGATGAACGAAATAGAATTGAGAAGAAAAATAGGTGACTGTCCCGAATGGCGGTGCCTTAAGCCGTATATCGGTCTTTTTCGTAATTATTGGAGGTTTCATGCTCCGATTGACGAAATACCTTTAAACACAGTTGTGGCTTCATTTAACGATAAGAGAGCGTGTCATTTTCTTCATACGCTTTTCGTTATCAAGGCGGGGGTTTTGTCGGCCTAAATCCCTTAAGGCACCGCCATTCGTGACTGTCCCTAGTTTCTTTAAGATAGAATTCAGATTAAGTGGCTCATTGACCAAATGAGTAAGAACATTGATTGAGTGAGGGATTTGGTAAGAGCCCTATGGTGGGCTTCGGATAAGCATGAATTTATTTTAAGG
>JADFJC010000071.1 GCA_022566315.1 Planctomycetota bacterium
ATAACTGGAGAAATGCTTACGTTGAAGGTGCAGGTAATATACCGCTGCTTCTGGATTGCGCGTTTGTTGAAAGCAAGCCGTACGATTTCGACACGCCTCCGGAATATGATGGTGATATATCGACGTATCTGGTAAGCGCTTTACAAATGAAGCGTTTCTGTATGAATCGACACGGCGAGTACGCAAACGGTGTTTTTCTGGATTTCTCCGTCCGGAAGATTGGGCTTAAGCAATTGTGGACGTTCAAATGGCATCGAAGCTTTGACATAAACAACTCGTGGACGAAAGCCGGCGGTGTTAAAACCGAGGACTGGCCGGAGTGGATGAGAAGGTTTAAGGATTATTGAAAAAAAGCAGTTACCCCTCCCTTACGGTCGGGGCTCTGTTTGATAAAGTGGTTGCCGCCATTTTTCGTTAGACATATCCCGTCACAAACCCTAATATGATTTCAAATGATTCAATACGCAATACAAGATTTGCCCTATGGCTAAAAAAGGTAAATATGTTTATGATTGGCCCAGGCCGATGGTTACTGTTGATGCTGCGGTCTTTACTTTTTCCGGTGACAGAGTTAAGGTGCTGCTTATCAATCGCGGCAATGAGCCGTTCAAAGGCAAGTGGGCGCTGCCGGGCGGATTCGTAGGAATGGATGAGGAGCTGGAGGACGCCGTCGTCAGAGAATTAGCCGAAGAGACGGGACTGGCAACAGTGCGGTTAGAGCAGATGCGTACCTTCGGCACGGTGGGCCGTGACCCAAGAGGCAGACAGATTACAATTGTATTTATGGGTATTGCGACAGAAGAACAAACGGGGATAAAGGCCGGCGACGATGCGGACCAGGCACAATGGTTCGATATAAAAAAAGTTCCTGATGATATGGCATTTGACCATAACACAGTAGTCAAGTTTGCTATCGAAAAACTTGGGAGAAAACCCCGGGTAAAACCCGGGGCTAAATATGGAAAAGACAGTTGATATTTCGGTTGATTTTGCGGGGATACGGTTGGCTAATCCGGTTTTTACGGCTTCGGGGACGTGCGGATACGCCGATGAATTAGCTGATTTTATGGATGTCAACTGCCTCGGCGGGTTTATTACTAAAAGTATTACACTCAAACCGAGAGAGGGCAATGCGACGCCGAGGATTGTTGAGACAGATTCGGGGATGCTTAATGCAATTGGATTGGCCAATATCGGATTAGATAAATTCATCGAAGAAAAACTGCCCATTCTCGAAAAGATGACCGCTGCTGTTTTCGTTAACGTAGCAGGCCAGACCATTGATGAATATGTGGCTGTTGCGCAGCGGCTGTCCTCTGAAAAAGCGATAGCCGGGTTTGAATTGAATATTAGCTGTCCCAACGTCAAAAAAGGCGGGATAAGTTTCGGCACTGAGCCTGAGCAGGTAAAGGAGATTACTTCGGCAGTCAAAGAAGCTGTCGGCCAGAAGGTCCTGATGGTCAAGCTGTCCCCCACCGTTACGGACATCAGCGTAATTGCCCGAGCGGCAGTTGAAGCGGGAGCCGATGCACTTAGTCTGGTGAATACCTTTACGGCTATGGTTGTCGATATTGAAACCCGCAAGCCGGTTTTGGCCAACCGGACAGGTGGATTGTCGGGGCCGGCAATAAAGCCCATAGCGGTTCATCTGGTCAATAAGGTCTATAATGAAGTTGCGAAAAGCCGCGGGATACCGGTTCTGGGCGTAGGGGGAATCAGGACTGCTTCGGATGCCATCGAATTTATCATTGCGGGGGCGTCGGCGGTGGGTATCGGTACGGCGAATTTTATTGAGCCGGGATGCACGGCGAAAATTGTTGAAGACATAAAAAAATATTGCGATCGTAAAGAAATAGCAAATATCAAAGAATTGACTGGCTCACTTTTATAGGAGGAATAATTATGGCCGACAAAATATTTCACATTGAAAGAGTCCTGCATAAGTTGTCTTTCACTGTTATCGTGCTTCTGTTGTTAGTTGTGCCGGGCCTTTCTTCAGGACAGGAACTAAAATTAGATGAACGCCCTGCCGAGCCTGGCGAATGGGGTTACCGCCCTGCCGCCGGTGCGGTATCTCAGGTAAATCCGCCGAGTTTTAGCTGGCGTCCACAAAAAGAGATGACGTGGGAAATCGAGTGTACCTGGGATATGGTAGGCAAGAAAGTGGAATACCGCGCGAAGAATCTCAAGTTTAATGTTCACTGTCCACCTCGGGTCTTCAAGCCGGGGAGCTACAGGTGGCGGTATCGCGGGAAAGACAAGAACGGCCGTTATACGAACTGGAGCAAGGGGCGAACATTCACTATTGCCAATAATGCAGCGTCTATGCCGCTGCCGGCTCGCAAGGATTTGATTGGGCGGATACCAGAAAGCCATCCGCGGCTTTTTATGCGCCCTGAGAACCTCGGACGGCTGCGGGAGCTGGCACGGGGCAAAATGAAGCAGGAATATAACAAACTCGTTAGTGAATGTGAGAGACTTTTAGCCAGACCGCCTTCGACCGAGGAGCCGTTGAAGTATCCGAAAGATATAGTGCGCGGCAGTGAGCGCTGGCGGGAGATTTGGTGGGGCAACCGAACATATACAATCAAAGCGCTCAACGGCGCGGCAACCTTAGCCTTTACCCGGCTGCTCGGCGGACAGGAGAAATACGGCCTTGAGGCCAAACGCATTCTGCTGGAATGTGCCAAGTGGGACCCGAAAGGCAGCACCGGCTATCGCTACAACGACGAGGCGGGTATGCCCTACAATTATTACTTTTCGCGCACATATACGTTTGTCAACGACCTGCTGAGCGAGCAGGAAAAGAAAATCTGCCGAGAGGTAATGGAGGTGCGCGGGGATGAGATGTACCGGCATCTTTGTCCGCGTCATTTGTGGCGGCCTTACGGCAGCCACGCCAACCGAGCGTGGCACTTTCTCGGTGAGGTTGGCATCGCCTTTTTAGGTGAGGTCGAAGGGGCCGAGGACTGGGTATGGTTTGCCGCCAATGTGTTTTTCAATGTGTATCCGGCCTGGTGCGATGACGACGGCGGCTGGCATGAGGGGGTCAGCTACTGGTCGAGTTACATCGGTCGTTTCACCTGGTGGGCTGATGTGATGCGGGAAGCTATGGGTATCAACGCCTATGACAAGCCGTACTTTTCCAAGGCCGGCTATTACGCGATGTATCTGATGCCGCCCGGCAAGGTCGGTGGGGGATTTGGCGATGGGGCCAATCGCAGAATAGCTTCAAGCCTCGTGCCGCTGCTGAGCCAGCTTGCAGCGCAGGCCGGCAACGGACATTGGCAGTGGTACGCTGAGCAAATGGGCGGCCCCGCCGTGACATCGGGATACATTGGATTTATCCGCGGTGCCCTGCCGAAGGTGGAATCCAAACCGCCCGATGAATTGGTTCCGTCCAGACTCTTCAGCGGCACCGGACAGGCATATCTGAATACGACATTGAAGGACGCAGGAGAAGACGTGCAGGTGATTTTTAAGTCGAGTCCTATGGGGACGCAGTCGCATGGCAATGCAGGCAATAATTCGTTTGTTCTCTGGGCGTATGGGCAGCGACTGCTGATTCGTACCGGCCGCTATTATAACTACGGGGGCCCGCATCATCGTGACTGGATGTGGAGTACGCGCTCGGTCAATAATATTACGGTCAACGGGCAAGGCCAGGGCAAGCGCAGCGCCAAAGCCAAGGGCAAAATCATCGCCTTCAAAACTACGCCTTCAATAGACATCGTTGTCGGCGAGGCGGGGCAGGCCTATGAACCTGCGCTGGAGCGTTTCACCCGAAGCATCATTTTTGTCAAGCCGGAATTAGTTATTGTTTACGACCGTCTGGAGTCTAAGGAACCGGCGACGTATGAATACTGGCTGCACGCTATCAAGAAGATTGACGTGGATGACCAGCACAATATCCGGGTGCGAAACGAAGATGTAGTTTGTGATATTGATTTTTTAGCACCATCCGGTTTGACTTTCAGTCAGACTGACCAGTACGACCCCAATCCTCGCCCGCGTATCAAGCTGCGTGAGTGGCATCTGACGGCGACGACACCAGAAAAGAAAAAACGGATGGAGTTCGTAACACTCTATCGTCCACATCGTCTCAAAGACCGCGTGCCTGATGAGTCAAGTCTGGAACGGATTAAGGGAGGTTATTTGTTGAAGGCCAAAGTAGCCGATGGAGAGTTCTCAGCGCTTCTTCCAACCTCCGAGAGTATCACGTTGAAAGCTGACGGTCTGGAAAGCAAGGGTGCAATCAAATGCCGGCTGAAGAAAATCGGCGGGCAAGTTCAAATACTCGGACTTGATGAATAAAAGGAGCAGAATAAGATGGCCAAATCCTACGACATAGCTCAGGACAAGGATATGGAACAACTGTACGCCGAACGGATGAAGCGCTACGTTACGGCGATGCGGAACGAGAAGCCGGATATGATTCCGATTCGTCCGTTTGTTGCGGAGTTCACGGCTAAATACGCCGGGTACACCTGCCAGGATGTGGCGCATGATTACAACAAGGCCTTCGAGGCTGCCGTGAAGTGCGCGAAGGATTTCGACTGGGACGCCGTTGTTCCAAATATGGTCTATGTGTGGACAGGTCTCACCCAGGCTGCCGGATTGCGCTACTACGGTATCCCCGGCATAGGCATCCCCCACACGGTCGGCTTCAACTACATCGAGCCTCCGGAAGAAGAGGCGTTCATGAAGCCGGACGAATACGATGAGTTAATCGACGATCCGACCGGCTTTCTCTATAACACCTGGCTGCCTCGCGTCTCCACCGAAGTCTGCAAGATTGGCGAGCCCTCGACAAACCGCAACAACCTGGCATTAGTCAAGAGCGGTATGGCTATGATGCAATACTTCTACGCCTTCGGCCCGCAAATCGCGAGGCTGCGGTCCGAATGCGGTACGGTCTCGGCCATTGCAGGCATCTTCAAAGCGCCGTTCGACATTATCGCCGACAAAATGCGAGGCTACCTTGGGCTGGTGAGTGACATGCAGACGCAGCCCAAGAAAGTGCTCAAGGCCTGCGAGGCGCTTATGCCGCACTTAGTCAACGTGGGCCTGACTACTGCCGATGTGAACAAGCAGGTGCCCATCGGCTACTGGATGCATCGCGGGTGTGTTCCTTTCGTCAACCCGAAACAATTCGAGTCCCACTACTGGCCCACGCTCAAGCCCTGTATCGAGGAGTTCTGGAAGAACGGCCACCAGACGCTTTTTTACGCCGAGGGCAGGTGGAAGCATCACTTCGACACCTTCCGCGAGCTGCCCGACCGCAGCATCGTCTTCCACTGCGATCAGGACGATATCTTCGAGGTCCATCGCAGTCTGCACGATAAGTTCGCCATCAGCGGCGGCATCCCGAACGCGATGTTGAGCTGGGGCACTCCTGAGGAAGTACGGGAGTTCTGCATGCGGGTCATCAAAGAAGTGGCGCAGGATGGGGGCTATATTATGGACGCCGGCGCCATCATGCAGGATGATACCAACATCGAGAACATGAAGGTGATGAATCAGGTATGCCGCGAGCACGGTGTTTATGCGTCCGGTACCTACGAGACGCCGACCGAAACGCCGCCGTGCGATTTGCCCACATCAGTGGAGTCACGCAAGAAAGTGACGGGTATGGCGGGCCGGGCGGCGCCGCCAGTGAAACCCGGTGTTTGCTTCCCCTGGGAGCAGCGAGTCAAGGACCTGCCCGAAATCACCGGCGACAAGGCAATGATCCAGAAAATCTGGGAGGACATCGATGCCCTTGGATACACGTATATCTGGCAGTGTCTGCTGTCATTTTGAGTTTGTGGTTCTATTGGGGAGACACACTGCGCAAGATATTAATAGAATAAAAGTCTATCCGAATAACTATTCGCTCTCGTCTGTCATTCTGAACGGAGCGTAGCGAAGTGAAGAATCTCATCTTCGTTGGCCAGATTCTTCGGCTTCGCCTCAGAATGACAAGGAATGAAGGATTATTCGGATAGGCTCTAAAAGTCTTTTGCAAAATCGAGGTTAGGCATAACTCTGAAGAAAAGGGGATTGGAGGTTGTAGTATGAATCAAAGAGGGCATATCTCACGTCGCGGCTTTTTGAAAAAGGCCGCAGGTGTTACCGGAGCAGTGGCTTCATTCCCGTATATTGTCCCTTCATCAGCGCTGGGCAAGGCAGGTTCGGTTGCCCCAAGCAACAAGATTACAATGGGCTGTATAGGTACGGGTAACCAGGGTATCAATGACTTAAAAAGTTTCCTGCGAGATGAACGTGTACAGATTGTTGCGGTGTGCGATGTGAACCGTCAGAGCGCCGGATACTGGGACAACCGCGTCGGCGGACGTGAACCTGCAAAGAGGATAGTCGTAGAACACTACGGCCGCCATGCGGAATCAGGTACCTACAAAGGATGCACATCCTATGAAGATTTTCGCAGAGTAATAGACCGTGATGATATCGATACCGTTCTGCTGGCGCTGCCTGACCACTGGCATTCCATTCCTGTTATCGAGGCGGCAAAAGCCGGCAAGGATATATATGGCGAAAAACCTCTGTCACTGACCATCCCGGAGGGACGGGCGATGAGCGATGCGGTAAAACAATATGGCCGAGTGTTTCAGACGGGCAGCCAACAGCGTTCAGACCATAATTTCCGGCGGGCGTGCGAATTAGTACGAAACGGTCGGATTGGGAAGCTGCATACCGTCAGGTGCGGTCTGCCGGGCGGGACTCCTGATATTTCAAAAAGGGGTCATCTTACAAAACCCAAACCTGTGCCCGAAGGTTTCAACTACCAGATGTGGTTAGGCCCGGCACCGTATGCCCCCTACTGCCCTGCTCGCTGCCATGTGAATTTTCGCTGGCTGCTGGATTACTCCGGTGGGCAGGTTACTGACTGGGGAGGTCATCATCCGGATATTGCTCAATGGGGTATGGGCACAGAGGGAACCGGGCCGGTGGAAATCAAAAATGCCAAAGGTATATTTGCCAAAGACGGTTTTTATAACGCTGCGAAAGAGTTCTATTTTGAGTGTATATACAAGAACGGTGTCAAATTAATCATCTCTAACAAGGAGCGTGGCGGAGTAACATTCGAAGGCACAGAAGGCTGGGTATGGGCCGACCGTGGACGTCACGATGCACGGCCGAAGTCACTGCTCGAATCTGTCATCGGGCCGAACGAAATTCATCTGTACCGCAGCGATAACCACTCCCGTAACTTTATTGATTGTGTGATTTCACGCCGCGAGCCTGTCGCACCGATTGAGACTGCACACCGCTCCATTACGGTTTCGCATCTTGGTAATATCGCAATGCGGTTAGAGCGGGATTTGAAATGGGACCCGGACAAGGAACAATTCATCAACGATGAGCAGGCCGACAGGATGATGTCGCGGTCGATGCGAAGCCCGTGGCATCTCTGAGATTTACTATTGTAAATCGATAGTTGCTTATTAGTTACGATATAGGAGCGTTTTTATTATGAAGAAAGTTAATCGGCGTCAGTTTTTGCGAAAAGCGGTCGGTGTGTCTGCGGCAGCAGTTGGTTTTCCCTATTTGGTTAGGCCCTCGGCATTAGGTAAGGCAGGTTCGGTTGCGCCGAGCGAGCGAATTACAATAGGCTTTATTGGGGTGGGTGGTCACGGCAGAGCAGTTAATCTAACGAACTTTTTGGGCAACGCGGATGCTCAGGCTGTCGCCGTTTGCGATGTCGATTCCAACAATAGGAATATAGCCCGCGATATGGTGAACAAAAAATACGGCAATAAGGATTGTTCGACTTACAATGATTTCCGAGAAATTATCGAGCGGGATGATATAGATGCTGTGATGATTTCGACGCCCGACCACTGGCACGTTCCAATTTCAATAGCTGCCGCTAAAGCGGGCAAGGATGTAGAGTGCGAAAAACCGACACTGACCGTTGAAGAAGGCCGGGTACTTTGCGAGACTATGAAACGTTACAATCGTGTCTTTCAATGGTCCACGGAAGATAGATCCGTGGATGTCTATCACCGGATGTGTGAGCTGGTTCGCAACGGCAGAATCGGAAAAGTGCATACGATACGAGTTGAGCTGCCGAGCGGCCCGAATACACCCGGAGACCCTACGCCTATGCCGGTGCCGAAGGGTTTTGATTACGAGATGTGGCTGGGGCCGGCGCCGTGGGCACCATATACAAAAGACCGCATTCACTGGAACTTTCGATGGATTCTTGATTATTCGGGTGGGATGTTGACGGACTGGGGAGCACATCTTCTCGACGGTGCGCAATGGGGAAATGACAGCGAACATACGGGGCCGGTAGAGGTCGAAGGAAAAGGTGTATTCTGTAAAGAAGGACTCTATGACACGGCCAAAGAATACAGAATCGAATACAAATACGCTGACGGCGTGAGATTGATAGTGACATCAGGCAATCCAAGCCTGCGATTCGAAGGGTCCGAGGGATGGATAGGTAATGTTGGCTGGAGGGGGAAACTCCAGGCGGAGCCTAAAAACATTCTTGATTCTGTGATTGGCCCTAATGATATTCACCTTTATACGTGCCGGGCCGGCGAGCAGCGCAATTTCCTCGATTGCGTGAAATCACGGAAGGACTGCTACTTTCCGCCTGAGATAGGACATCGCTGCTTTACAATCGCCCACATCGGCAATATCTCAATGCTGTTGGGACGAAAACTGAAATGGGACCCGGATAAGGAACGCTTCATTAACGATGAACAAGCCAACCGGATGCTGTCACGGTCGATGCGCAGCCCATGGCACCTATAGAATTGACTATTGATTCCGCGCAGCTTGCACCAGCGCAGGCTGGTAGCGCAGAACCAATAAAGAAGTCAAGTCCGGAGATTTAACTGGGCAGAGGTTATCTAAGAAATATCAGATTCGGAGGATATTATGCGAAAAGTTACTGTGTCCCTCCATATAGTATTGTTCATATTAACTGTAGGCGTTTTCGGTAGCTCTCCGCAGGATGCCTTGCGGCAAAAGACTTATGATGCAGTAATAACATCAGGCCGGATCTACGACGGTTCTGGTGGAGCATCATATATTGCGGATGTCGGAATTAAAGATGGTCATATCGCAGCTATCGGACAGCTCCAGCCAGATGCAGATGTGCTAATCGATGCACAAGGTCTTGCAGTTGCTCCGGGTTTTATCAATATGCTAAGCTGGGCAAATGAATCCCTTATAGAAGATGGCAGGTCGCAAAGCGATATTCGTCAGGGAGTAACTCTCGAAGTTATGGGCGAAGGATGGTCAATGGGGCCTCTTAATGAAAAGATGAAACAGGATATGCGTGAATCTCAGGGAGACATCAAATTTAGCATAGAATGGACTACACTTGGAGAATATCTCGAATATCTTGTAAGAAAAGGAGTATCGACCAACGTAGCCTCTTTTGTGGGCGCAACGACTGTTCGTATTTATGCTGTTGGATATGAAGACCGTCCACCAACTTCTAAAGAGCTTGAGCAGATGTGTAAATTAGTAGGCCGGGCAATGCAGGAAGGAGCAGTAGGTGTTAGTTCGGCGCTGATTTATGCTCCCGGCTTTTATGCTGATACTGATGAGCTGATAGCTCTTGCAGAGGTGGCGAGCCAATATGGTGGAATGTATATTTCGCACATCCGCAGCGAGGGCAACCGCCTGCTTGAAGCGTTGGATGAATTGATAACAACTGCGCGAAAGGCAAATGTTGCCGCTGAACTGTATCACATGAAAGCTGCCGGCAAATCAAATTGGCATAAACATAATGCCATGATTGAAAGGATTGAAAAGGCACGGGCCGAAGGTCTTAAAATTACGGCAGATATGTATAACTATACAGCAGGTGCAACAGGTCTCGATGCCGCAATGCCTCCCTGGGTTCAGGCCGGTGGACACCAGGCATGGGTAGCCCGGCTCAAAAATCCGAGAATCAGGAAACGGGTTTTGAGAGAGATGACTACCCCTACTGACGAATGGGAAAATTTATATCTTTTGGCAGGTACGCCGGAAAATGTTCTCTTAGTGGGGTTCAAAAACGAAAAGCTCAAGCATCTAACCGGCAAAACACTTGCAGAGGTCGCCAGGATGAGGGGAAAATCACCGGCAGAAACTGCAATCGACCTTGTTATTGAAGACGACAGCCGCGTCGGCACGGTCTATTTTCTAATGTCGGAAGAAAATGTGAAAAGGCAGATTAAACTGCCCTGGGTCAGCTTTTGTTCAGATGCAGGCTCTCTTGCCCCTGAGGGAGTCTTCTTAAAATCAAATCCACATCCCCGTGCATACGGGAGCTTTGCCCGGCTTCTTGGTAGATATGTTCGCCAGGAAAAGGTCATTACACTGGCCGAGGCAATCAGGCGTTTGACTTCACTGCCGGCAGATAATCTCAAACTTGACCGGCGGGGAAGACTTGAAAAAGGATATTATGCAGACATTGTCATTTTCAATCCTGAGACAATTATTGACCATGCGACGTTTGAAAAACCACACCAGTATGCAACAGGTATGCTCCACGTTTTTGTAAACGGCACACAGGTGCTCAAAGACGGTGAACATACCGGCGCCAAACCCGGCCGTGTTGTGCGTGGACCAGGATGGAACTCGTCGCGGCGAAGTCCCACGACGCAGCCGGAAAAGTAAACCGCCAAAGATAAAGGCTCAGGAGTTTTTTGTAGCGAAAACGGCTGAAGCTTTACCAGAATTCTGATGGCTCAATAACAATACCAAAACCCCTCCGACCATATATGAATGGAAAAGAAACGATCGTGAATCGTGAAGCGTATCTCGCCACTTTGCCATTCCCGTGCTACTTTTGTCATTCCTGCGAAAGCAGGAATCCATTCTCTTTCACAACTCTGGTAAAATTAGTCCCAAGTCACCATCTTCCACTTCAAGGAAATAACCCACAATATTTGCCATATCTTTTCCAGTTTGACCAAGTTCTCCCCAAATAAACATACGGCACAATGCCCTTGCAAATCTTTGCAGTAGCATTGTAATATGACAGATTATATCAGTTATACCCTCACTCATTTTGTCATCCAAATATGATATGAAAAGTTTGCTCGGATCGTTGTAATTCTTTTTCTTACCAATCAGCAAATCGATATTGTAATAGCGTCCACTTTTGTCTCCAAATTTCGTCAAAAGTTTCACTAATACTCGGAGGTCCTTACAAGTTTCCAAAAATACCATATCTTTTTTTGTTTTCGCACATCTCTTTTCATAACTCCATCTCCTACCGATGTTAATTACTCGTTTTAACAACTTCTCGACGTTATGAGTCTCTATCTTTCCGAAATCTGGATTATCAGGATTCTCTTCAAAGGCATTCAAGCATATTACGGTTTTGAGCAACCTCTCAAAACCATTGGAGATAAGCAGAATTGGTAAATGTGCGAGGTCTACATCATCCTTTAACCATTTTAGAGAAATCAACCCCTGCCTAATAAGGAAAATTGCTGTTTTAGTTTCTTCAAGAAGTGCAATTTCTTGGTCTGTTGTGAGAGATGACATCTTTCCCCTTTTAGAAGACCCGAAAAACGAATATTGGGATATTATAACCCATTAGCACTCGGCTCAAAGTAAAAAAGCGTAGATTCCCGCTTGCGCGGGAATGACAAAAGGAAAAATCTCTGTGGCAAAATTACCCTTGAGTCTTTGTCCTTGAGCCTGTAGTCTTTTTGCAGTGGATGTTATTGCAGGCTAATACCAAACTTTAAGGACACCTCTTGCAGCTTTTTATCAAGTGTCCAAAATGGAATTCCCGTCAGAACCGCAGAGGCAAGCAGGTGAGCGTCAACATAGCCGATGCCTCTGCCCATAAGCCGATTACTTTCAATAAATTGTAAAACTTCCTCATGCTCTGCTTGTTTTGCCATAGGAAGAGAGTGCAGCAGAGAAAGTATCTCAGCCCGATTCTTAAGATTTCCACAGGCCAGCTCACCAATGATAAATGGATGGCAAACAACTCTTCCGTCATTTAGTAGAATCTCAAGGTCAGAATTGCCGGCACGCAAGTGCCAGACCCACACAGAACTATCAACCAGAACCATATTATCTGCCTCCGCTTCTTCTGCGGGGTATGGGTTTTAATTTCTTTTCAGTTCCGCCCAATATGGCAAGTCTTTTGCTGCTCTCAAGAGCGATCAAGGCCTCTAAGCCAAGTCTAACTAAAGAAGTCTTTTCCTTAACTCCGGTTAATTTTGACGCTTTACCTATCAATTTATCATCGATATTTAATGTGGTTCTCATTATCAATTCCTTAAATGTATAAATGTATGTATCATTATGTATAATATATGCATATCTGTCAAGAGCTTTTTTTATTTTTTGAGCCGGATGTCTTGATTGACCCCTTGAATCTACGAGGTCCGCATTCACTTTTAACAAAATTAGTCTATCCTTCAGAGAATGGCAGGATTTACCCCTTTTTGGCCTCAAAATTAGTCTTGAGTCTGGCCTCTTGAGTCTGTAGTCTGTTTCGCTATGGACGACATCCAGCGAAAATTAGCCCTGATTGACCGGCAATTAGCCGGCAGAAATCTTCATAAGCAAATCATAAGCACCTGCCCACTTGTCTTTGTCGCTGTAGGTCTTATAGCAGGGATTCTGATACAACATACATTGGATTTATCAATCTGGTTTTGCTTGATATCCATAGGGGTTTGCATAGCTGCAACGACTCTTTTGTATGTCGTATATCGTATGTCGTATGTCGGCAAAGAAGAACAACTCACGTACATATTAGCCTATACGGCTCTGGCTTGCTTTGTTTGTTTAGGGTCGATTCGGCTGCTCAGCTTCCACCAGCCAAAGCCAAACGACATCCGCAATTTTGTTACTGATGAGCCGAAACTGGCAACGATTCGCGGCCTGATTATAACTGAGCCGTACATTAACAAGAACCGAAACTGGAAATTCGCCAGATTCAAGCTCACCGACCCATCCAGCAGTTTCTACCTCAAAGTCAGAGAAGTAAAAGCTATTCCCGGCTGGACAAAGGCAGCCGGCACCGTTCGAGTACAGGTTGATGGGCCGGTGCTGGATTTAAAAGCGGGTGATTATATACAGGCATACTGCCGGCTGGATAGATTCAGCCCCTCCACTAACCCCGGCCAGTTTAATACGGCAAAGTACCTGGCGAGGAAAAATGTCTTTATCGCAGCATCTGTAAAATCACGGGACGGCATTAAATTATTAGAAAGCCCTCGCGGAGGTATTTTTACAAAAGTAAAAAGAAAGATGAGGCAAACAGCCGCACAGGCACTGTTGGGCAATCTGTCGCTGGAAGACAGAAGCCGGGGCTTACTGGAGGCATTGCTGTTGGGCTATAGAGGAAATATCGACAGCAGCACTTACAGGGCATTTCGCAAAACCGGTCTGCTGCACTTTATCAGTCTGTCTGGAATGCACCTGGGCATTCTTGTTTGGATTATCTGGCGGTTATGCCAAGCGGCGGGTTTGATGAAACCTGCCCGAGCGACTATTTGTATAATTGCGATAGGTATCTTTTTGATGACTGTCCCGCCGAGAGCACCGATACAGCGCGCAGCTATTATATGTTGGGTTTTTTGCGTATCGGTTTTCTTTCGCCGGCACTCGAATCGTCTAAACACACTTTCGTTAGCAGCAATAATTCTTCTACTCATAAGGCCAACGGCTTTATTTGAGGCTGGCTGGCAATTGTCTTTTTCAACAGTCCTGGGAATCTTGTTTTTCACACGCTGGATCGGAAACTTTTTGCATGAAAAAACAGGCAATTGGTTCTGGAACATCTCATCTGGAAATGTCAAATTCCTGAAACGCCGAACGAAAAGACTGGGCAAAGGGGTCATAACAATATTCTCGATAGGCCTTGCAGCTTGGTTGGGTGGTGCTGGTATTGCGTTATATCACTTTCATACGATTACGCCCTTTACAGCTGTGTGGACAGTGGTTGCTTTTCCGCTGGTAGCTGGGATTTTGACCGTTGGGTTTTTGAAAATAATTCTGTCTTTCCTGCTGCCAACTGTAGCATTAGGATTGGGCATAATCGTGGACTTCCTATCTATCTCCATGATTTGGATTGTAGAGTATATCGCATCTTGGGACATATCAGAGATACTCATAGGCAAAGTACCGGGAGTAGTGATTATCTGCTATTATGGTTTTGTTCTTTTTGCTATCTTTGTTTATTTCTGGCGTCCTTTAATGAAACGTCCCTTATTAAAAAAGGCGATCTACACGGTGATCGTTTTAGCGATGATTGCTTTCTTAGGTGTCACGAAATGGCAAAGGACACATCGGGACAATTTAGTCATCACCTGTCTTGACGTCGGCCACGGCCAGGCGATATTCGCTCAGCTTCCGGGCAAAGCCAACGTTTTGTTCGACGCAGGCTCACTGCATAAAAGCGACATCGGCAGACGAATTGTCGTACCGTTTTTGGATTATGCCGGCGTGAATAAAATCGACGCTGTTATCGTAAGCCATAATGACATTGACCATATAAATGGAATACCTGAAATTGCAGAACACCGCGAAGTCGGTGCCGTTTATGCCAGTGATGTCTTTTTCGACGAAGCGGAGCAATGGGGCACGGCAAAATTTCTCAATAACTGCTTAGTCCAAATCGGCATTAAAATACAACCTGTGGGTAAAGATTTGAATCTAAGCGGTGGTGCTAATATAAAAATACTCTGGCCCAGTGAAGAGGTATGTAAGAATGAAGATTTAGGGGATAACGACAAATCCCTGGTTTCATTGATAGAATTTGCCGGCACCAAGGTACTTCTATGCTCCGACATTGAAAAATTCGCACAAAGAGAGCTGCTCCGGCTGTATCCTGACCTAAAAGCCGACATTGTCGTTGTCCCTCATCACGGCTCGGTCAATACGTTAGAGGATGATTTTTTGGAAAAGCTCGATGCGGATATTTTGATATACAGTTGCGGCCGAACCCAATACGAAAGACAACAACAGATGATTAAAGGAAAAGGCAACGCCAAGTCATTCTATACACCTGAACACGGTGCCGTTGCTGTCTCTATCAGCAGGGACGGTATGATAAAAACCACAGCGTTTGCTCCATAACTTAGCTGTTGGTCTTACGCGGTTTACAAACGTCAACAAAACCGTACGTTGCCTATCTGCGGTATTGCGCAAAAATTGTTTTTACGCAATACGAGATATCACCTCAGATGCAGCACGATTTCGACTCTGCGATTTTTTGCTTTACCGCTGGAGGTTGAATTGGAAGCGATAGGCTGGCTTTGTCCACAGCCTACCGCTTGAATCTTATCTTCAGGAATTCCGCGTTTGACTAAGTATCTAAGCACGGAAAGTGCACGTTGAGCGGAAAGTTCCCAGTTGTCCTTCCATTTTGATTTCTTGATGGGGTCAGTGTCGGTATGGCCTGCAACATCTATTTGTTTGCTGGAATATTTGTCCCGCAATACCGAGTGAATATGGTCAAGCTCCCTGCTGGTTGCTCTTTTTAACGTGGCCTTTCCCGAATCAAACAATATCGCGTTCGGAAGCGTTACTGTAATCGTTCCTTTGGATGGGTCGAAGGCAACATCGTAGCCCGCTCCGAAACCGGTTGCGTCGGCTGGTGTTTTAGCACGTTCTTCAATCTGTCTTTGGAGCTCTTCGATTGTCATCTGGTCTTGCGAAATCCGGTCGGCGAGCTGACCCTTTTCAGAGCCTGCGAGTTCGAGCCGACCTATTAGATTTGCGTTCTCCACTTCCAGAATTTTATATTTTTCCTCCCAGTTGGTGCAGCCGGGCAAAAGAGCAAATGATACAAGACAAATTAAAAGAGCGATTGTTTTTTTGTTGGTAATCCGCATTTGATATCTCCTTATAATGTTGAATTTAGGTCTTCCGTTTCAGCGATAAAACACAAAACTCAGGTAATCGCGAATCCAATCGTGTAGAATTATAACAACAAATATACCCAAAGACAAGAACGGACCATAAGGAATTTGTCGAATTTTTTTAAAAAACATCTGAGAGCCTGCCCAGGCCAGGCCAAAGAATGGCGCCACAAAGAATGCCACCACGACGTAAAGCGGCCCTATTACCGCCCCAGCAGCGCCCATTAGATGCACATCACCGAGGCCCATTGCTTCTTTTCCAAAGGCCAACGTGCCGAAAATCCTGATGCTCCAGACCAGCCCACAACCCACAAAGTAACCCCACAGACTGCCCAGAAGTCCCGCAACGACAGGATGTTGCGAAAAATTCTCCCACCAGGCCCTTACCGGTGTAACTTCTCTGACAATCCAGAGCAACGCTATCGAGCAGATGATTATCGGCAGCAAGAAGATGATTTCTCTGCACGCCTCCAAACGATGATTGACGCCGTTAGAAGTCCAATCCGGCTCCGCTGATTTTTCTTCATTATTGGGTATGGCGATTTCCTCTTTGCTGTTTTTTTGCTCAATCCCCTTTTCATCCTCGCTAATCTCTGATTCGTAACTTCTTTTAACCAAACCGCTCACCAGCAGCAGCAGGGATATAACCAGCCCTGCTGTTGCCCCGACGGCCAGCGCACCCGTATTAGCTGAGGCACTCGGCAAAAGCGAATACGCACGAATCAGGGCAGGGTCAATTATATAAACGCCTACCGCCGAGCCAATGAATCCCGCTGCTGTAACCAACCAGCAAATAGATAGTGGAATGATCCAGTGCTCCAGGTCAATCGCTGAAGCCGCGACAAAAGCCCCAAACATAATAATGTGGAGTAGATAAATAAACCAGCCGCCGCCGGCATCTAACTTGATGCCGTCTCGCAGATTGACCTGAAAATACAAAATGAAAAGGCCTAAGAAAACTAAGCCGGTCAGCAGCTCGATAATAAAATAACGCGGCGAAATCGACGCTTTACAATAACGACACTTACGCCCCAAAAGCAGCCACGAAACAAGCGGTATATTGTCGTAAAAACGAATGTGCCTATCACAGGCCGGACAAGCTGAAGGCGGTGTTACCAAAGACTTATCACGAGGTAAGCGATAGATGACAACGTTCAGAAAGCTGCCGATACAACAGCCGAACGAAAAGATAAAAACAAACCATATCCAATCCGGTACTGCCACAATGCCTCTGAAAATTTAAGTTATTTCAAGCCTAAATATTTTCCGATATGTCTTGCTAAGTGGTTATCAACCTCGATATTTCTTTCGCTTCATATTGCAATTTCTTTCATCTTGTGTTCTTCAGGCACCTCATCCATAGCCATCAATAGATACGCATCTTTAATATTCTCCTCTAATTCCCCCAGAGTTTCTCCCTGGGTCATAATTTCTGGATGCTCAAGAAGCTTTCCCAGCCAATATTTCTCACCCTTCCAGTAAATCATGGTCATTTTTGTTTTCATAGCCGTTGCTCCCGTTATTCTGACGGTTTAACTTAGGACTGGTAAAGAAATTAGGTTTCGTTTTTGGCTGAGCGAGGACAAGGCTGGCAAGGAAGCAAAACACAGGCCTACTGGTTGGTAGTTCGAGTTTTGCTGACACCGCCAGCCGCAGCCGCAGCCAGCCAAAAATGGAAGATAATTTATTGTACAAGTCCTTATGACAATATTATAATACACGACCCTACTATTTCAATCAGTGTTTATTCACATCTAACAAAGAACTGTTTTTAGCCAACCAATCTCTAATAATCCGCTTTACTTTTGCCTTTCTTGTTAACTGCAGCAGCGACTTTCACAGGTAAGCCGAATAAGCGTATAAAGCCGGTTGCGTCGGTTGGGTCATATTCGGCGCCCATCTTAAAGCTCGCTAAGTCCGTTTTGTACAGACTGTTCGGGCTTTTTATGCCGGCCGGAGTACAGCGCCCTTTGAACAGTTTCATTTTAACTTCGCCGGTAACATTCTGCTGCGTAACATCGACAAACGCATCAAGCGCCTCACGAAGCTGACAAAACCACAGGCCGTAATAAACCAGCTCAGCATATTTCAGAGCGAGCTGTTGTTTGTAGTGCATAGTTTCCCTATCGAGTGTCAGACTCTCCAAAGCATTGTGAGATGTAACGAGAATCGTCCCACCCGGTGTCTCATACACGCCCCGCGACTTTATACCAACCAGCCGATTCTCGACCATATCCACCTGCCCGATGCCGTGTTTGCCGCCGAGCTTATTCAATGCTTCTATCAACCTCACGCCGCTTGTTAACTTGCCGTTAAGCTTTATTGGGATTCCTTCAAAAAAACCTATCGTTACGTAGTCCGGCTTATCAGGCGTTTTGGAAATTGGCCGGGAGATAACGAACACATCATCCTTTGGCTCATTAGCAGGGTCTTCAAGGTCTGCCCCTTCGTGGCTGATGTGCCAGAGGTTGCGGTCGCGGGAGTAGATCTTCTTCTTTGTCTGCTCGATGGGAATTTTGTGTTTTTTGGCATAATCAACCGCCGCTTCACGAGAAGTTAATGTGAATTTAGGGTCTTTCCACGGCGCGACGATTTTCAGCGAAGGGTCCAGTGCCATATAGCTTACTTCAAATCGCACCTGGTCGTTGCCCTTGCCTGTTGCCCCGTGGGCTACCGCTGTCGCACCTTCAGCGTGTGCGACCTCGACCTGATGCTTGGCGATTAAAGGCCGAGCAACACTCGTCCCTAACAGATACTCTTTTTCATAGACCGCACCTGCTTTGAGCATCGGCCAGAGGTAATCTTGGACAAACTCTTTGCGCAGGTCCTTGACTACACACTTGACCGCCCCGCTCGCTAATGCTTTACGTTTAATGCCGGCCAATTCATCGCCCTGACCTAATTCAGCCGCAAACGCTATTACCTCATACCCATAGGTTTCCTTAAGCCACGGCAGAATCACACTCGTATCCAACCCTCCGCTATATGCCAGTACTACTTTTTCAGCTTTTTTGCTTTTACTACTTTTAGCCATTCAGTTTGTCCTTAATGAGTTTACGTCTTTAATCCCAGTGCATCACGACCCACTCAGCGCTCATTGGTTTCATAGAGCACCTTCCCTTCTTCAAGAATTTCCCGCATAAAGTCGTCACCCATTTTCATTCGCTGGCGCACCTTACCAGAAGTGCGAACGAGCAGGTCTATGGGGAACCCAGGCCGAAGCTTCATCCGAATTTCCACCGATTTATCCACGCTCCTACCTTCAAAAGGCCCAATGACCAGCAGGTCAACATCCGAATCTTCTGTAACTACACCTCGCGCATAAGAGCCAAACAGTATGACCCGTTCAGCGCCAAACTCCAGCCCAATCCGCCGGCTAAATTCTTTTATTCTATCCATTGCCACCATTACGAAATATTTCCTATATCAACAACTCCTTTTACGCAGCGATAATAACACCTTCGCGCCGGGCAATTTCGAGAACTGGACGGCCCTGGTCAGTTTCCCATTCCAGTTCTCCGCAGGGAATAGGCTCGATGCGGTTGTCGCTGGCGGTTGCTCGCCAGAGCGATTTAATCAACGAGATTTCACGTGAGCCGTCGAATTCCGGTGCGATCACAATAAGGTCTATATCACTGTATTCGTCGGCTTGTCCTTGCACGTAGGAACCAAACAAAACCGCTCGGCGGGCATGAATGCCCAGAGCCGGCAGCGAAGCCAGATAACGCTTTACTGATTCTATAACTGTCTCTTCAACCATATTAACTCAATAATACCAGCAATTATTGTCCCAAAGCAATGATTAAATTGGGCAATGGCAAGCTACATAGCAAAATAACAATCCCACGTGGCAATTATTCATTGTTCCAGTTTTGGAAGCAGTATGTCACCGAACTGTCTTGATATTTCAACTACTTCGTTCATCTCCGCAGAGGTTACTGGATACCAATCACCAGGGTATCGTCTCAACCCCATGAACGGTCAGCTTATCTGATTCGTCAGACAATCGTGAAAGTTCGGGCACGTATGACTCAGCCAGTTGAATCAATCTTCGCAAATCGTGGGTTTTAGGTGATTCTATATCATATTGGGTTAGAAACGCTTTAAGCAATTTTTCGACGAATTGCTGGCAATGAAAACAGACTGTCTCAGCCGGGCACTGCTCACTTGCTAAAAGGATCCCCACAGCCGTCCAGTCATTTTGTGCTTTTTCTTTCCATTGTCGCACGAGCTCACGGGTCTCATCGTTCATAGAGAACTCTCCCGTATTTATCAGCGAAGTAAACGATATGGTTGATCACCGACCGCCAGCGGGTATATTCCTCCGGTGTTTTCACAATAATATCAAATGAAGCGGGAACATCCGCTACTAAACGACGGACAGCGCTGTAACGCTGGCGTGGAGGAAGATCGGTTTTGGCAACCACCAGCAGGTCCACATCCGAATCCTCCGTGGCCTTGCCACAAGCATAAGAACCAAAAAGCACAATCCGCTCAGGATGAAATTCCCGCCCAATTCGCTGGACCAATTCTTCTATCTGAGCCATCGTCATCATTACAAAACACTTCCACTATCAGCAAACGTTGTTTCTTCACATCAAAGCGAGCACAACTTGTCATTCCTGCGAAACCTGTCCTGAGCAAAGTCGAAGGAGCAGGAATCCATTCTCCCCGCCCCTTTTAATATACCAACAATCCTCGCCCCAGAGCAACAATTAAATTAGAGAATGTCAATTGTGTTTTTTGTGGCCGAGTTTATCACAAATGGTTTGTCGCATAAGCTCGGCGTTGCCGTCGGTGTTGGTGAAGAGTTTGAATTGAGCTAAGCCCTGATTGACGAACATTGAAATGCCGTCTATTGTTTTTGCCCTCTTCTTTTTTGCTTCTTCTAACAGTAAGGTCTTGGCAGGATTATAGACGGTATCGAAAACCGCCATACCTTTTTTCAGGTATTCCTGAGGGACTGGCGTTGCATCAACGTTTGGGTGCATCCCGATACTCGTGCAGTTTATTAGCAATTTTGCATCGATGTTCTTTAAATCGTCCAACGGTGCAAAATCACAATTAAACTCGGCTGCAAGTTTCTCGCCCCTTGTAACAGTGCGATTGTAAATTCTGATTTTGGCGCCTGCGTCACTCAGACCTGCCACTATCGCCCTTGCCACGCCGCCTGCGCCGATGACAGCGACCCGCAATCCGTTCAAATCAGCTCTATTGATACCCAGCGTCGAAGTAATTGCATCTAATGCAGCGGAGTAATCGGTATTGTAAGCGTAT
>JADFJC010000072.1 GCA_022566315.1 Planctomycetota bacterium
GTTGGGACAGACCTGGAGCCGATGCAATAATGGCCTTGATTGCTTTGGAGCAGTCAAATACGTGGAAAAGCTACTGGGATGTACGAAAACGGGCTGCATAGCCCTGCCAGAATATCTGGTCGCACCCTTGTGCATAAGTCCAGGCAATTCTTATGAATTTTATTGCAAAAAAATCGTGTTTAAGGTATTCTATATATATATGACAAAGTATGTTTATAATGGGAAAATGCAAAACCTATCGAATAAAAGCCGACCCTGCACACCTTATGAATGAGCAGACAAGCCTCGGCAAATCGAAGGAGTATTACCATGGACAAACAAAGAGGTTTTACATTAATTGAGCTATTAGTAGTGATCGCCATCATTGCGCTGTTGATGGGGATATTGATGCCGGCCTTGCAGCGTGTGAAGAAACAGGCCCGGACTGTCTATTGCCTGAGCAGCCTTAAACAACTTGGCATGGCCATGACCATGTACGCCGGTGATAACGGGGACTTTATCCCCCGTGCATTGGACCATGAAGTAAAATGGATATTGGTATTCATTCCGTACTTAGGCCAAGAATATAGAAAAATCGAAGATTACCGGGAGGTTGACGTATATCAGTGCCCATCCTTTCCCCGTACCGGAGTAGGGCAATACGGCCAAAGCAATGGCGAGCAGACAGTGGATTATGTTGTCAACGCCTGGGATATGCAGGACCCGGGCCTCTCAAGCGGTAACCAGGGAAACCAAATGGACCGTCCGACCAAGCTCAGCAATGTTAAGTCTCCCGCCCAGCGGATTTATATGGCAGATAACTCGGCTGGAGATTGGCGTCCTGTGGTTCGGAACAGAAATCAACTGGATATCTTGTCCAGGTTCAACTATCTGGACGTTTGGTCGAGAACGCATATGCCCGCGTCGGATCAAACTACCTCGGGCAGTAACCTGACCCGACGGATCTCACATGATCGGCATCGCGGCAATGGCTGTAACAATCTTTTCTTCGACGGCCGTGCTGATTGGCTGCACAGGGACGAAAACACTTCTCGTTATTGGTGTGGTGCCGAATACTAACCTGGACTTTATAACTATCTGGCAACAACCCGTTGCAATTCCGGTTGCGGCCCAAGGACTTCATTACTTACGGGGTGACGCAAAAAACACTTGCACAGTTTCACGAAGGCGGCTGGAAGCTGTTGGAGAATTTCCAGTTCGTTGAGTAGTGAGTGGTGAGTAGTCAACTCACCAATTAACCAATTAACCAGACACGAAAGGTTTGACGATGAAGAAGATTGGCTTTATTGGATTGGGAATTATGGGCAAGCCTATGGCCAAGAATCTGCTCAAGGCGGGTTACCCTCTCACTGTCTATGATATTGTGCCCGACAAGGCCGAAGATGTAGTTGAGGCCGGGGCGAAGGCAGGCTCATCGAGCAAAGATGTCGCCGAAAAGAGCGAGATTGTAATAACCATGCTGCCTAACTCCCCAGAGGTCAAGGAAGCAGTGTTAGGTAAGAACGGTGTTCTGGAGGGGGCGAAGCCGGGCACGATCCTCATAGATATGAGCTCCATTGCGCCCTTGGCGAGCAAGGAGGTGGCAGAAAAGGCCAAAGAAAAGGGAGTTACTGTGCTCGATGCTCCCGTGAGCGGCGGTGAGCCTAAGGCTATCAAAGGCACGCTTGCGATAATGGTCGGGGGGCCACAAGAGACATTCGATGAGGTTGAGGATATTCTAAGTGTGATGGGCGCTTTCGTGACACGGGTAGGTGAGATTGGCAGCGGCAACATGACGAAATTAGCCAATCAGATCATCGTCGCCCTGAACATTGCCGCAATGTCGGAGGCAATGGTGCTGGCAGCCAAAGCAGGCGTCAACGCAGAGAAGGTCTTCCAGGCGATTCGCGGAGGATTAGCGGGCAGCAATGTTTTGGATGCGAAGATGCCACTGGTGCTGGAAGGCAACTTCAAGCCGGGGTTCCGCATCGAGCTGCACATCAAGGACTTGGCCAACGCATTGGATACCGCCCATGAGGTAGGAGTTCCTGTTCCCCTGTCCAGCGCCGTAATGGAGGTAATGCAGGCATTAAAAGTGGACGGCAAAGGCGCAGACGACCACGGCGGAATAATTCAGTTCTATGAGAAGCTGGCCAAGGTTGAAGTGCGAGCTGTGAGATAAAGATTCAGGTTATCAGCGTATCAGAATACCAGGTAGTGGGCATCAGGTTATCAGGGCATCAGGCTCCCGCTGCGTAGCTTTTGCAAAGTAGGATTGTTTTTCCACCGTAAGGTGTCCTGCGGACTGATACCCTGTTCTGATGATAATTCCACAGGACGCCGGCGGTTCGGAGCATTGCGCCGAAAGCACCACCACCGGCCGTTATGAGAATAATGATGCCACCACTCATGAGGGTTGTGTCCATTTTCCCAGAGATCTCCTTGAGAGATAATCCTCGACTGCGAACAAGCACAAACATCGCAATCGCCGCAGTGGCGGATTCTGGCCGCGGTTCATGAAATAATCTGCGCATCGCGTGCGTGGTTGGGACAAATATAGTAACATGTGTTGTTACTGTAAATTCCGGCTTGATGTAGGAGTCGAATGATGAGTCTTGAATATCTAAGGTGTATTGTTCTCTCGGCAGTCCTTCCGGCTGCCACTTTTGCTCTTCCACCTTCCGGCGTAACGCCAGAGCAATTCAATGTCGATTTTCCGATGGAGACCCAGGCAGCTATCATTGCGCGACACGACTCCTGGGATGCGAATTCGCTGGGCAATCATCGCGTGGTGATTGATGTGTCAAGGGCCACCGGTGCCGTGGCGGTTCATATTCCGTGGCGCAGGCGTGACCTCGATCCTCAAAAGAAGAAAGTCATTCTCATAGACGCCAAGACCAGCCGAAGAATAGACAACGTCTATCCGGTCGAAGTCAACAGAGAATTCGGAGATTTCATCTTTGAGCCGGTCACTGTCCCGGGTGAGTATTACATGTATTACATGCCCTACGAGATGACCGGCCGACACTATCCGAAGGTCCGCTATCTCAAGCCCGAACAAACCTCGGACGCGGCATGGCTCGAACGTTGCGGATATACAAACGGCAGATTGCCAAAGGAACGCTGGAGCATTCTGCCGAAGGCAAAGGTAGTGGAGATGCAGTCCATCGATGAGTTTAACAGTTTCTATCCGATGGAGGTGATCGCCACGGCGGAAGAAACTCGCGAGCTGCTCTCGAAAGTTCCACGTGCGTCGTACATTTTGTTCCCGGAAGACAGGAGGTACCCTATACGTATGACCGAGGATCTTCCGCTGAGATGGATTGAAAAGGGCCTGCAAGATAGCTTCGAGGGCGACGCATTGCGAGGAGAATTCTATGCGTTTCAGATCGGGGTCTATGCAGCCAGGAAAGGTATAAGCGATATTGACGTCGGATTCAGTGACATGCAAGGGCCCGGCGATTCTCTGATTGACGCTTCGGCGCTTCGTTGCTTTAACGTCGGCGGAGTGGACTGGCAGGGCAGGAAATTCGAGAAGATATTTTTTCAGATCCACTCAGGAGAGTGCGTCGAAAAAGGAAAAGTCCGCGCGTTGTGGTTTGGCATTGATGTTCCTGAAAACGTCGCAGCCGGTCGGTACAACGGCAGGATAACGATTACGCCTGAAGGTGCCGAATCAACCATGATCCGATTCATTCTCAACATCAAAGATGAGCTGATGGCCGATGCCGGCGACAGCCAGCCTTGGCGTCACTCCCGGTTGCGTTGGCTCGATTCGAAGATCGCCCTGGATGATAGGATCGTTGAGCCGTTTACGCCGCTGGTGGTTCGGGGTAACACTATAGACTGTCTGGGCAGGAGTGTAACCATCGGCAAGGCGGGCTTGCCCCAGAGGATACGAAGCAGATTCGCTCCGGAGGTAACTCATATCGTGGGCAGCGAAAGAGATGTCTTGTCAGGCCCCGTACGGCTTGTTGTCGAGACCGGTACGGGGCAGCATGTTCAGTGGGAAATCGTGGGGCCGAAGATAGTCAAAAGGAGCGCAGGGGTGGTAGCCTGGGAGTCGCAAAGTACATCAGGCGCATTGAGTTTGAACTGCCACGGGCAGATGGAATTCGACGGATTCCTCGGTTATACGATCACATTGAGCGCTTCGGAGACAACAGTTCTGAAGGATGTTCGTTTGGAGATTCCCGTTTCCAAGGATGTTGCCAAGTACATAATGGGCATGGGCCTCAAAGGCGGCTTACGTCGTGGCGAACATCGCTGGAAGTGGGACCGGAAGAAAAACCAGGATTCTGTGTGGATTGGCGATACGAACGCGGGTCTGCAGGTCGCGTTGAGGGCTGAAAACTACTCGCGCCCGCTGAACACGAACTTCTATCTCTTAAAGCCGCTTAATATGCCGCCATCGTGGTGGAACGAAGGAAAAGGCGGCTGTGATATCAGGCAAACGGATGAGAACACGGTATCGATCAGTGCCTACAGCGGGCCCCGCACAATTCAAGCGGGCCGGAAACTCCACTTCGACTTTAATCTGCTCCTGACCCCGTTCAAAACGCTCGACGTTCAGGGACAGTGGTCCACACGATTCTATCACAGTTACAAACCGATCGACGAGATAGCCAAGACCGGCGCCAATACCATCAACAATCACCACGCAAATGACGCCAATCCCTACATCAATTATCCCTTTATCCATACACAGCAAATGAAGGATTACGTGGACGCCGCACACGCAAACAAGATGAAAGTTAAGATATATTACACGGTGCGTGAGTTGTCCAACCGGTGTCCCGAGATATTTGCACTGCGCAGTCTGGACGATGAGATTCTCGCATACGGTCCCGGCGGTGGTCATTCCTGGCTGCAGGAACACCTTGGCTCGAACTATATCGCCGGCTGGTTCGTGCCGAGATTCAAGGATGCCGCCGTGATAAACAGCGGCGTTTCCCGGTGGCACAACTACTATCTCGAGGGCCTTAATTGGCTCGTCGAAAACATCGGAATTGACGGTCTCTACATCGACGACGTGGCGTTTGACCGGACTGTGATGAAGCGCGTCAGGAAAATACTCGACCGTAAGCGTCCCGGCGCACTTATCGACTTGCACTCAGCGAACCAGTACAACGTCAGAGACGGGTTCGTTAACAGCGCCAACCTGTACCTCGAGCACTTTCCATACATAAACCGTCTCTGGTTTGGTGAGTATTTCGATTACAACAGCGCCCCCGATTTCTGGCTTGTGGAAGTGTCCGGCATCTGCTTCGGCCTGATGGGCGAGATGCTGCAGGGCGGCGGCAATCCGTGGCGCGGGATGATATACGGTATGACTGCGCGGCTTCCACGCGAGGAGATGCCGGCCCGCCTGTGGAAGCTCTGGGATGAGTTCGGGATGCAGGACGCGAGAATGCTCGGCTACTGGGCCCCCTCATGCCCGGTAAGAGCAGATAACAAAGATGTGTTGGTCACAGTCTATGCAAAGGCGGACAGGGCTTTGCTTTCAGTTGCAAGCTGGGCGCCCGAGACCGTAAGCTGCCGGCTCAAGATTGATTTCGATGCCTTGGGTATTAGCCGTGAGGGTGCACAGCTCGCCGCCCCCTTCATCGAAGGCTTTCAGGATTCCGCCACTTTTGCCGTCACTGACCAGATACCTGTCGAACCCGGCAAAGGATGGCTGCTGATTCTCGGCCCGTCCAGTGCCACATCGCAGAAGAATCCTTGAATGCGATGACTCGGCCGATGACATTGCAAAGTATGCACCCATTCGTATGGTTGCGCTCCGTGTCATTGCACCTTGTAAATGAGTACTGACAACCAAGAAATCGCCTACCAGAAAATAATTTCACACCCCTTTTGCGGGGCACGCTATTGTTTTCTTGCTATCCAATTCGAATCCAATATACTTGTCCGTGATGGCCTCCTGTTACGAACGTTATTGTGGCCTCAGTAAGACAACTGCGCGTTGCAGCGAACCTGGCCGGCTTCGGTTATATAGTTTCTTTCTGAAGGAAGGAGAATCACGTTATGAGTCATCGAATCAATCGCCGTAGGTTTCTGAAACGTAGCCTCAGCGCAGGGCTGGGCGCCACTATCCTGCCTGGGGTTGTTTCGGCTAAGTCTTCTAACGGAAAAATCCAGCACGCCGCGATCGGGGTCGGCGGCATGGGGTGGGGGGACGTACAACAGATAGGTTCACACCCCGATGTTGAAGTCACGGCGATCTGCGACGTCGATACGGCACGCATGGCTGCGGCGGTGAAGAAGTTCCCCAATGCCCGCCGCTATCAAGACTGGCGCGAACTGCTGGACAAGGAAGGCGACAAGATTGATTCGGTCAGTGTCTCCACGCCCGACCACATGCATGCGTCGATCACGATGACAGCCATCAATCAGGGCAAACATGTGTATTGCCAGAAGCCGCTCACACACGACGTTTATGAGGCCCGACGGATAGCAGCGGCCGCCGCCAAGGCCGATGTAGTAACACAGATGGGCATTCAGGCGAACGCAACTATTAGCTATCGTATGGCCGTGAAGATGATTCGAGATGGGGCAATCGGCAAGGTCAAGAAGATCTACGCATGGTCCAACAAGCCGGCCGGGAACTACCGTCCCACCGGCCCCCGGCCTGCCGGGGAGGACCTCGTGCCCGCCACGCTGGATTGGGATGCATGGCTGGGCGCAGCGCCCATACGTCCGTACAAGCACGGCGTGTACCATCCCACGTGGTGGCGAGGGTGGCAGGACTTCGGCGTAGGGTGGCTGGGTGACATGGGCTGCCACATTGTCGATACGCCGTACCTGGCCCTCGGACTGGGCTCGCCCGTGCGCATCCGCGCCCAGGTCGAGCCTGCGTGGCGAGACACGCCTTCACGCCGGACAGAGACCTGGCCGACGTGGCAGATAGTTCACTACACGTTTGCCGGCAACGAGCTGACAGCCGGCGAGACGCTCGAGCTGATCTGGTCGGATGGGGACAAGTACCCTCCCGATCACGTGCGGCAGCATATTGACAGCCACGAATTTCCCAAGCAGGGTTCGCTGCTGCTCGGCGAGGCCGGCTCACTGTTGCTGCCGCACGTTGCCGGACCGCAGCTATTCCCGGCCGGCAGGTTCAAAGGCTACTCGCGTCCCAAGATCGCCCCGCGCAACCATTACCACCACTGGGTTGACGCCTGTCGGAACAAGGTCAGGACGGTCGCCGGGTTCGATTACGCCGGCGCGTTAACCGAGGTCATCCTGTTGGGAACGGTTGCCCTGCGCTGCCCCGATAGAGAACTGGCCTGGGACGCCGAGCAAATGAAGATTACGAATCTCCCGGAAGCCAACCAGTACATCCGCCGTCGCTGCCGTCCCGGCTGGACGGTGGCAGGACTGTAGGAATTCGATATTTGAGTAAACCACCGGCTGGATAACAGTATGATCAAGGGAACACGCAAAATGACTATTTCCGCAGTGCTGGCTTGCATGTGCCTGACAATTTCATTTGGCGAGCCAGCCCCCACCACCCAATCTGATCGCATCCACTGCGTAACCGATATTTCGCATGAATTCTCCTTTTACTTTGACGGGCGGTTCGGCAGAAACTACGTTGTTCCCAACGGTATCGATGTCCGCAACTGGGGCACGCTGCACAAGTATGATTTCAGTAATGTCAATCTTCTCATCCTCCAGTCGTCCGCATCACCATGTCCCTATTTGCCGGAAGATATCGAAGCCGTGCGGAAATTCCTTGCAGAAGGCGGCGGAGTTGTTGTATTGGGCGACTATTCTCTGTTCCGCCAGGAAAAGCAATACAGGCTCAATGCGCTGGTGAAGCATTTCGGTGCTGAGTTCGTCAGCGAATCCGCCCAAAAGCCGTTGAGGGGATGCTCGATTTTGGAAAGAGAGGAGATTGGTAGTTATTCCCCCAAGATAATTCAGCTTGACGAATCTGTCGATTGGGAGGTACTGGTCAAGGATGCCAGGGGTCGTGCGGTAATGGCAAGGCGCCGTATTGGTAAAGGACATCTGGTAGTCGCCTCTCGTTCCTTGAGCGGGCACAAGCCGGATGCCAGCGATCCTATCAACGACGGCTGGTGGAAGCCGTTGCTCAGGCAGATCACGGCCAACAAGCCGGTAGATCCGAAACGTCGCCCGAGACATCAGATGCCTGAAAACAAGACTCAACGTCAAAGGCTTCCCATTCAGTATTCCGATTATATGAAATCCCATGCCGATGCGATCTATGCCGTTTACGATCAGTGCTTTCCGGTCATACAGGAGGTCATGGGTGTTCTGCCCTCGGAAGGTATGCTGACCAAACTGATTCTATTGCCGACCGGCGGCGGCGGGTTCTCCTCCGGTTCGAGCATTGGGCTGGCGGCATGGTGGGGCAATTTCCCCGAGAAGAAGTATGGGATGGTTGAGCTTATCTCTCACGAATCTACCCACTCCTGGGTGCATCCCTTCACCGAGCCAATGTGGAACGAGGGAATTGCCACTTACGTTGGCATCCTGGTCGGTCGTAGGATGGGACTGGCGGAAGATGCGGACTCCACTCTGGCCGGCTGGATAAGGGGTGCAAGAAGACATGACAAGGACATGGCCAAGTACGACCTGGCGAACGGCAGGGATGTTCCGCATGTAGTGCGCATGGCAAAACCAATGTGGATTTTCGAACAGTTGCGGAAGGAAAAGCCGGACATCGTAGCACGTTATTTCCAGACGAAGCGAAAACTTGCCACGCCGGACAAAATTAAGAAATACACAGCAGATGACAGCGTGGCCGTACTTAGTATTGCTATGGGACGTGATCTGTTTGGCTGGTTCCAGTCGTTGGGGATTACCGTTGATCGGAGTAAGGCACAGATTAAAATAAAATAGGACCTTCTCAATAAAAGCAAACTGGCCAACGACAATCATCACAGCACTTTGCCTTCTTCTTTTTCGCGCTGGATATGATTCGATAAAGGTAAGGACTTGTAAATAAATTATCTTCCATTCTTGACTGTCGTCAGACAAGTTTTGGCTGGCTGCGGCTTCGGCTGGCGGCCTCAGCATACAGTATTAGAATTCATCGTAAAAGATATCTTGCGGAACAACGCCTTTTTGTTCAAGCACTTTCATGGTCGCTTCAATCATTAAAGGTGGTCCGCAAAGAAATGCCTGTCTTTTAATGTTCGTTTTCAGATATTTGTCTACTGCCAAGTGAATAAAGCCTGTATCTCCATCCCAGCTTTGGTCATCAAGTTTATCAGATAGTGCGTAAATAACATGGAAACCAGGGTGTTTGTCAGCTAACTGTTTAAACTCATCAAGATAAAAGATGTCTTTAGTTGTCCGGCAGCCGAAAAACAGCCAGCAACTGCGATCAGGACAACGGTCATAAATAGAATAAATAATGCTCTTCATTGGAGCCATTCCGCAGCCGCCGCCCACACAAATAATTTCAACAGATGGGTCATCATTCAAGATAAACTCGCCGTATGGTCCTGTAAATTTGACGGTATCTCCTACCTGAAGATTATGCAGGTAAGTTGAGCCGATTCCACCAGGAATCAGCCTTACATTAAGTTCAACTGTATTGAGCTCATATACTGGCGAACTGATTGAGTAGGCACGAAAGATATCTCCACCCGGTGACGGTGTCTGAATCTGAACGTACTGGCCGGGCCGATGCGAAATTTCAGAAGGTTCTATCAGGCGCATCCCTATTTCTTTTATGTCATAAGTCAAGTCACGGATTGATTCAAGTGTTGCTGTAAACATCTTGATATTTAAGAGTTCTGACGGTATCCGAATAAAAATATCTTCTCGAATCTTGACCTGACAGGCCAGACGCAGGTTTGACCGAATCTCTTTACGTGTTAAATATGGCAATTCTGTTGGCAATACCTGTCCACCGCCGGCTGTTACAGTGATTTTGCAGTATCCACACGAACCTTTACCGCCACAGGCTGATGGTATAAAAATATCATTGGCATACAAGCTCGACAGTAAGCTTTGACCCCCCTCAATTTCGATTAGTTTCTCATCTACGTTGATGTCGATATTACAAATTCCGTAGTTAACCAGAAAATGGTCGGCAATAGCGAGTAATATCGTTATTATAAGAAGAATCAGATTTATTATTATTACAGGTACGAAGCTCATCGGATACCACCATCAAATCTCATTTTATATCAACCATTCCGCCAAAACCCAAAAATGCCAAAGCGATAATCCCTGCAATAATCATGATAATTCCTGTGCCTCTAAGCCCTTTTGGAACATCTCCGATTAACTTAAGCTTCTCATTGATAGCTGCGACTATCATTATTGCAAGCATCCATCCAACGGCTGAGCCAAAAGCAAAAACAAGAGTTGCTATGTATGAATACTCTCTCAATACCATAAAAAGAGATACCGCCAAAACTGTGCAGTTTACGGTTATTAGCGGCAGAAATATACCGAAGGAAGCTTGAAGCGACGGGAAAAACCGTTCCATTATCATTTCCACAAGCTGAACCGATGCGGCAATGATAATAATGAAAACGATATACGAAATTATTTCGCTGTTGTAATAGACCAATAGACGATGGATCGGCCAGTTAATCGCTGCGGTCAGAGTAATAACAAAAATCACCGCGAAACTCATTCCGAAAGCTGTCTTCACGCTGCGGGACAACGAGACAAACGGACACATTCCCAAAAGATATGTAAGTGCAATATTATGGGTAAGAATCGCCGCTATGAATATTGTTATCAAATGTGCCATTTATTACGCTTTACTTTCCTCAGACCTACGTTCCGATATTGTCTTTGAAATCCATATAGCTATTCCCAAGAGGAAAAATGCCCCTGGTGCCATTGTCATTACAACCCACTTCTCATACGAATCAGGCATAACGCTTATGCCAAGCAGAGTTCCAAAACCAAGCACTTCACGGACTACGGATATCGCAATAAGTGTACAGGAATAAGCAAGTCCGTTTGAAATTGCATCAAGTACTGAATGATAGACTTTGTTTTGCATGAAAAAAGCCTCTGCTCTGCCCATGATGATACAGTTGGTAATAATCAGGCCCACATAAGGCCCCAAAGCCTCACTAATCGTCGGGGAAAAGGCATCGAGAAACATCTGCACCGTGATAACAAAGGAGGCGATTATTATCATATATGTGATTATCCTCACCCGCAGAGGAATCAAACTTCTTAGAGTCGAAATCATTACAGCTGTTGCAATCAGTACGAAAGTAACGCCTGCTCCCATGGCGATGGCATTTTCGACTTTGTTGCTTATCGCCAGTGCAGAACATATCCCAAGACCTGCCGCAAAGATAGGATGCTCGTCACACATCCCTTTCTTTACCGTTTTATAACCCTGGTCGCCTAAGAGCTTTCTAAGCAGCATTATTCAGTTTCCTTAATAACCGATACGTATTTTTTTATTTCACTGTTCAGCATTTCCTCGAATGCCTTACAGGTCAGGGTGGCTCCTGTTATCCCGTCCACTTCGTTGTCCCGGCTTGCTTTACCTGGTGGCTGGATTATCAGCCTGGGAAAGACTTTTTTAGCTGTAAATCTATCTAAAAAATCCTCCTCTGCAATTCGCCCTCCTAAACCCGGAGTCTCTTCCTGATGAATGATAGTAATTCCTTTAATAGTTTTTAGATCAGGCTCAAGTGCGATAATCCCATGAATCGGCCCCCACAACCCCGACCCGTAAAACTCAAATGCAATGTCTCCGCTGGTCTTAGCGACATAAAACTTTATTTCTCCACGTTTTTTTGTTGCCACATTTTCTAAGAATGTTTCAACAACTTTGTTTTCGGAATAAACAATGTCCAGCGCTTTGAGAACGCTGATGTGTAATTTCCTTACCTTGTTTTTTTCTATAAGAGGAGCAGTATAAGCATTCACGCTCACAAGTGCCGTACTCATGACGGAACCCAAAATAAGAACGAACAAAATCATTAGTAATTTTTCTTTCATATCTTCACCGGTCGATATTTCAACATTAAAACAATATGGTCAATAAGTGGGGCCAATGCGTTCATAATAACAATGCTGAACATAACTCCTTCGACATATCCGGAAAAACTGCGTATCAAAACCGTAAGAATCCCGCACAATATGCCAAAGCTGTATTTGCCCATTCGTGTAAAGGGTGATGTAACAGGGTCGGTGGCCATAAACAGTGCACCAAATAAAAGCCCGCCCGTTAAAACCTGAAACAGAGGCGGGGCGATGCTCCCAGGGGCAAGGCGGTTTCCGATTGCTGCAAATACAAAAACTGTACCGATGTAGCTGACAGGAATGCGCCAGTTACTTACTTTAGTGAATATTAAAAATAGTCCGCCAAAGATTATGGCGATCCTGCATGTTTCACCCATACTGCCGGCTGTTTTGCCAACAAAAAGATCGTAAATCGAGGCCATAGACCCTGTGGTCTTGTATACAGCCAAGGGTGTGGCAGAAGTTATCGCATCTGTAAAAGGCACTTGCCAATTAGTCGTCATTATCGCTGGAAAAGCAATCGTGATGAACAATCTCCCGACAAGGGCCGGATTAAATATGTTTCTTCCCGTGCCGCCGAACATCTCTTTTCCGAATAACACTCCAAATACGACACCAACGGCAACTACCCACAAAGGGGTTGTTGGTGGGAGCACCAACGGGAAAATCAGACCTGTAACCAAAAAACCCTCATGGATTTCTTTTTTGCGAACTATCGCAAATATAACTTCAACCACGCCTCCCACTATGTACGAGACAATAATTATCCTTAAAACGCTCCAGCCATAGAAATATATGGACGCCAGAGTTGCCGGTAGAAGCGCAACTATTACATACGACATATATCTTTTGAGATCTACGTTATCAACAATATGAGGCCCACCCTCGGTTGTCTCCGCCGGGCCGAACATAGCTGCGTCAACAGCATCAATAAGCGGCTTGAGTTTATTTAAAGCTCGTATGTCGTATAATCTGTCGATAAGCAATCTGACAAGTTTCATCTATATCAGCACCTCAGTCTTGCTTCGGTTTTTAGGATTGTATCAGTCAATGCCGGCAAATCCTGCTGTCGTTAATCATTTTACGCTCTTGTACTTTTCAACTCCTTTAAGCACAACGCTCGGCACAGGACATTTGCAACCTTCATCGAGCAGCTTCGCTTTGCCTTCTTTGATGCGCTGTGCAACAGGGATTTTCGACGGACATACATAACTGCATAAGTTACATTCGACACAATTGAATATCTTGTATTTCAATAGCGTCTCATCAATAACGTCCTTCTCGACGTAATGGAAAAGAAGATGTGGAATTATGCCCACCGGGCACACCTCCTCACAAAATGTGCAAAATATACATGGCCGGCGTTCACCATGAATATTTGTCCCGCAACTCTTTTGAAACATCCTGCTGTTTTTCCTGAACAGAATCGAAAGACACGTACGCGAATACGAATCTTTCCTGAAGCCGGGGCGCACAAAAAAAAGAAATTCTCGTTCATTTTCTTCTAAAAGGGCTATTATCGTTGTAAACGTCCGATCAATGGGCAGTGACGAATCAGAAAGACTCTCTCCCGTCAAAGAACTGTTCAGCACAAACCGCAGGTTTTTATCTGCATTGACTTCGCCTTTAATAACGTGTTCCAGCGAACTGCCGATACGCGCTTTAACGTGCGGTTTCTCCATAAAACCCGGACCACACAAGGCTATCGTTCTCTCTATCAGCGGCTTACCTTCTACCACCGCTTCATAAACATGCAATACTGCCTGAATGTCCAACACGATAACACCAACATTTGCCGTACAATAACCATACGGAAATCCCGCCTCCAACAACAAGGGCGTTAAAACTTCATCGCGCTCCACAGGGTATTTACCCGGTACTGTAAAAAAGTTAATCGAATCGTCAGTTGGTAGTAATTGCGATACACTTTTGATTAAACTCTTTTGTGATCTGTTTAACGCAAGATGAAACTGGGCACCGGCCATCATCTTTTTCAATATCTTCAAACCCTCAATAAAATGCGATAACCCTTCACCTCTCAAAAGAACGTTGAGCGAAAGATTATGCACTTGCGAGCCAACACCTTGAATGATTACATTCTCTACCTCTTCCGGAACAATTACCGAACTGTTAAATCTGGTAGGTATGCCCGCTGTGCCGGCCGAACCTGCCCCGGAAAGATAAATTAACTCACCTATCTTTTCAGCGGACAAGTCTTCCCACTTGGATGAATGGCCCTCCAACATTTGCCAGTCACCCGTACCGTCAGATTCTATAACTACCGCTCCTGTCTCTCTGCCAAGATAATCTATCTTTTCTATCTCTACTACTTTTCCGTTCACTGAACTGTGAACAGGGTTCGATACCGATTCGTCGTCTCTTCCGATTATTTGACCTGCCGCGACCTTTTGGCCAGACTTCACAATAGGGGCAACTTCATTACCAAATCCCTGCCTCAACGGAATCGTCACTCTTGCAGGGGTTCCTGTTTGAGTCAAATTCTCCTCTGGCTGCCCCTCAAAATTCTTAAACTCATAGCCGCGAGGAAATCTCTTGTACTTTGGTATTATTCCTGATAATTTCTTTTGCATAGACATTCAGATATCATTCGTTCATCAATTAACATGAAAGATTAATTATAATAACAAAGTTGTGTATTGTAACAGCAAAGTCATGTAAAGTTAACCCAGCCATCGCTGATGTCACGCCTTGAAATCTTTGATATTGGCGTAAGCGAAGCGTTTTTCTCAACTTTAAGAGCCGACGTTGCTCGTCGAATAGCTCAATTCGCCGGTCATTGGCAAATTCAGGTTGCCTGCCAAACGACATTCTTATTTATGAGAAATATCATTTTTTTTGCATTTACAGTAAAAAAAATGGCTCACAACTAAAAACTCTTACTTAAACGCTGGCGCAATCATTTGTTTTGTAAGCGTTTCGCCCAACACCCAAAAACAGTCTGTATCTACTCTTTTTCCAGTTTTATTAAAAACTTGTATTCGTTTACTAACTCAAATATCATACGAGTGAACCAATGCTTTGTTTGTTTAACTGATGTTGTGATGGGTTTTCCAGAAATCAGGATGCGAAGATTGCGAACCACCGGTACTATGCGAAGACTGGTGCGCGAGACAAGTTTGAGCGTCGATGATTTGGTTTATCCGTTATTCGTATGTCCGGGAGAAAATGTCAAAGAGCCTATTGTGTCGATGACGGATTGCTTTCACTTTTCGCCGGATACTGTTGCAGCAGAAACTGCAAGGTATCTGAAATAAAAAGTGTCCAATTGAGAAACTGGAATGGAAAACGGTATTGCAATATTGAATGATTTGAATTGGGGGTATAGAGCAGCAAGGGTACTACATGTTGCGAATACTTTAAGTCTTTTCACAATTCTATCCGAAAAGCCCATGTCTGCTGAACAGATATGTCGAACAATTAAGAGCGACCCCGAAATGATGAAAAAACTGTTGATAGCATGTACATCAATGGGTTTGCTTGAAAAAGAGGGTAATCAATACAAAAACACTGAACTTGCTCAAACATATCTTGTGCGCGGTCGGAAGTTATATCAGGGTGATATAATAGCTCATGCGGCAACAGTGTGGGACTTTTGGAGCAGATTAGCTGATCACGTTACTTTAGGGGGTGAGCGGGTAACTATCAATCCGGATGAGCACAGAAATTTTATTATGGGTATGCATAATATTGCTGTTGCCGGTCGGGCACAACTGTTTATAGACTCTGTTGATTTGACAGGTAGAAAAAAGCTCTTCGATGTAGGAGGAGGACCTGGGACGTATTCTATAGTTGCGTGCAGGCGTTATCCTGAACTTAAAGCTGTGGTTTTTGACCTGCCGGAAACTATCGCGATTACAAAAAAAATCATTTCCAAAGAAGGGATGCAGGATGTAATAACTGTGCGGGAGGGAGACTGGGAAACCGATGACTTTGGAGAAGATAACGATGTGGTATTGCTTTCCGATGTGATGCATGGTCCTGGAAGTAAAGCGCAGATGAAGCTGAAGAAAGCGTATGATTCACTGGTTTGTGGTGGATTAGTCGTGATACAGGAATTTCTTTTAAACGACCGAAAGACCGGCCCGTTAATCCCTGCGCTTTTCAACGTAATGGTTGGCGCATATTCACAGGCGGAGCTGTTTGGCATAGTGGAAGAGACAGGGTTTATTAAGCCCAAGCTGGTTATCAGTTCTGAAGAACTTGGTTCCAGTTGGGTTACAGCCGACAAACGATAACCGATATTAAGAGCCTATCCGAATAACCGGGTCGTTATGAGGCCGAGCGAAAAGTTCGAGGCCAAGGCGGCAGGCCAAAAATGCTCGCCAGAAGTGGTTTTCTCCACGTTGAGAACATTTTTGGCCTGACAACGCAGGCATCGGGCTTTGCAGCCGGCCGCATATAGAGCGGGTTATTCGGATAGGCTCTAAAGGCAGATGCCGGCTTTGCAAATACTTTGACGCCTGCGGCGGCAGTTTGCGGGTGCGTGCGGATTTGCATTTCGGCTACCCGTGGGCGCCGGAGCCTGCCTGTTACCTGACGGATGAAGAAATCGGCCTAAATACCGAAAAACAACTTGACACTATGAGGAATTTGTAATAATAGCGAAAATAGGCAATGTGGCTAAAAGGGTTCCGCCAAAGGCGGTTAATTTAAACTAACACGTTCCGGCGAGATTTTCCAACTCCCAAAGACGGATTAAATATGGGTAAGGCATTTTTTTATTTTGGTAGAAATTCTTGGATTTTGGGCGAATAAACGGACATCCAAAGGCTATGAGAGGGCAATTGTTTCTCATAACTGAGATTTTTCCTTGCATTTCTGCGCTGCAAATGGTAAAAAACCTTAACTGACTGATGAGTGAGGCAGCATTTAGTAAAAAGAAATAACGTGGAAAATCGCACATAGTGTTATATTTGCGCAGGAAAATGTGAGGAACCGAGTATGGCTCCAAAGGTACGCTGTGGATAAACCGGGTCAATGTGCGAGAGAGGTGCTCGCTGAGCAGCTTCTCTGGCTGATACAGCTTAGATGGATTGCTGCTGTGGGGTTAGTAATTGCCGCTCTGGTAGGTAGTTATGTTTTCCCTGTGCTGATAAGCCCCGTGCCAATCTATGTATGTGCGGGGGTGCTTTTGCTATGCAATATTCTCTATTATTTAGTGGCGACCAAGAAAGGTGCCGGTGTCGGGCTAAAAGATATTGTGCTGGGAATGGTCCAGGTGGAAGTGGATCTGGTTATTCTCACAGTAGCCCTTCATTTTTCAGGGGGAGTTGTTAACCCATTTTTCCTTTTTTATATATTTCATGTCATTATAGCAGCGATAATACTGCCGAGGAATTTATCCTACAGTGTCGGTCTGACAACTATATTATTGTTTGGCCTGCTGGCGGTTAATGAACTGAATGGAGGAGGATGGCTGGGATATTATCCGTTAAAACTTTCTGCGGTGGACGGCTTGTGGAGAAACCCGGTATATGCACTTGGGATTTTTGTGGCGTTTGCCTGTACGGTGGTGCTGGCACAGTATTTAATGAGGATAATTATCGTGCGAATGACCGCCAAACATAGAAGCTTAGAAAAAGACCTTCGGGATCGGGCTGAACAGATAACGGCGATTAACGAAAGGTTGAAGATGACACGGGTACAAATGGCACATCGCGAGAAAATGGTAGCTATAGGTCAAATGGCTGCGGGTATTGCTCATGAGATAGGTAATCCTCTTGCGAGCCTTTCTTCGGTAGTGCAGTACTTGTGCAGAAAGCTGAGCACACATGAAGAAAAGGAACAACTGTTGCTTATAGAACATCAGGTGGACCGTATTTCTGGTATTTTGAAACATATGCTGAGTTTATCTCGGCCGGCCACAGGTGAGTATAAATGGACCGATATCAACGAGTTGACAGATAACACGCTGTCACTTGTCAAATTCGATAAACGTATGCAGTCAATCACAATTAAAAATGTCATCAACTCTGATTTGCCGATGGTATGGCTGAATCCACAGCGTTTTGAGCAGGTTTTTCTAAACATTTTTATAAATGCGATGGATGCAATGGATGCCAGGGGGAATGAACAGGAACATGTTCTGGAAATAACGAGAGAATTTAAAGATGCGATGGTTGAAATTCGGATTCGTGACACAGGGGTCGGGATGAGTCCTCAGGTTGCCAAGCGTGCTTTTGAGTCATTCTTCACTACCAAGGAAATTGGCAAGGGCACCGGGCTTGGACTTTTTATAAGCTATAATCTTGTTAGCGAAATTGACGGCACTATTAGATTGGAATCCGAACCTGATAATGGAACTGTTGTAATAATACGAATTCCAATAAGGCCTCAGAAAAATCTAATTGCCACCGGCGATGGTCGAATGGATTTCGCTGTATCGAGTGTTACAACTGTCAAGGCCGACGATAAAGCAATTGAAAATTTTTAAAATAAGGGATAGTGCTTATGATTAGTAAGATATTATTAGCAGATGATGAAACGATTTTCCGAAAGACATTCGCAAAAGTTCTTCAGGAAGAAGGAATGGCAGTTACAACCGTGGACAATGGTACCGATGCGATAGATGCCATTACCAAACAGTCGTATGCTGTGGTCATACTGGATATCCAGATGCCCGGTGCCGACGGGATAAAGGTTCTGCGAGAGATAATGAGGACAAGGCCGCAGACGCGTGTGATAATGATAACAGCTTATGGTTCAATCGAGATGGCCGTCGAGGCGATCAAACTCGGTGCCTGTGATTATGTGATGAAACCCGTGGTATTTGAAGATATTTTGGCAAAAATCCGGCAGCATTTACGGTATCTGGAGTTGCAGGAAGAGAATCAAGAGTTAAAACGTGAACTTGACGGCAAGTTCGATATAGAGCAGATCATCGGCCGGAGCGAAGTGATGCAGCAGGTCTTTGAAATGATTCGAAAGGTGGCTAATACCAAAAGTAACGTGTTGATAACCGGCCGGAGCGGCACCGGCAAGGAATTAGTTGCACGCGCGATACACTCATTAGGCTCACAGAACGGCAGACGTTTTGTCGTGGTAAACTGTGGCGCAATACCTGAGGGGCTGCTCGAGAGCGAATTATTCGGCCACAAAAAGGGAAGTTTTACCTCTGCAACTGAAAACAAAAAAGGACTTTTCGAGGTTGCTCATAATGGGACTTTATTTCTGGATGAGATAGGCTATATGCCGATGAGCTGCCAGGTGAAGCTGTTGCGGGCGGTGGAGCAGCGACAAATAATGCCGGTCGGTTCCACCGAGCCTGTGGATGTTGACCTGCGACTGATTGCCGCTACGAACCGGGACTTGCTGCGGGAAATAAAAGAAGAGCGATTCAGAGAGGATTTATACTACAGGCTGAATGTTGTCGGCATTCATCTGCCGACATTGCAGGAAAGAAAAGATGACATTCCACTTTTGATTGAACATTTCATAAAGAAATATAATGCTGAGATGGGTAAGCATTGTGTAGAGATAAGTGATGATGCGATGCGGCTGCTTATGGGATGCGAATGGAAGGGCAACATAAGAGAGTTGGAGAATGTGATTGAGCGGGCAGTGATATTTGCGGAGGGCGATGTTATAGAGGCCTGCGACATTGGCTTGATAGGCGTCAGTGGGGCGGCGTTAAGCGGGAAAAACGAAAACCTGCGGGCCTCGCTCAAAGCGTACGAGAAAGAACAAATATATCGGGTGCTGAATAAGTACGACTGGAACAAAGGCGAAGCTGCAAAGGCCCTGGGTGTCGGCTTGTCAAGTTTGTACAGAAAAATTGATGAATTGGAAATGAATGTAAGAAAACACAAAAGAGAATAACCAAACGACTCACGCCGTCCGTTAATCGTCAAATGCAGCAGTATTTTTTTGCCTTTGAAATTGGGTTTGATTGGGTTTGTTTTTTTGAAGCCCATATCCGCATTATTCTCCATAATCCTTTGTAAATACACACTTTGCATCAATTTTACCCTTTGAAGAAATTGGGTTTGAATTGGGTTTGTTTATTCGGACTGCGAAATCATCTTTTTTTCTGTAATCCTTTGTTATAAATGAGTTTATATTCATTTTGGCTTTTCGGAGATTGGGTTTGTTTGGGTTTGAATTGGGTTTGTTTTCACTAAGTGTCCAATCGCGTTTTCTTTCATAATCCCTTGTATTATACGGATTTACGTCATTTGACTTTTTTTGAGATTGGGTTTGTTTTGCATAAAAAGGGGTGATTTGTAGAGGCATCTCTACAAATGTAGAGATGCCAAGACTGGCAAAATCCGAAATCCGAAGCTCTAAATCCGAAACAATATCAAAATATAAATGATCTAAATTCAAAACTTTGCCTTGCTTGGCTTTATTGCCAAATGATGCTTTTTGCCAGAGGGTAAAAAAACACTCCCTCTATAATTAGACGTAGCTGCACGTTTGATACGAAAAAAGTCCTCGAATATCGGTTCGTGATTCTCGTAACTCGATGCCAGCAAGGCAGTTAAAAAATATTTGAAAAATTTGATTTTTGCTCTTAGGTATCAGCGTTTTTGGTTGATTTTTTGCCACAGAGAACTCAGAGAATTCAATAATATTTAACCACGGATTGCACAGATTACACGGATTTTTTGGGCCACAGAGAACAAAAAGAACTATTAACCACGAATTGACACGAATTAACACGAAGTTTTTTTAG
>JADFJC010000073.1 GCA_022566315.1 Planctomycetota bacterium
CAAACCCAATTTCCGTAAAGCCCAAAATGAACGTAAACTTATATGTTATAGAGGATTATGAAAATGAAACCGCCTTCCGGCCCCAGAAAAACAAACCCAATCAAAGCCAATCTGTTTGTCGTCGTGCCCGGCTTCACTGGATTTTATCGAATCGACGGCCCGTAGAACAACGCGAAGTTGGAAATCGTCGGACAAACGCGGGAGTCCAATATCCTGATTCGCACCTTTCGGGTGGTAGTATCGTCAAAGCGCAGCAGGCGTTTGTAACCAATCGTGGTACCTCGCGCAAATTCCTTCCAGGTTTTTCCATGCCGGGCTTCGAGCACGAATTCTTCGACCCTTTGACCCACCTTGATATACTCAGCCAGTTCCGCGACATTAAACGTACATTTTTTGCCGAGGTCAAATTCAAGCGTGGCACTGGTTGTCCAGTCATCGGTGCTCCAGTACGTATCCTTTTTACCATCTACTATTTTGTCGGCTCCGTACCTGGGATTGTCACCGCGCACACAAGAGGCTTTGGCTGCTGCACCCATGGCAAGATTATGCTTGAAAGTTGCATCAAGCACTTTGCGCAGTTCGCGCAGCCGTTGAACGTCATTCTCGTGGATGAGACCGCGGCGGTCCGGCGGAAGGTTCAGCAGCAAGACGGTGTTACGACCCACGGAGATGTAGTAGATATCGAGCAGCTTTTCAAGCGATTTGACCTTATCGTCCTGGCTTGCGTGGTAAAACCAGCCCGGCCGTATCGACACATCTGTTTCCGCCGGATACCAGATAAGATTTTCGCCGTCGCCTAATGCTTCGAGACTGCCCAAATCCTTTTGTTGGGGGTTTATAAAACCGAAATGTTTGTCGTTCCTGTTCATAACGCTCCATTCACTTTCGCGAGCATAGCCTCTCTCATTGCCGACCCAGCGAATATCGAGGCCATTAAAGATGACCGCATCAGGCTGCAATTTCCGTATAATGGCGTAGTAGCCGGGCCAATCATAGACCATATCTTTGGCGTCTTTTCCCTTGGCCCCGTCAAACCAAACCTCGGAAATCTCGCCATAATTCGTCAGCAGCTCCCGCAACTGGTTCTTGTAGAACTTGTTGTACTTAACTGTATTGCCGTAAGTCGGTTCGTGACGGTCCCAGGGTGACAGATAGAGACCCAACTTCAGCCCTGCCTGCCGGCAGGCGTCAGCTAATTCGCGCACCACGTCGCCCCTGCCGTTCTTCCATGGACTGTTTTTTACCGAGTGTTCGGTGTATTTGCTCGGCCAAAGGCAAAAGCCGTCATGGTGCTTTGCCGTCAGGATTATCATTTTCATACCGGCGTCTTTACAAACCCTCACCCACTGCCGTGTATCGAGCTGAGTGGGGTTGAAGATGGCAGGGTCTTCTGTGCCGTTACCCCATTCTTTGTCCGTGAATGTGTTGATGGTGAAATGGATGAAAGCAATGAACTCCAGCTCCTGCCAGGCAAGCTGCCGTGCCGAAGGTCTGACGTTGGCTGCCTTTCGAATCAGCTCTTTCTGTCCCGTTGTCCCGCTTTGCTCGAGGGCGTCATATACACGCACATAATCGACTACAAAGTAATCAGGAAGCTTTGCTTTTTTTATATCACCGCCCCATTTCCCGATTTCCTCGGTGAGTTTCATGTACTGCGGCACTTGTGAGACGCCTCCTGCATTAGTGCGCCAGGTTTCTTTACCATCCACATAGAAAACGTATTCATCAGACTTCCAGTGCAAACCGAACGTGTGAAAGCCTTCGCTGATACCCGGTATCGTGCTGATCTTTCCTCCTGCGTTTTTGTGGGCGGCGCCATAGCCGTCCCAGTGTAAGTTCTGTGTTATCTTATCTTCGAGCCAGGGTTTCTCCATAATATCTATTTCTGTGCCGTCTCTGCCTTGGTTTCCTACTTTTCCAACGCTGCCTGTATGAAGCCAAAACGCCGGCCAGTGCCCCACCTGTTCGGGAAATTTACATCGACAGACCCAATAGCCGAACTTATGCTCAAATCTGTTCCTGGTTCGCATTGCCCCGCTGGTATAGCGGTCGCCGTCCTTTTTTGTGCGGATTATAAGATTTCCTTTGCCATCCACATAGGAATCCTCTTTAACCCAGTAACCGTCACGCCGCTTCCAGTCGCCGAGGATTTCCCATTTGGATGTATCAATCTTCGTGCCGTTGAACTCATCACTCCAGGCCAACTTCCAGGTTTTTCCTTCGCCGGCGGGCGGCATAAATTCCTCCCGAATCTTGACCGCCTCGTCTCTGGGTCCCGCTGTCGCTGAGACCGCACTTGCCAGCACACAAAACACGCCGCAGAGAACCAGCAGCTTCATAATATAGCGCAATTGATGTTTCATATTTCGCTCCTCATACTCTGTAACATCTAATTTGATGGGCGGCAGCCTCAAGCGGGTCCCGAAAAATCGGGACGAGCTTGGGGATGGCCTGGAGCCAATCAATTATTCGCCGGCGCTGCTGTTTTCTTTCCAGCAGCTTCGCTGAGTTGCTCTCAGGCCTGAGATAACTGTAACCGCCAACATAATCACAAACGTCACGGTAGTGAACCAATATCCCCACGTTGCCGTCTGAACGTGAGCCATTTTTATAATCACCGTGCCGATGGCAAAGGACTGCAGGAACATCTTGACCTTGCCGGAGATAGTGGCGGCAAAGTTGACGCCGTGGGCTTCCGCAATGTGGCGCAGTGCCGTTACGTAGGCCTCTCTTGCGATTAAAATGCCCGCTACCGACCACTGAATCCCCGCCAATGCGCCGGGGCCTAAACCGAAAAGCTTCGGCTCACCGATTATTGCAAAACAAATAAAAGTGCCGCAGACCAGAACTTTGTCCGCCAGCGGGTCCACCATTCGGCCGAATTTGCTGGTAACGTTGAGCCTGCGAGCTACTATACCGTCAACGATATCGGTCAGGCCGGCAACTACGAACAGAACAAATGCAATATCCAGAAACACCGCCTTTTTAGCTACATGGGGTGAATAGAGAATCATAACCAGAAAGATGATGGTTAAAACAAGCCGGCCAAAAGTCAAAATATTCGGGATAAGCTTTAGCATAATCAGAAGTTTACCCCGTTAGAAATTCTATCACAAGAAATAATATTGCCCAAAAAGAGAAAATTTCTAACGGGGTTGGCGATATAATTCAATACTATAAATGGTTCGGCCGGGAATAATCGTCGAAAAGATACTGGTAAAGCGATGATGGTTTCTGGCCGATAACAAGAGAGAGGAGTGAAGAATGGAAGAGAATGAGAGGGTAAAAGAGTGGTTATCGTTTTGTCAGCGAAGTTTCTCTAAAAATACCTGTATCCAATACCGTTGCGTCATTGGTCAATTGTTGAAGCATATTTCAGCGAACGGCAATGAAATTTCTACTATCGCCGTGGAACGGTTTTTAGATGAGAAGCTGCAACGAGGATATTCCCGGAAACAGTTTAACTGTTATCTCATAGCAATAAGAAGTTTTTCGGCGTGGAAAGAAAAAAGATACAACATTCCGTCGCTCGTCCATAAAATACCTTTTATTTCTGAGGACCCGCCGAAACAACGCTGCCTCACGGAAGAAGAATATCGTCTCTTGTTGCTAAACACAAAAGGAATGGATCGTGATATTATTTTGTTCATTGGAAACACAGGAATCCGGAAAGCGGAATTTGCAGGCTTAAAATATAAAGACATTCCTATTGATTTGAAATACATTAAAATCATAGGAAAAGGCCGTAAGCAAAGAATCGTTCCACTAAATGACGTAAGCAGAGCAGTGTTGCAAAACTATCCTCGATTAGCTGATGGTGAATATCTGCAAATATCACAAAGATATCCGGGCGGAGAAGGAGCTTCCTGGATGTTAAGACGTATTGCAAAGAAAATCGGCATTCCACGTTGTGGCTTGCATAGTTTGCGTCATAGATTTGCGACACGCTGTATAGAAAAAGGGATGAATATTTTCAAATTGTCGTTAATATTAGGGCATTCCAGCGTTTTAACAACGCAGGGTATATACCTGCATCTCACTCCACAATCTCTCTATGGTGAAACCGATTGTCTTTGTGGCGATTAAAGTATTTAGCTACTAACTAAATTTGCTCAACGAGCAAATCGTAACCTTTAGTGCCAACGACTTTCGTGTTGATAAACTCACCTGGCTTTGCCGAGCGCTTCTCCGTAGGTCCGCTTGTCCGCTTGGGGACGCCTTCCGGCGGGGACGCCTTCCGGCGGAGTCCCCGGGACTTTATGATACAGACGCTGTCGATGTCGGGTGCCTGGCCGTAAAACCGTCCCTTGCTGAGTCTGTTACTATCAACCGAATCAACCAGACAGGTAAGTTTGCTGCCGATTCTATTTTTGTTCTTGGCAAAGGCGATTTTCTGCTGGGTGAGCATCAGCTCTTCGAGACGCTGCTGTTTTACATTCTCAGGGACCTGGCCGGGCATTTGGGCTGCGGCGGTTCCGGATTCGGCGTAGAATTTGAAGCAGCCTAATGCGTCGAATTCGGCCCATTTGACAAATTCCAGAAGCTCGACGAACTGCTGGCTGCTCTCGCCGGGAAAGCCGACTATCAGTGTTGTCCGCATCACAATATCCGGCATAGCGCAGCGCAGCTTCTCAATCAATCGCTGGAGCTGGTCTTTGGTGTCAGGCCGACGCATGGCCTTTAAGATTTTATTATTTACGTGCTGGATTGGGATATCGAGATAGCGAACAATTTTTTCGCTCTCTGCAATGGTTTCGATGAGTTTATCGTCAATTCCCGCAGGATATAGATACATCAATCGAATCCACGACAGACCGGCAATCTTTTCGAGTTCGCTGACAAGCCCTGCCAGACCGGTTTTGATTTTCAAATCTCGGCCGTAGTGTGTCGTGTCCTGAGCGATTATATTCAATTCGACCGTGCCCGCCGAAACTAATTCGCCCGCCTCAGCCAGAACGAGTTTCCGGGGCTTGCTTCGGAACCGGCCTCTGATTGCCGGTATCGTACAAAAAGAGCAGCGGTGATTACAGCCCTCGCTGATTCGCAGATACGCCCAATGGCCCGGCGTAATAAGTAACCTGGTTCTGTCGTCATGGATTGTTTGCGGTGAGCGGTCCAGATATGCGGTCGGCTGCCCGCAAGAAAGGGTTTTTTTGATTATCCCGGCAATGTTATCTCGCTGACCGAGACCGATAACGGCATCGATGCCATCGACCTGGTTGAAAAGTTGCCGACCTGCTCTTTCCGGCAGACAGCCCGCAACAATTACTTTCTTTACGGCACCACTGAGCTTGCGGTTCACAGCGCCTCTTATTGCTTCGAGTGATTCGGCTTTGGCCGGGGCAATAAAACAGCAGGTATTGACGACAACGACGTCGGCAGTATCAGGCTCGGCGGTTATCAAAAAGCCGGCTTCGGCGATTTCCGCCAACATCCTTTCACTATCGACCATGTTTTTTGGACAGCCTAACGCTATAAAACCGACCGTAATTTTCTGCTTTTTTCTCGGCATAATCGGCCCAAAATAGCAAAAAAACGCAGTTTAGTCTAATATTTTAATTGGGGTAAGCCCAAAGATGAGAAATTATTTTTACTCATTCTTTCAGAATATACTTGACGATAAAGGAAATATGCAATATAATGTCGCGAATTGCCGTCTATACTTGGGTCAGAGGTGTATAAGAGTATGAAGAATACGGTTCATTGGACCCGGGATTACAATGGCGGGTACAAAAATATGACCAGTAGTGGCCAAAATGTCAGCCGCAGTCGATGGCTAATCCCGGCTGTGACTGTAGGGATTGTGATTTGGGTGGGGGGATATTGTAACCTCTTTGCCCAGACAAAGACCGAACACAACGCCGAGAAGGCTCTAAGCGATCTACAAATCGATGTTACCGTTGTCGAACCAAATATCCCTATACCCGAAATCTACAAGACCCCACCCAAAATCCTCGAGCAAATAGTCGGTGGAGTACCGGAGTTCAAACTATTCTACTTTTGCAAGCAACACACCTCCGATGAGCTTAAAAAAATTGTCCACGAGCAATTTGCAACCAAGCTCTTCGACAAAAAAGGCAAAGAAACGAAATTGGTGGATTACACCGTCAGCAGCAACTCCGCTACCAACCAGTTAATAGTAAGATGCCCAACCGAAGAAGATGCCAAGGCAGTACTTGAATTGTTGGAAATGGTGGATGTTCCTCCGATTCAAATCAAGATAGACTGCCTCATATCCGAGGTTTACGCAGATTTTACATTCGACCGGGAAACCACTATCGCAATTGAAAACTTATTCGGTGAGGGTGTTACGATGAAACCCGCCGGGACTGCCTTTGGAGCTAATATTCAGGAATTAGTATTGGAGGATGAATTTCTGCCTGCGTTTCCAGGAGCTTCATTGAGGGAACTTATTCGCTCCAGAATGGGCCTTAACATTGGATACTTGAGTACGACCCGCAATTTCACGGCCCTGGTGGACCTGCTTGAGTCACATGGTTATCTGAAAATCCTGATGAACCCGGTCCTCGAGACCGTCAACGGTAAAACAGCAATAATTAAGTCAACTCAACATGTCCCACTGCAAACGATAACTAAGTTCATACCTGTTAACGTCGGCGAGTACGCTCCCCAAACTGAAATAGAATATATAGATGTAATTGACTCGCTTGAAATTACTCCCCACGTTTTTGCGGATGGCTCCATCGGCCTTGAAACCAGCATCCTGCTTGGAGCAAGAAATACTCCTGATGGTGTAAAGCAAGTACCAATCATTACCAAAAGGGAAATCACGAACAAAGAAAACCGCATTCGTCCGGGTGAAAGTCTCATAATTGGTGGAATGAGAAAGACCGTAGAGTTTGCTGTCGTCCGCGGCGTCCCGTTCCTAAAAGATATACCTCTTATCGGATTTCTGTTCTCCGGCGAAGATACCGAGCGGCGAGCGGTCGAGACTGTGTTCATACTGACTCCGACCTATTCCACCGGCGGCAGACCAAAAAAAGAAGTAATGGAAGAAATCAGAAAAAGACACGAACCGGCTTCTCCCGGAAAGTTGCAAGAAGCTATTAGGGGCATTTTTGGAGGCAAGTCTTCCGAAGAGGAACAGCAGCAAAAAGCCCTGGCCAGAGACGCCGCCAGAGAAGCCGAAGAACAAGCCCAAAGAGCTGAAGCCGAACTAAACAGGGTAAAAGCCGAAGCCGAGGCAAAGGTCAAGGCCGCCGAAGAGGCCGCCGAAGAGGCCAAAGAAGAGGCCGAAAGAGCAAAGAAAGAATATGAAGAGAAGTAAAGGCCGAAGAAGATAACGGCGAACCTAAAGCTAAACGAGGGACAGTCTATGGATAATTTCGACAGCAGTAATCTTGGCGGTCCAAATCTCAACGAACCCATCCCGCTTAACGAAGACCTCGATAAGCCGATTCCTTTTGATAGTGTCGGTGCAGGCGGAACTGGTGTTTCACATTCGCCCCTGGATTTAGGCGGCAGCAGCCCTGTGGGGATACCGAAGATTGAGGTCCCCAAACTTGTTACGATGAAGCCGGCTGAAAAAATAGTTTCCACCGACCGAATCACGGGCGTAAAAACCTTCTTTACAAAACTGCACGCGGGCGCTATGAATTTTCTTGATGAGCAAATCACCAAATGGCTGACAGAAAACCCGGATGTTAAGGTAAAGCGAACAAACACCGTTACAGGCGAGATACAGGGCAAAAAGACCGAGCCTAATATCGTAATTACCATCTGGTATTAAGAAACTATCTCAAAACCGTCCTTCGACACTTCGACCCATTCGACAAGGCACCTTGGGCACAAGCTCAGGGCAGGCTGCGCTCAGTGCAGGCAAGCTCAGGGCCAAAGGTACTTTTCGTTCGCAATAACGACAAAAAATGTTCAGTATCACCGTGAATGGCCCTTTGGTAATCCCCGAAAGCCTTACCGGAAAATTCCGCCCACACGCAAAAATTCTTGGCATAAGTTCTTGACATACTGTACGATTTACATTACTTTGCTTAGTTTATCTGTTTGTGTGTAGCAAATGAGGCTTGGTTTTGTGGATTGTTTGGAGGTTTTTTGTGGCTAAAGAGTTAACTCGGAAACTGATTAACGCAGGGGTGCATTTTGGGCACGGCGTGAGCCGATGGAATCCGAAAATGGCCCCATTTATTTTCGCAAAGCGCGGCAATATTCATATCATTGATGTCAAAAAAACCTTAAGGGGGTTATTGATTGCAAAAAAGCTTCTTGCTGAAGTGGTCTCTTCCGGCAAAGATGTTGTTTTTGTAGGCACCAAGCGACAGGCACAAAAAGCCGTTGAGGTGGTCGCCGAGAAGTGCGGAATGCACTATGTTTCGCAACGATGGCTTGGCGGAATGCTTACAAACTTCAGAACTATACGCTCACGACTGCAGAGACTGGAACAGTTGGAAGCTATGGCCGAAGATGGAACCCTTGACAGTGAAAGCAAAAAGCAGGCATCGAGGCTCAAACGGGAGATGCGAAAGATAAAAGCTAATCTCCAGGGTATTCGGAACATGTCTCGTTTGCCCGGTGTCGTCGTCGTGGTCGATGCCAAGAAGGAATATCTTGCTCTGCGGGAGGCCAAAAAACTGAGTATTGTAACCATCGGACTTCTCGATACCGATTCGGACCCCGACACAGTAGAGGTAGCCATCCCGGCCAATGACGATTCTATCAGAGCGATTGAATTGATACTTAACGAATTGGCCGATGCCGTGGCGATTGGAAAAACCATGGTTGCTGCTCACCAGGAACCAGTTCAACGGCCCAGGCGCATCCGCTCAAAAAGACCGGTTCTGGCCCGCGCCAGCGAAGCCAAACCACAGGCTTTGCCCACTGTTGAGCAAAAACCAGCGCAGAACGCAGAGGCGGCTTTGCAACAAAGTCAGACTGAGCAGCAGGACTTGAAGGAAAAAGCCACAAGTCAGGAATGAATGGTCGTGAGTATTTAGCCGATGTTTTCACCGCCGGTAAACGTAATACAAATATCGAATTCCAAACAGGGAGATTTCCTTTAACGCAATACGATATACACAGTACAAGAACAGGAGTTTTAAATATGGCGGAAATTTCAGCAACTATGGTGATGAAACTTAGGAAAATGACCGGACAGGGAATGATGGATTGCAAAAGGGCACTTCAGGAAGCCAACGGCGATACCGAGAAAGCTATGGATATACTTAGAAAAAAAGGGCTTGCGACTTTAGCCAAACGTGCCGAGCGAGAAACTTCCGAAGGTCTGGTCGTGTGCAAAGCCAGCGAAGATGGCAAAACGGTGGCCATGGCAACACTTTGCTGCGAGACTGATTTCGTAGCCAAGAGCGATGATTTTATTGCCACGGCACAAGCTCTGGCTGACTATGCCCTGGCTTGCTCAGCCGAGAAGGGCACCGAGAATGTCCTTGAGACTGTTGTTGACGACAGAAAATTCAGTGACGTTCTCACCGAAATGGTCAGTAAGACCGGCGAAAAAACACAGGTGGGAGATTACGCGAAATATAAGCTCGACGGCCCGGGACTTATCAGCATATACATTCACTTCAACGAAAAAGTTGGCACAATGGTTCAAATTGAGACCAGCGATGACAATGTAGCAGCCGCAGATGTGCTTAAGCATACGGCTTCCGACATGGCGATGCACATTACCGCAACCAAGCCACTGGCATTAGATAAAGACCAGATTGACTCTGAGACGATTGAGCGGGAGAAGGCCATTTTTGCCGAGCAGGTCAAAAACAAACCGGCCAACATCATAGAAAAAATAATCGAAGGCAAGATAAGGAAATTTTTTGCTGAGAATTGCCTTCTCGACCAGCCTTTCGTCAAAGATGACAGCAAATCCGTCGCCCAGGTCCTTGCCGATGCCGCCAAACAGGCCGGCGGCGAAGCTAAAATAAAAAGATTTGACCGATTTGAGGTCGGCTGACAGATATAGTTTTGAGTGTTGAGTTTTGAGTTAGCTCGCAATTAAAACCCAAAACTTGGAACTAATTGGTCGTTTAAGACTTTCGAAAGAAAAAGATGGCAGAGAGCAAATACAATCGCATATTGTTGAAACTTTCGGGCCAGAGTTTTTGCAAACCCGGCGAATTCGGTATCGACGGCTCTGCGCTTGAGTCGATTGCCGAAAGGATATCGCAGATATGCAAACTCGGGCCACAGGTCGCCATCGTGGTTGGCGCAGGCAATTTTCTGCGGGGAGAGAGTTTCTCACAGGTCAGCCACATACCCAGAAACACAGCCGATTATATGGGGATGTTAGCTACCATTATCAATGCCTGTGCGCTGCAGGAAACTCTTGAGAGGCTTGGTCAGCCGACGAGGGTCCTCAGCGCAATTGAGGTCCCCGCGATGTGTGAGCGCTTTATTCGCAGAAGGGCTCTTCGTCACCTTGAGCGAGGAAGGGTTGTGATATTGGCCGGCGGAACTGGAAATCCTTTTTTTACTACCGACACCTGTGCGGCTTTAAGGGCTTCGGAACTCGATGCGGATCTGCTCATAAAGGCAACAAATGTCCAGGGCGTTTACAGCGATGACCCGGAGAAGAATCCGGATGCGCAGCTTTTTGAAAAATTATCTTATGACCAGGTGCTGGCGAAAAAACTCAGAATAATGGACCATTCGGCAATAACTCTCTGCCGTGACAATAATATTCCGATTATTGTTCTAAATATTTTCGAGAAGGGCAACATAACAAAGGCCATTTGTGGTCGGCAAGTCGGCACCAAAATAGTGATGCGTGAATAGCGAAGCGCAATACCAAGTGAGGTTGAAGATGCCCGTTAAAGAAATACTCTCTGATAGCGAATCCAAAATGAAAAAGGCCGTCGAAGTCCTGCAGGACGATCTAAAAGCCGTTCGCAGCGGCATGGCTTCTACCGGACTGATTGAAAATATAAAGGCCGATTTCTACGGAACGCCCACACCATTGAAACAGATGGCGACGCTGGCGGCGCCACAGGTGGATATGATTGTGATTAAGCCGTTTGACCCTGCTTCGGTTAAGGATATCGAAAAGGCAATCAAAGCCAGCGACCTGAGCATAGCACCTATTGTTGACGGTAAAATAATCAGACTTAATGTCCCGTCACTTAGTGGGGAAAGAAGAAAGCAGCTTGTCCAGCAGGCCAAACAAACCGGCGAGCAGACGAAAATCGTTATTCGCAACATCCGAAGGGATGCCAACAAGCAGCTCGAAAAACAGCAGAAAGACAAACTTATCACCGAAGATGACCTGAAAAATGGCAAGAAGCAGGTCGATGATATCACAAAAGAATATACTGACAGTATTGACGAGCTAATCAAAAACAAGTCGGACGAGATAATACTCGATTAATTTCGGGAAAAAAGTGCACACCTCATAAGTACACAAGGTATAATTGAAGGGCCTTGTGTTTCTGTGCACCAACCTTATTTTGGGGGTCAAAATGGTGCCGGTTGAAAAGAAATCGAAAGCTAAGCCACGAAAACGTACCGCCAGAAGGATACTCAAGCTGGTATTGGCACTTATAGTTGTTCTGATTGTGCTGGTGTTTTTCCTTGTTCCCGCATTTGTCTCATCCGGGAAAGGCCGTCAGATAATATTGGCCAAAATTAACAGTTCAATCGCCGGCCAAACAGATTTCGCCGACCTGTCTATGGGCTGGTTCAAGGGTATCAAAATTGCGGATTTTAGTTTCAACGACAGCCTCGGCCAAATTTCCGTCCAGGTAAAGCAAATCACCACAAAGCCTCATTACGGCTCTATTGTAATGGGGAATTTGTCCTTCGGCGAAACGACAATTGACCAGCCTAAGGTAAGCGTAAATCTCAAAGGTCAACCTGCGGTCGAGCAAGAGCCTGTTGGCAAACCCCAGCCGGTTCCCGTCAAAGCCGGCTATATCGCTCTTGTTATGGATATTGTCATTAACGACGGCAATTTGAAGGTAACAGATTCGAAAGCCAGGACCGTTGAGCTTTCGCAGATAAACTCAAGGCTGAACTTACGACCGCCTGGACGGCAAACAGATTTCGATATCGATCTGGTTGTAGTGGGACAAAAAGCTGAGCGGTCGCCGATTCACGTAGCGGGCCAAATTAAACCGGGCACTGCAAAAAGTGGTTGGACACTGAAAGGGACCACAGGTGATTTGACCATAGAGGTCAACAACCTGGACCTCGAATCTTTAGGACCGATTTTTGAATTGGCTAAAATCGAAGTACAAGCCAAAGGCTCAGTTTCTGCTGACATAAACGCCGTAATTAAAGATGGTAACTTCGAAAATTTAAGTGTCTCAATCAAAGCGAAGAATCTGGATATAACCGGCCCCGGACTAAAGGGCGACCGGCTAAAGACAAGTCTGTTGGATATTGCTGTTGAACTTGAAAGCCGGCAGCAACTAATAAACATTGAGAAATTTCAATTCGATAGTGACTGGCTTTCTGCGAAAGCCAGCGGAATGGTTCCCACCACATTTAAATCGTGGTCTGACTTTTTAACCTCCGAGTCGGATTACAGTTTAGACGCTGATTTCGAGCTTGATGTCGAAGAGGTTTTATCCCAAATGCCGCATACATTTGGTATCAAAGAGGAGATGAAGGTAACTTCAGGCAAATTGAGCGGAAATATCACGGCACGTCGCGGCAGTATTACAGGCCAGGTAAATCTGACTGAATTGGCCGGCATCGTCGAGGGGAAAAAGCTCGCTCTTTCTGAACCTCTCACCGCCAAAGTTCAGATTTCGGCTGAAAATAAAAAGATAAGTTTCGATAAGCTCGATATCTCATCTGCATTTGCAAAAATCAATGCCAGCGGCACACTTGAACAGCTCAAATACAACGGCTATGTTGACCTGGCAAAGCTGCTATCGGAGTTAGGACAATTCGCAAATTTGGGTGCATACAAAATAGCCGGCGAGATTTTTGAACAGGGGACACTCTCTGTCGGTAAAAACAAGATAACGGGGGCTGGCTCTGCGCAGGTCAAAAATCTTAGCATAACTTCCACTGACGGTATCACAGCGCAAGAGCCAATGGCCGAGGTTAAATTTGCTTTCGGCTTCGACTGGCAGACTAACGTCCTGACCTTTGATTCTTTGGAGGTAAAGGCCAGTCTTGGCCAGGTCAATATAGAGCAGGCTGTTTTTCCAATAGGTGAAAAGCCACAAGTACCTATGCAACTGGATATATCCGCTAAGAATATTGACCTTGGAAAAGTGAAGCCCTTTGTTGTTTTGTTTACCTCTTTGCCGCAAGAAATGCAACTGGCCGGTATCGCCGAATCAAAAATCTCTGTCAGCTATGATAAAAACATCTACAAAATCACAACCGACTCGACGAAAATTAAAGGTCTAAAACTCACCTACCCCGGACGCAAGCCCTTTGAGCCGAATGAAATAACACTGACTTTTGAAGCCGAGGTAAATCCCGAACAAAAAGCTGTTAATATCAAAAAGCTACAGTTGGAAAGTCCGCAAATCAAGATTCACAAAGGCGAATTTAACCTGCTTAACGAAGCTGGCAAGACTAAATTAAAAGGGCAAGCGGAGTGTGAATATGACTGGTCGGCAGTGAGCGCCGTGGCGGCACCATATTTACCGGAGGGTTTAACACTCCAGGGCAAAAGAAAAGACGTTGTCAGTTTCTTCAGCGAATATCCGACCGGACAAACGGACAAACTCATGGCCAATCTCACCGCCAGCGCCAAATTAGGCTTTGAACGTGCCGGCTATATGGGACTGAATTTCGGCCCCACCGAGGTGGATATTAAAGTCCAGAATGGCCTGCTGAAAATTGCACCCTTTGTGACGACTGTCAACGAAGGCCAATTCAACTTTGCCGGCCAGGTGGATTTTAGACAAAAGCCTGCACAATTCAAAATAGCCGAACCGATGCAACTAATGAAGAATATCAAAATCAACGACCAGACGACTGGAAAGCTTTTGATGTATCTCAATCCAATTTTCGCAGATGCCGTCAATGTCAGTGGCATTGCTAATTTTAGCTGCGAACAGCTCATTATACCGCTTAGCGCCGCCGCCCCAAATCAAATTGAAGTTGTTGGCACGATTTCAATGGACCAAGTGCGCTTGCAGACCTCGGGTTTGCTCAGCACGATTTTTTCAGCAGGAGGCACCAGCGCCCGGGGTGCGGTTATTACTATCCGTCCGACGAAGTTCATTTTACGAGACGGATTTCTCAGATACGATGATATGCAAGTGGAAATCGGCGACAATCCGGTCAATTTCAAAGGCATTATCGGCCTGGATAAGAGTTTGGATATGACGATAACTTTGCCCTATACCGCCATGGGCAGAACAGTGAGGCTCGGCCAGGAAAGCATCGGCCAAAGAATCAAGGTGCCGCTCAAGGGCACTATCGACAAGCCTGAACTTGATATTGGCAGACTGTTCGAAGACCTATTAAAGAAACAATTTGAGGACCAGTTGCGAAAAGGCCTCGAAGGGTTATTCAAGTAACGCAAACTGGCTTGGTTTTGTTGCCGGCAATCACAACTGGCCGGCAAAGATTCTCTATTTAGCTCGCCATTTTACCACAGGTTTCACCTGAATTGGCCGATATAACCTGGAATTGAAAGGGTATAGAGATGTTAGCGCTCAAGGAGCTTTTATCCACACCTACCGCACAGCTTGGTAAAGCCGGTCGATTTGCGGTCTTTCAGATTAAGCTGTGGTCTCATTGTATCAGACTGCTGAAGAAAAACAATGCAGGTCGCCAGGCCGCTGCTCTGTCGTATCACACAGTCTTCGGAATTGTGCCGTTGGCTATCGTAACGCTTTTGATATTCCAGTTGTTTCCCGCCTATAGTGATATTGGCGAAAAGGTAAAAAAATTCGTTTACGACCAGGCTAATTTTTCAGCTTTCGAGAGCCTTGCTCCCGATACAGAAGACACCCAGGAAACTGTAACCCTTACAGAGCATCTCGATGAAATAGTCGGCAAATTCTTCACCGGCGTAAACAAAGGCTCCATCACAATATTTAGCGTGGTAATTGTCATTTGGGCGGCCCTGGCTCTGCTGTCAACAGTAGAAAGAACCTTCAACAATATTTGGCACGTTCCGAGGGGCAGGAATTTTCTGAACCGAATAATCAACTATTGGGCCATACTGACCCTTGGGCCGCTGCTGCTCGGCCTGGGCGTGTATGCCAGCGCTCAATATGCTACTTTGGCACAGTTACAAAAAACACTTTTGACCTACATTGCCCCAATGGTGGTCTCTTATATTGTCGCGATTGTGGCGTTTTTCTTTCTGTACTTCGTTTTGCCGAATACAAAGGTTCAGGCAAAGGCCGCGATATGGGGTGCTGCGGTAGCGGCCTTGGTTTGGATAGCAGCAAAAAGTATCTTTGGATACAGTGTAACGGAGTTAAAGCTGTACAGCACGGTTTATGGTGTAATGGCTCTGGTTCCAATGACGGTGCTCTGGATTTATATTACCTGGCTCACAGTGCTGTTCGGCCTGCAGTTGACATTTACCACTCAGCACCTCAGGAGTCTTGACGCCGCTGAGATTGCCGGTACCAAACAAACCGAGGAGTATTTCATAGCCAACGACCTTACTGCCATCAACATCGTCAGAGAGATTGCCGTTGCTTTCATGAAGAATCAGGCTCCGGTCCCGCCCGAGGTTATATGCAGCAAATTAGATATTCCACCTGAGTTCGGAGACAAAATTCTCGGTCATCTTGTCAACAGCGGACTGATAGCCAAGACTTCCGAGCCGAAGGTGGGTTTCCTGCCTGCAAAAGACCCGGAAAATATCAGGTTGTCGGACATCGCCGAAGCCATAGCTGCGGCTGGCTTTGCACAATCTACAACCGACCAGTCGCAGATACTTGAGCAAATAAATCAATCCCAGCGAAGCATGCTGGCTCAATGCAGCCTAAAACAAATTCTCAACGTCGATTAATATAGTGAAAATCACCTAAACAAAATCTTTGCGGTTTTGTAGAACCGCACAACCTGTTGTTTAACCGTGCCATCGGCCATAACGTCGCAGATGATGTAGTGGTGAACGTTGCCAAGAGGCCCGTACCGGTTGTGCAACCCAGCGCCGCCACCGCCGGTCAAGGTGTAGTTAATGCCGCCAAAGGTCGCGGTCGAATATGCATGGATGTGCCCATGATAGACCTCATCGACCTCGTGTTTGGTCATCAAACCCGTAAATGTTCGCGAATTAGAGTCATCCCACGCATGATACGCCCATTTCTCAATCGTCGAGGGAGGTTTGTGCGCAAACACATACTTGCGATAACCTTCCGGCGTATCTGCTAAGGTTTCATCGAGCCACTTCAACGTTTGCCCATAAGGCTGCACCTTTGTAACGTTATCGATAAAAACGTGCCGCGCCTTGCCGTAGTCGAAATAATAGTTCAATGCCTTGGCGCCAAACAGATACCGGTATTCCTGAGCCATGCTGTCAGAGCCATCATCGTGATTGCCAATCGCGATCAGGAAAGGGATGTCCGTCTTCAGCAGCGGCGGGACGTAGTACCGAGAATACTCCTTTGCATATCCTTTCGGCACCACGTCACCGGTATTAATTACGAAGGCCGGCTTCGGCTCGAGACCATCAATATGCTTAACTATATTCGACCACAGATCCCACTGCGAACGGCTGTCCCCCATCACCACATAGCGAAAGCTGCCGTCAGCGTTTTTGGGCCGCCTGCCAAGCCTCTTTATTTGATTTGTGAAGTTGAAGCGCTGCCGGTATTGGCCTAACAATGCCTCTAACTCGGCACTGAATTTTTTCGGGTCGCTGGCCGACGTTTTATCCTTTTGCCTGTCGGCAGGGTCAATCTCATCGAGCGCACCTATGCTGACCAGACCCCCCGTACGAATCTGTCCATCCGGCCGGGCATAAAAGGCCGTTTTACCTACCAGAATCACATACCGTTTCCCCACAATGGTATCCGCGGTCCAGGCCTTGCTCGGCTTAGCATTTGGCATAGCCCTGGCGAGGGTCTCCAGCGCAGCATTAGGCACCGCACTGACGGCAATACTTTTCTTAGTGCCTCGCAGGACGAGTTCATCGGCTTGTTCTTCCACACCGGTAGCATTGTTTTCGTATTTAAACCCAAGCAACTTGCCCTCGGGCGTTACATAAAACTTATACTCTTCATTGCCCGTTTCGCTATCAATTTGGTAGCCGTTGCTCTCAAGCTTCCACTTCGTTACCTTAGCGTGTGGTGCAAAGATCCTGGCCCACCGCAGCACGGCCTCAGACGGGGGCGGCCCCTTTTCGGGCGCTTTATAAAACTCGTTACCAGGTGGACCGACTTCGACGCGCCACTGCCCAACCCGCTCTGGCATAACGCTTCCAGAACAACCAGGCAGCGCAACGCACAGTACCAGTAACAATACGAGCAATTTTTCTTTGAACATTTTACATCCTCTGATAAATATGATTAGTTCTTTGTTAGTATAAACCTAATCAAGATACTACCGGCATTATAAACAAAAAACAGGCCGAAGACAAACAGTGCCGCTGAGCAAATCATCAGCACTATTCGCATTCCTCGCGGCCCAAGCAACACCGAGCCTTTGAAACTCGCCCAGGACAATGCGCTCAGCCAAACAAGGTCGCATAGCCAGTGAACGATTGCGAATAACACAAAGGCCCATATCCCAATTCCGGTAGCAGTGGTTGCAAGAGCTAATCCGATGGTCGCCCACCAGAGCAGAAAATAAGGATTGCCTGCCGACAGTATTATCCCTGCCAGCACAGGTGCACTTTTGGTAACTTGGGCTTGTTGTTTTTCTGCCGAGCGCAAACTCTTCAGCATTTGAATTGCCATTATCAGCAGAAACGCTCCACCAGCCAGGCCGATTACAATTTGCGCAGCAGGCAGTTTCAATATTCTGCCCGCACCTAACACAATCAAAATCATCAGCGGAAATTCGACGACGCCGTGCCCGACGGCGATAAGAGCACCGGCGTATCGCGAGCGTGCCCCCATCCCAATCGCCGCAGCCGTTACCGGCCCCGGCGCCATAACGCCCGATAGCGATATTACAACCACCTCAATTAAGAAAAATACCAGTTCCACTACGTCACGAACCTATTCGCCGATGATTTTCACTAAGACTCTCTTTTTTCTTTTGCCGTCGAATTCGCCGTAGAATATCTGCTCCCAAGGCCCGAAATCGAGTCTGCCGCCGGTAACGGCTACGACCACTTCTCTGCCCATTATACTGCGTTTGAGATGAGCGTCGGCGTTGTCCTCAAAACCGTTATGACGATACTGCGAGTAGGGCTTTTCCGGCGCCAATCCTTCCAGCCAAACCTCGAAGTCATGATGAAGCCCGGCTTCATCGTCATTGATAAACACACTGGCCGTGATGTGCATTGCGTTGCACAGCACGAAGCCTTCTTTGATACCGCTTTCTTCCAGGCATTGCTCAACCTGCGGCGTGATATTAATGTATTCACGTCTGCTTTTCGAATTAAACCAGAGCTCTTTTCTATAACTTTTCATAGTGTTTTTTCCTAATCCAACATTCGCAAGTACTCTTATGCACTTACGCTCTTATTTTGCTTTAACAGTTTTCGATACACCGCCTCGATAGTATCGACCATCGTTTCCGGTGCGAACTTTTCTTTTACTGATTCCCTTCCGTTTTCGCCGAGCTTCTTTCTTAAGCCCTCATCTTCTATCAATTCCGCACAGGCTTTTGTTAATTGCTCGATGTTTTTCGGCTCAATCAGGCGGCCGGTGTTTTCGTTCACAACTTCTCTTGCACCATCAACATCGAAAGAGACAGCCGGCCTGCTGCAGAGCATTGCCTGTGGCAGAGTACGCGCAAGTCCCTCCCGCAGCGAGCAGTGGACAAGGATGTCCGACGATTGTATGGCGAGAGGGATTTCGCCCGGCGGTAATAGGCCGGTGAACTTGATTCTATCAGCTAATCCCAATTGGCGAACCTGTTGCTTAAAATGGTCGGAAAGATTTCCATCTCCGACAAACAGCCAGATGCACTTGTCATATTGCCTCGAAAGCTGCTTGGCTGATTCGATAATATATTCGTGTCCCTTGAGCATAAACAACCGCGCAATGGTTACGAGCACAATCGCATCTTCGTCGATTCCATACTTTCGGCGAAAATCTCTTTTACGCTCTTCTGAGATTGGCTTTAAGAAGTCATCTTCTTCGATAGCCGAATAAGCGGTAACAAACTGTTCGGGCCTGCCGATACCAGCAGCGATTGCCTGTGCGGTCATCGCGTTAGCGACGCTGATAAAAAAGTCCGTCCGTTTTGCTGCGGATTTTTCGATAGCAATATAAAATTTATTCAGCCATTGGCTTTGATACTGATGGAAGGCCAGTCCGTGTATTGTGTGCACTATCTTCGTGGCTCGTTTGAGACTGTGAGCGGCAAATCTGCCTAATATCCCCGCCTTTGCTGAGTGGGTGTGGACAATGTCCGGCTGTAACTGCCGCAGAAGTTTCTTGATTTGGAAATAACTTAAAGTATCGTTCAAAGGACAAATAGCACGGACGAGTTTGTTGACCGTTATTACTTTGTAATCCTGTCCCTTTGTTTGCTCGAAAAGCTCACCTTCGGGCCCTATGGCCGGGCCGGTGATGAGCGTAACATCGTGCCCTCGCTGTGCCAAGAGTTTACAGGTTATAAGTGTATTTTCCTGCGCCCCACCGAGTATTAACCTCGTTATGATATGAACAATTTTCAATATGTCCCCTACATACGCTTCAGGCGTATTTAATCCACATCAGGCACAATCCGCCAGGTGGGGCGAGTGGTCCTGCTGTGGTCCGGTCTTTTGCTTCGAGAATTTTGTTTATCTTTTCGGGCTTCCATCTGCCTACGCCCGCTTCGACCAGGGTACCGACGATATTTCTGACCATATTATATAAAAAGCCGTCCCCTTCCACATCAACATATACCCACTCTTTTTCTCCCTCTTCATTATTTATAATGTCACAGCGAAAGATTGTCCGCACTGTGTTCTCTCTTTTATCTGCTGCTGATGCGAAGGATTTAAAATCTTTTTTGCCGACCAGAAGTTGTGCCGCTTCAGCCATAGCTGTAGTGTCGAGTTTTGTGGGCAGATGCCAGCAGTGTCTGATTTGCAGGACCGGCCGTACCGGCCCTGTAAAAATCGTATAGCGGTACAATTTGTTCGTTACCGCGCCCATTAGGTCAAAACCTTCCGGGACATCCACCGCTTCGGTAACTGCAATATCAGCCGGCAGCCGGTCCGTAATTGCCTTGGCCAGATTCTCCGTTGGTATTGGCGAATCGATTTGAATAAGCCCGACCTGCCCCAGAGCGCTTACACCTGCATCGGTTCTGCTTGCCCCGAACAGTCTGACCTCAGAGCCGAGCAGGTCCTGGATTGCCTCGGTAATCACGCCCTGGATGGTTCTTAGTCCCGGCTGAATTTGCCAACCGTGATATTCGCTACCGTCGTAGGCAATTGTCAGTTTTATATTGCGAACGGCCATTATTATCGATTAGGACTGGTAAAGAAATTAGGTTTCGTTTTGGCTCCAGCGAGGACAAGGCTGGCAAGGAAGCAAAACGCAGGCCTACTGGTTGGTAGTCCGAGTTTTGCTGAGGCCGCCAGCCGAAGCCGCAGCC
>JADFJC010000188.1 GCA_022566315.1 Planctomycetota bacterium
GTAAAGAAATTAGGTTTCGTTTTGGCTCCAGCGAGGACAAGGCTGGCAAGGAAGCAAAACGCAGGCCTACTGGTTGGTAGTCCGAGTTTTGCTGAGGCCGCCAGCCGAAGCCGCAGCCAGCCAAAAACGGAAGATAATTTATTTACAAGTCCTTATACCAACTTTTCCGCAATCTGGACAGCGTTTAGAGCTGCGCCTTTTCGCAACTGGTCCCCGGCGACCCAAATATTGATGCCGCGGTTCTCAGGCACAGACTCATCCTGCCGGATTCGGCCAACCAGGATATCATCTTTGCCGGAGGCGTCAATTGGCATTGGGAACCGGTTGTTTTTACGGTCGTCCAGCACTGATACGCCCGGCGCCGTGCTCAAAAGGTCCCTGACCTGGTCCGGCGTAATCGCCTCGGTGAACTCAAGATTGATACTCTCACAGTGCGCACGGAATACCGGGATACGAATACACGTACAGGTAATCGCAATATCAGCGCAGTCAAAAATCTTCCTGGTCTCGTTGACCATCTTCATCTCTTCCTGATTGTATCCGTTCGGCCCGATCGCCGAATTATGGCTGAATACGTTAAACGCTATTTGATACGGGAAGGCCTTACAGGTCGGCTCTTTCCCGTCCAGAATCTCACGCGTTTGACTTTCCAATTCGAGCATCGCCAACGTCCCCGCTCCGCTGGCCGCCTGGTACGTGCTCACGACCATTCGTTTGACAGGATTGGCCTTATGCAATGGCCAGACCGGCACGATACCGATAATTGTCGAGCAGTTCGGATTGGCGATTATGCCTTTATTCTCTGCGATTTTTTGTGGATTTATTTCAGGTATAACCAGCGGGACATCCGGGTCCATTCTGAACGCCGAGGAGTTATCAACAACGACCGTACCGGCCTCGACCGCAGCGGGCGCAAATTCTTTACTTCGTGCTGCCCCGGCACTGAACAATGCAACATCGACGCGGCCAAAGCTTTTTTTCGTCAATTTTTCAACGATGTATTCTTTGCCTTTGAATTTAATTTTCTTGCCGGCCGACCGGCTGCTCGCTAACATTTTCAAAGAATCGAACGGGAAATCCCGCTCTTCCAGGATTTGCAGAAATTCCTGCCCAACCGCGCCGGTTACCCCCGCAATCGCCAGATTACAACCCATACCTTAAAGCTCCTCAAAATCTTTATTACATACAAACTTAAAGGCAGCCAAACAAGACTGCCCACTAAAGTTCCGAAACAATAATCGGAATATTATAGCGTTTTATCGACAAAATACAACACCAATCATAACATTTTTCGCTCTGACCAGACTACTTCTCAATTCTCTGTTCCACCGTCAGGTGTCCTCCGTAAGTCCGCTTGGGGACGCCTTACGGCGGAGTCCTTAGGACTGCGGAGTTATTCATTATTCGATAAACGCCACAAAGGGCTTTGGAACCAGATACGCCACCATCCAAAACGCAATCACCCACATCGCAAAATACTTCGTATAAAAAGTTAATACCTTCTTCAACATATCGGAAAGTATAAACCCCCGCTAATCCGGTGACAATCTCAAATACTTAACTTTGGCTTCTGAACGGGGCTGTAAGTTCATAAATCTCTTGATTTTCCCCTTTTGGGTGTTATCTTTCTTCTATGATGGACTTTGTTGTGGAGGCTAAATGGCCCAGAAATCAAAAATCGAATGGACAGAATCCACTTGGAACCCGGTTACCGGCTGTACGAAAATAAGCGCAGGCTGCAAGAACTGCTATGCGGAACGTATGGCTTTACGTTTAAGGGCTGCGGGCAGCCCCAATTACGCCAATGGTTTCCGCGTAACGCTTCATCACCATGCCCTTGAAATACCTTTACGCTGGAAGAAGCCCCGTACAATTTTTGTCAATTCTATGAGCGACCTTTTTCACAAAAATATTTCCTTTGATTTCATCTCGAAAGTTTTTGACGTTATGCGCCGGGCATCTCATCACCGATTTCAGATATTAACGAAGCGTTCTGGCCGTTTGCTGAAACTAAGCTCCAGGCTCACTTGGCCGGAAAACGTGTGGATGGGAGTTACCGTCGAGAATGTCGATTGCAGCTTCCGCATAGACGACCTTCGGCAAACTCCCGCTGCGATAAAATTTATTTCTTTTGAGCCGCTCTTAGGCCCGATTCCCGATATTGACCTCGAAGGCATCGATTGGGTTATAGTTGGCGGTGAATCCGGCCCCAGAGCAAGACCAATGAAACCCCAATGGCCTATTGATATCCGCGATCAATGTCTTAATGCTGATGTTTCCTTCTTCTTCAAACAATGGGGCGGCATAAACAAGAAAAAAAACGGGCGGAAACTGGACGGTCGTACGTGGGACGATATGCCACGAACTACAAAATTACTGGAATTGAGCTATGTTTGAGCTATCATCACCTAAAGATGATGATCTATACATTCCAACAGTAGGAGAATGGTCGCGTGATAAGCACTACTTCCTTATGCGGTATATTGACGCTTTCACTACATCTATGAAAAATAAAAAATGGCGGGGCTTGCACTATATCGACCTTTTTGCTGGTGCAGGAATTGAGAAATTGAAGAGCTCCCAAAAGCTTGATTGGGGTTCGCCTATGATAGCCGCCAAAGCTCCTCACCCATTTGATAGATTACATCTGTGTGAAAAAAATAAGCGCACGTATAATGCTCTCAAATCTCGTGTCGATCAAATTAAGCCAGATTCACAAATCCTTTACGGCGATGCAAATAAAAAGATTCATGAGATTGTCGAAGAGATACCGCAGAGAACCCTATCACTTGCTTTTCTTGACCCATACGGACTACATCTTGACTATGAAACCTTAAGAGTGTTATCAAATATACGGGCAGATCTCATCATCTTCTTTCCCGATCACATTGATGCTCTGAGAAACTGGGAACATAACTATTTGGATAATCCAGATTCAAACCTCGATCGTTGTTTAGGCCCAGGTACAAATTGGCGTTCTCTGTTAAATGAAGCCCCTACCCAACGCCGCGCAGAGGTTCTGCGAAACCTGTATGTAGATCAACTCAAAAAACAGTTAGGGTACACAGAGTTTGAATATGAGCGAATATCATTTAAAGGTCATCCACTCTACGTCTTAATTTTCTGCTCCCGCCATAAGATTGCCGCTAAGTTATGGCGTGGAATTTCAGGGAAAAAACCTAATGGACAACGAACCTGGCCGTTTTGATTGATGTGAGAAATCACTTTTTAAATCACATAATACCAAAAACAGGAATTTCCATCAAAGTAGAATGTCTTTATAGTCTGCGCAAAATTTCTTCCGCCTGCATGCTCTGCAGTGAGTCCCCCTCCATATATTGTCAAACTGCTCCATAACTTTACCGACTATCTTTTTGTCATCGGTGATAATGCCGGCCTCGAAATTTCTTTTGTGTTCACTCTTGGCCCCCATCCCGGCACCGGTAAGATTGGCACTGCCGGTGTAAGCGAAACTGCCGTCAATTACCACGGCTTTAAGGTGAACTCTCGGACATAAAATTCGTTCCATTCCCTTTATCAGATTCGGATACTTATCGAAATCCTTTCGAAAAGCCGGCCCGGGCTCTTTGGCGTGCAGTAGTCTTATTTCGATATGTTTTTTGACCAGGTCGGACAAAATCTCAAGAAACGGCACCATCCTGCCGGCCTTTGTCACATAGAGGTCTTTTAAGTCGGATGTTGCTATCCAGACGAACTTGCGGGCTTTTCCGATTCGCCCGCAAATCACTTTTTCGTATATGTCTCTGTTTGTAATAAATTCAAGCATGCCCATTAACCACTCACCACCCGTCTTCTGTCCTCTGTCTTCTGTTTTCTGTCTTCTGTCTTCACCGTGGCGTCAATCTATTTTATCCACTAACTCTGCGTTATGCAACGTGGCTTTCGAGATACGAGATACAAGATACGAGAAACGTAATATGACATACCAAATACGCAATACGAATTAATTTCTCGTTGATGTTTTCCCCAAATCTTGTTAACAAATACGCCTATGCCGGACAAAAACAAAAAGTATCGTATCTTTATCAGTGCCGCCGAGCCAAGCGCCGACGCCCACTGCGCAGGCCTGATAACTGCTTTGCAAGAAACTGGTTTTGACATTGAATTTGTCGGCGTAGGCGGTCCGAAAATGGCTGAGGTCGGCTGCGAATTGTTGGAATCCATCGTCGGCAGGGCCGTAATGATATACAAGGCCTTCAGCCATGTCGGCCGTTATTACAAGTTGATAAAGCGATTAACCGGTTTCCTGAAGACCAGTAAAGTCGATTTGGTTATCGTCTGTGATTCTCCCGCCTTCAACTTTCACATCGCAAAAGCCGCCAAAAAAGCAGGCACGAAAACTCTTTTCTACGTTGCTCCGCAGCTTTGGGCCTGGGGGGGCTGGCGAATCCACAAGCTTCGCAAATGCTGTGATAAGCTCTGCTGCATACTGCCCTTCGAGCAGGACTGGTTCAGCCAAAGAGGTATGGATGTGGTTTTTGTGGGCAATCCGCTCTTCGATGAGTTGGAGATTGATTTAGCCAATCACAAAAAATACACCGATTTTGAGCCAAAAAATGCCAAATTCGCTATTATGCCCGGCTCGCGAACCGCTGAGATTGACTCGCTCTGGGGAGCCATGCAGCAGATAGCGCTGCGCTTAAAGGATAAATACCCGGCAGCAAGCTTTGTTACCGTAGCTGTAGATGCCGAGCGAGAACAACTGCTTAGAAAAACACAAATCCCCGGCTTTGAGTGTCAATACACCATCGGTTCAGTTAGCGACACTGCCAACGCTGTTGATTTTGCTATTGTGGCCAGCGGCAGTGCTACTCTGGAGGTAACGGCGGCTGGCTGTCCGATGGTGATAATGTATCAATCCAGCAGAATTCTATGGCATCTGCTTGGGCGGTGGCTGATAAAAACGAAGTACCTGTCTTTGGTGAATATCTTAGCTGGGAAGGAATTAGTGCCGGAATTTATGCCGTATTTTAGCTCGATTGAGCCGATTGCCGAAAGCATCGAGCGGCTTTTAGAAAATAAAGACAGGCTTACTCAAATCAGCGGCGAACTGATTAAATTAGCCGAGCCGTTAGCTGAGAAAAAAGCTCGCCGGGAGGTCGCAAAGATAGTCGTTGAAATGCTGCGTTAAACATTAAGAACAAAAACGAGTTGGGTGGGAAAAGTTTGCGTAGATTAACATAGTTGAGAATTGAAATTTTTAAAATTGGCTTTGAATTGGGTTTGTTTTTTTGGAGCCTGAAGGCGGTTTCATTCTCATAATCCTTTATAACATACAAGTTTACGTTCATTTTGGGCTTTTCGGAAATTGGCTTTGAATTGGGTTTGTTTTTTCGGACTGCGAAAGCGTCGTTTTTTCTGTAATCCTTTGTTATAATTGAGTTTATATTCATTTTGGCCTTTCGGAGATTGGGTTTGTTTGGGTTTGAATTGGGTTTGTTTTTTCGGACTCTCCGCTGCCATTTTTCTTCATAATCCTTTGTATAAACTGAGTTTGCAATCCGCCTACGGCGGACAAGATTGGGTTTGTTTTGCATAAAAAGGGTTGATTTGTAGAGGCTTCTCGTCAGA
>JADFJC010000189.1 GCA_022566315.1 Planctomycetota bacterium
TATTAACATTCCTTCTCTTTCTATTAAGTCAATATACTCTACAGGCACCATTTTTCCATTAGTGTCAGCAAGATGAATTAAACCAAGAAATGCCTCCCCATTTCGGATAGGAACAAGGGCAACGCTTTCGTATCCTTCTTCGTTACACTTATTACGTGTCTGTCCTTTTTCCTCCTCTGAAACCGTGGCCAGAAACCTTGTTGTTCCATTCATATAAAAGGAACCGAATTGAGTGTAAAATCTCAGCGTTGAATCAGTGTCTCCCTTAACAACATTGATGCACATGCACTTGTCATTTTCAATAGAAAGAGGAGATTCCGATTCATAAAACCGTTTCGAAAAGCCGGTACAAGCTTCATAGGGTATGTTGCCATTTTCATCCAGAATGCGAATTCCCACCGCCTGGCAACCTGAAAACTTTTGAATTGCCCCGGCTAATTCCTCAAGAAACGGAATTCTTTCGAGCCTCTTGCTTGCTCGACAGTCATAAGTTCTTGCGGCCTTATTTCGTGTTATAGGCAGGCATTTTCTTTTAGCAGTGTCATATTTATAATAGTCATTTCCTCAACAATCTCAAGAAGTTTTTTGTAGTTTTGAGAGTATTCTGTGGCTTTATCTTCCCTCTTTTTTCCCAGGTAAATCAAGCGTGTTTTCTTGTTCTTATTGAGCGAGAAGTATGGCTGCTTGTTACGTGTTCCTATGATCACAACACTGCCCCGCATCACAGGGCCTAACTTGCCCAGTTGGTTTTGAAGTGTCCTGACCCGCCGTTTCATTTTTGTCAGTTCTTTTGTGTCCATTTTTTGTCCTTTCCTCATTTATTCCACTTGACTTTTCATACTATATGGCTATGCTATATAGCATAGCGTAAAGGCAATGGAATGTCAAGTGAAAAAATAATTATTTTTCGGAAAGGATTCTGAGATGCTGGAAGAACTTAAACGGTTTTTGGTATTCATGAGGCCTGCATTTTCAAGGCGGGCGACCTATTGCTGGTTTGTTGTGGTATTTGCTGGATTCATTTTGCGAACCGATAACTTCGGCGTCAGTTCAATTGTTCGTGCCCTGACTCTATCGCCGAAAAACTATACCTGCCTGTTACATCTTTTCCATTCGACCGCGTGGAGTGTAGAGGGGATTATGTCAATTTGGTGGCAGTGGCTCGTTAAAAAAGATGTTGCGTATCGTATCAACAATCGTCTGGTTCTCGTTGGAGACCATACCAAGACGCCGAAAGATGGGCGTAAAATGCCAGCTGTAACAACCTTGCATCAGGATTCAGAAACCGGCAGCAAGCCTTCATACTTTCGGGGCCATCATTGGGGGTGTATCGGAATACTTATGCAGGCTTGTGATAAATACTTTGCTGTGCCGCTTTGGGCCAATATACAGGAGGGATTGACGCTTTTGGCGGATTCTGATGAAAAACGGCATCTGCCGAAAACCGTCCAAATTGTTGAAATGGCCAGGCGGACAGCGATAGCTATGAAAGGTGAAGCTTATCTGGTGCTTGATGCGTATTTTGCTGTCGGGCCGGTATTCTTAGCTGCCGCTGAACAACTTAATGGTGCCGGCAACTTTGTTCATATTCTGACACGGGCAAAGAAAAATGTAGTGGCTTACAGAAAACCACCGAAAAAGAAAAAACACCAAAGAGGACGCCCCAGAGAATACGGCAAAAAATTAAAGTTAATGTCGCTCTTTGATTCAAAAGCCAAATGTTATACCTTCCAGACAATCGAAGCTGACATCTACGGCAAAAATGAAAACATCCGTTATCTCGTACTCGATTTACTCTGGAGACCCGTCAAAGGAATACTGCGTTTCATTCTGGTCGAAACATCTCGCGGCCGAATTATTTTAATCACCTCCGACCTTAACCTCAATCCGGTAACAGCCATACAACTTTATTGTCGGCGAGTGACCATTGAAACAATGTTTGACACGCTTAAAAATACGCTCGGTGCGATGGCTTATCACTTCTGGTCACACTATCTCAGCCGGGCCTCTCGTAAACCAAAGAAGAACAAAGATCAGAAACAAAATTCGACCAACCCGATGCGAACAAATAACACTCTGGCAGCCATCGAAAAGTTTGTGAATGTTCAACTACTCGTATTGGGCATGCTGCAACTGATCGCAAAACAATTCCCCGCAGAAGTAAAGGCGAAAGCCAACTGCTGGCTGAGAACCGTTTCAACAAATACCCCCTCGGAATTTGTAGTTCGAACCGCGTTAGCCAATATACTCAAAACGTAAGCGTTCAGGCAGAATTGGCTAAATCGTCTGCCGATTTTATTAATGATGGAACGGGAAGACCGTTTAAATGACAATGGCACACATTACGCAAATACTCGATAACACTTCGCCCCTGCAACTGGCAGGTCGCACACACGGTCAAGACACGCTCCACATACCGCGCACCACGTTCGCTCTGTGTGCCGAAACTGCTCTTACGCCACAGTACGGCCTGACGAACAATCCGTTCGGCGAAGTTGTTGGTAGGCTCTACTCTTTGGTCTCGCATAAATGTCCACAAATACTTCTTGTGCTTAAGAACCTCACGGCACTTACCTCCCAGTTTGCCGTCAAAATGCGAACCCTTTTTCAACAGCGATTCAACACGCTTTTGAAGTTTGGGCATTCTGCGTTGAAATGTTTCCCATTGCAGCGTGCCGTCACGAACTCGCTTTCGCAACTTCAATATCTTCCTTGCCAAACAATGAAGCTCATCGCCTATTTTGCCAAGTGTACCCTTGGCCTCACTGATTGCCTTAAAATCTCGTTTCAAATGGGCCCAGCATATCTGGCGAATCAAGTTGTAAAAATTGTAGGCGTTATAACGGTCTGTTATCAGCTTACCTTTAAAATCACCTATCAGTTTACGAGCCGCTTGCTGATTGCGATTGGCATGAACCATAAAAAAAGCCGCTGTGTTACAACAAAAAACCCACAGCCAGCCCTTTTGCCGGTTACCTCTTGGCCATCCGGTTTCATCAGCATTGGCTATAACCTGTTCTCTGGTGTGCTCAGACGCTTCATTGTGCGGTTGTTTCAGTATATCAGTCACCTGGCCCTCGCAATTACTAAGACCGCCAAGACTCATCGGTATAGAAAAAACCTCTGTCATCATCGCCAGAGCCTTACGCTTGCTTGTGTTGAGTCTGCCGGTCAGAATCGCTACCATAGCCAGTACGCCGGCGCCGAAGTGCTGACGCCTGACAGCATCGGGCAAAGGTTGGTAAACGAGCGATCCGCAGTCTTTGCATCGAAACATGTGCTGAACATATTCGGTTGCTTGCGGCCTTATGGGCGGCATATCGACAATCTGATGACGCAATGGTTCTTCATAGGTTTCTTCCAGATTTGTGCTGCCGCATGTACACATTTCGGGCTTGAGATAAAAATGTTTTTTGACAAACTCCTGAGGCAAAAGCTCTCGCAGGTGTGGATGGTGCCCCTTCCTTGCACCGCGTTTTTTACGCCGACGTTTTGGCAATGCGACGAACATTCCGGGCAGATCAGACGATGGCGGCTTGGACGAATTCTTCGAATTAATTCCCAAAAGCCGTTCAAGTTCCTCAATACGCTTTTTCAATTCTACGTTTTCCGTTTCCAGCTGCTTTATATACGCGTCTTTGTCCATAAAACTATTATCGGACAAAGACAACGTTTCTCTAAAGTTTACCTCTGTTTCCCGAAATTGGGTGAACGCTTACAAAAAAACAGTAACCGTTCACAGCAATTCAGGGTAGCATTGATGTGTCCAGTGTGCAACGATTGATTGATGAATAAAGTCGAACACATTTCGGTTTTGTTTTTTGCAGGTGGCAATAGTTGTCCAAATGCGTTCGCACAAGCGCATGCCGGCCTGTCCGCGTGTGCCTTGCGTAATACGCCGGTCGATCACAGTATGACGAATCTGCCGCTCTGTGCCATTATTGGTCGGCTCCACTTCCGGGTCGGCCAGAAAACGGAAGTAATCATCCGCAGCCTTGCCCCTGAACCGTTTAGCCAGTTTCCTGGCCAACGGATGGTTCGGCGGTCTTCGCATTCTTTTCAAAAAACCCTGCTTGATGTGCTTCATGTTTCGAGCAAAGCCCTTAGCCGTCAACTTGTCGCTGCGATGCAATGTACAAAAAAGTTTTTTCAACCAATCCAGCAATTCCTTTCCCCAGCATGCCAGTTGTTGAGTAATGTGTTCGGCCAGGAATCGTACATCCCGGATCAGGTGGGCCAGGCAATACTGCATCCGGACGTCAAACAGCCGGGCGTACTTACGGTACGCTCCCCAGTAATCAGCACAGATAACGCCTGCAAAGTCCTGGCCCAGGACCGTTTCCAGTACGCCGCTGCCGCGAGAGGCGTCAATATGAAACATGCTGTATTGCGGTGTTTGAAAACACCACGTCCAGTGAAGCTTGCCGTTGTCTTTATGGCCGGTCTCGTCGATGCCAAGGTGTGGTTCGTGAGGCAGACGCTCGGCCAACCGCTCATAAGCAGGTTGCAGGGACTGCGACACTTTCAGTGTCGCTTTGCAGAGCACCCCGCGCGACAGATCAAGCTGCATCAATTCTTTGAAGAACTGCTGAATCGTGGAATAGGACATATGGCAGCCGCCTTTAAGAAAGGCAATCGCCGCGGTCATATCCGCTCCCAGCAGGCCGCCTTTGGCAATGGCATCCGGCATGGGGGCGATGTGAATTTTCCCGGTCTTCGGATTCCGGTATTTGCGGGCACGATGTTCAGTGACAGTGTACATCTTTTCCGGAAGATTCACCTGTTGAACGATTTTCCATTCGTCCAGCGGCACAAGTCCACGAGCGTCCCTGTCACGAAGTTCGTATTCGATGACTTGATCGATTTGCTCGGGAGCAAACGATTGACGTTGAAACTTCCTGTGCCCCGGCTGGCCGCCGCGTTTACGTTTGCCCCGCACTTTGCGAACGATTCGCCTGGGCTTGACAATATCCGAAGACGGCGGCTTGGACGAATTGTTAGAGTTCTTTTCCAGTTGAGCAATCCGTTCTTGAAGCCGTTTGTTTTCTTCAACAAGCAATGCGTTTTGTTTGGTAAGTTCTGCAATAATGGCGTCTTTATCTTTCATAACGCCATGAATACCAGACTACGCACAAAAGCGCAAGTTGCCTATTTTAACATTTCAGTTTTTTCGAGAAAATTTCTGTGAACGGTTACCTAATGCTCAACTGTAGAAATATTGCTATGCAAATCAACCTTTTCACTTTCACTCCTTGTGTAAATTTTTCGCCAAGTGCGAAAAAGACATAGAAGATACGCGGGCTGGACTCATTCTTCCCCTGTTTGCTGCCACTCATCACTCAGTCTCCATCTTACCTATCGTGAATTATAAGGTTTTGGGCTTAAGATGTCAAGCAAAATCTCCGCCCGAAGGTAACCGGTCAGTTATGGGTGGATGCTCTCCTGCTGCTAATTGAACCACAATATATTCCCAAAACCTGTTTTCCAGCATAGTAATGAGGGTTTTTGAGTTTAGACCAGCCATCCTTGGATATACTGAATGATTTTTGCACATGTTATAATAATTCCAGC
>JADFJC010000190.1 GCA_022566315.1 Planctomycetota bacterium
GTAAATGCCTTTTCCACTGTCTCGACCGCTCCCGGACACGAGTAATGATCGCCCGTCCGGCGAGAACCAAGGCCCACTCATAGGTGTGCCCGGAAGGAACGACGGGGATGGGGTGAGGATGCGCTCTTTCCCTGTTTCGACCGAATAGATTACCAACATCCAGTCTGCCGGTCCCCAGCGACTGGGGCCATGCCCTGCCCTGCCGGCCTTATACACAAGGAACTTGCCATCAGGTGAGAAGTCGCCCATAGTTGTGGTGCCCACGTGTTGCGAACTGACCAGCTCGGGCTGTTCCTCAAAATTCAAGCCCTTGGGGTCAAACCTGGCAAGGTACACATTGCTGGCCGTCGTGGAAATGCCATAGTAGTATGACCCATCTGAAGTGAAGCCAATCGGGCTACCATTAACGAATACCTCCTTTAGCAGCCTCGGCGGTCCCCGGGCAGCGCCCTGGTCAATGTCGATCACCCACAGACTACGCTCTGATGTGCGGTAGCTGGCGAAAAGAATTCTTCTGCCGTCCGGCGCCCACCCGAACAATCGGTCATCAGCGGGGTGCTCAATCAGAGGAACCTCGCCACCCCCATCCAGATCCATCAGAAAGATATCACGACGGGTCAGATCCTCTTTCAGCCCAAAGTCGTATGCGACGTACCGGCCGTCAGGTGAGAAAACGGCCCTCTTAGGCCAGCGGCGTTCATACCAGGTTTTGAGAACTTGAACCGAGCCATCAGCCACTGAAACCAGGACCAGATAGCCTTTGCCAAAAAGTTCACCGGTCTTCTCGTCCACGAGGCGTTTGTCCGCCTCCTGAAAATATGCCAGAATGTCTTTGCCGTCCGGGGACCAGTCATATGGCATGATATAGAAAATCGAGGCATCATGATACAGAACGCGCATGTTGCCTCCGTCCATATCAATGATGCGCAGGTCATAGAAATCGAGACCCTTTTCGTTGAACCACGTGTAGGCAATCTGCCTACCATCGGGCGAGATGACCGACTTGTAGGCCCAACCGTCGAGGGTCTCCCATGTGGTGTTCTTGGTGAGAAGCCAGCTCGCCTCAGTAGTTAAATCACGGACGGCCAGATTGCCCGCAGTCCAGTCAACATAGGACAAGTATCGACCGTCAGGCGATATCCCGCCCTCAAGGGCTGACTTGGGCGGTGTGCTCCAGAGGTGGCGCTGAACCATTCCTGCCGCGTGTCTGGGTGTTGTTGAACCCGGCGAGGTCAAAGGTACAGCAATCGCCAGGAACAGAGAGCCGAACGCCACAGCGAGCGTCATCGCCAGAGTCCAACGTGAGAATTGTCGCAATTGCTCCGACCTGTCGGAAAGGATTGCCTCGATTCGCCTCAGCAGCACGCTCTTTGAAAAGACAATACCGACCGCCAATTCCGTTAGGAGCATTCGCCGGCTGAGGGTTTCGGTCAAGCGGGTGAGCATCTTTGCGTAAGGCAAAGGCTTGTTGACGACCTCAAGAACCATATCGTCGGTTGCTTCCTCAGACAGTGTGAAAATCTCGCGTGCCGCCAGCCATACGAGTGGATGAAAGAATAAAACGGCCCGTAAAACTGAGACAATACTCAGCAGCAGGGGGTCGTTTCGCTTGATATGAGCTACCTCGTGCAACGCTACCGTGCGCCATTCGGAATTGCTAAGTACACTTGCGAAATCCTTCGGAAGGGCAACTATAGGATAAAATGTTCGAATAGTCATCGGAATCTGAATCGCCTCGGTCTCAATCACTACACAGCCTCGGGTGTGGCCGAGTTTTCGCCTGGCGGCATTGAAGAGTCCAGTAATTCGCGGCTCAGTGATGATTCGGCCCTGACGAATATACTTGCCGATTCGAAGCAAGCCGGCGACCATAAGCAAAACAAACACTCCCAGACCACAAAGGTATATCAGCAGCGCTATCGCCCATGGGTACCCTGCCGTGGAAACCTCTTCACGAGACGGCGACTGAGTTAGCGGCGATGGAACGGCAGCATCACTGCCAACAGCATCTATCTGCCCCCGCGGCGAAGTCGACGAAGAATCCACCGATGGCCTCGCAGTCTTTATATCGGCCGGCGTGAACTCTGCCGGCCCGGTTTCGGCCTGTGGACGCCGTGCGGCATAAGCCGGGACCAGCGGAATCTGCACTTGTGGCGTTCCCGCCTGGGAGGCAATCCAGCTTAGCAGCGGCAGCACCGGTGTTATTAACAGGGCTGCCACCCACAACTGATGCCGGAGCGAGGCCCTGCGGCACCGCAGCGCATAGGTAAGCAAAGCAACCGCACCAAGCAAAATCGACGACTGCCAGAGCAGGGACAGTAAGATTTTCACCGTCTCAAATCCGACGGCATCAAGAGTTTCCAATGAGATCAATGCGATCATTGCTCACTTTGCCTTTCGTACTTAGCGATCAGCTGCTGGATTCGCTTCATGTCGCGTTTGTTCACCGTGCGGCTTTCCAATAGTGCCGCCATCATTAGCGAAGGAGAACCTCGGAAGCCCCGCTTGAGAAGGTCTTGAACCATTTTTATGTTAGCTTTTTTCTGTGGGATCTTCGCCTTGTATAAAAAGCTGCGACCGGTCTTGCGACGTGTCAGATGACCTTTTCTGACCAGGATGGACAGCACTTTCCTGACCGACCCGTCTGATAGCCCCCTGCCGCTGCGCCGCAATACCCGCTGGACCTCCTCTGTACCCACCTCGCCGGATTCCCAAACTACGTGCATGAATTCTAATTCCACTTCAGTATATGTACTTGCTTTGCGTCTGGCCATTAACTTACTCCTTAATCGAGAATTCTTTCTCTTATAGAATACACACGATTATTAGCCGAGGTCAAGGGAAAAACGAGAATTTTTTCTCGAATCGAAAATTTATCCTGGGCCCTCCTTCCCAACAACTCCTTAATTCTTTATTTGTAAGTACTTACGGCGATGTGCGTAGAACTATTTAATTTGAACCGGCAAGCTTTTTTAGGCAGATTTCGAGAGCCAAGTCAGCTAATTTTAACTTTTGAGATATCCGAACCGCTAATTATAAAAAATTTCTGTTGAAATATACATTAATATTGTTAAAATATCAGGTTTAAGGTATTTGGAGCACTTTTATCCTTCGTAGTCCCGCTTTTATCGGGACGGAGAACTGAGTAGTTATGAAAAAAGAGATACATCCAAAGTACAATAAAGTGATGATTCACTGCGGCTGTGGCAATACATTCGAGACCAGCAGCACGGCAAAAGAAATCCACGCAGAGATATGCTCGATGTGCCATCCGTTCTATACGGGCAAGCAGAAATATGTCGATACTGCCGGGCGAATAGAACGGTTCCAAAAGAAATACGGCACAAGCTACATCAAGAAGGCCACAAAAGACCAACAGCAATCCCAATAAATCGGGACAAGTTACAATTCAGGCTCCCGTTCTGAAAAAGAAATCAGGATGGGGGCTTTTTGTTCGTAGTTCGTTGTGCGTAATACGAATATCGAACCCCGACTGATATCTCGGGACAGGCAAGGAATATCGAATTTCGAACAGGAAATTTCCTGGAACGAGAGACGATTCACGAGATACGTATTTATGGCTGAACAGAAAAATAGTTTACTGGTAAAACTCGACGAAATCGAGGCACGCTATAACGAGATCGAAAAGCAGATTTCCGAGCCGGAGATTGCCTGCAACCCAACTAAGCTGATATCGCTATCCAAAGAACAGGGCAAACTCAAAACAATAGTTACAAAATATCGCCGGCACAAAAAGACAGTCGCCGGCATTGAAGAGGCCGAGCAGATATTAGCCGACAGTACCGCCGATGAAGACTTCAGAGAATTAGCAAAAGAAGAGCTTCAGCAGCTTGAAGGCCAAAAGAACGCCCTGCTCAAAGAAATTACAAACACTTTAGTAATGGCCGACGATATGAGCATCGGCTCGGTCATAATGGAAATCCGAGCAGGTACCGGCGGTGAAGAGGCAGCCCTGTTCGCGCGTGATTTGTACAATATGTATGTCAGATACGCTGAAAATCGCAGATGGAAAGTTGAACAGCTTGACTTTAGCCTATCAGAAAAAAACGGTTTTCGTGAGGTCATATTTAGCCTCAAGGGCTCCGGGGTCTGGTCTGAATTAGGCTATGAGGGTGGCGGCCACCGCGTCCAGCGTGTTCCGGAGACCGAATCGCAGGGCAGAATTCACACATCAGCGGCAACGGTGGCGGTACTGCCTGAGCCGGAAGAAATCGATATCCAGATAGCCCCTAATGATGTCGTCGAGCATGTCAGCAGGTCAAGCGGACCGGGTGGACAAAACGTCAACAAAATCAGCAGCGCCATCAAACTCGAGCATACCCCGACGGGAATTACGGTCAGCATACAGGACGAAAAGAGCCAGCATAAGAATCGTGCCAAAGCCTGGCGGCTCCTAAGAAGCAGGGTTTATGAATATCATCAGAGTAAAAAAAGGGCCGAGCGCGATTCGCAACGCAAGACGATGATTGGCTCAGGCGACAGGTCTCAAAAAATCAGAACGTATAATTACCCGCAAAATCGTGTAACCGACCACAGAATCAACTTATCGCTTTACAGCTTAGATAAAATAATGGCCGGCGATATGGACGAGATCATCGCGGCGCTCAAAGATTACGACAGAGAAAAACGACTAAAGAACTTGTAATGATTATCTCTTTATTAAAGTTGTTGGGAAAAATGGTTACAGAAACCTAATTTCTTTAGCAGTCCTAAGAAAATAAGGTAAGAAAGTGATAAACATATTTGAATATGCAATGCAGATGGAAAAGGACGGCGAAGATTATTATCGTCAGTTAGTGCAGCAGACTGCTAATAAAGGTATGAGAACTATCTTGACAATGCTGGCCGATGAAGAGGTCAAACACTACAACGCCATAGAGAAAATAAAAACCGAAAAACCACAGATTGCTGAGACCAGGATTTTAACTGATGCGAAGAATGTCTTTGCCCAAATCAAAGAATCCGGCGAAAGTTTTGATTTTGGCATCAAGCAAACCGAACTTTATAGACAAGCCCGGGATATCGAAAAAAAGAGCATGGACTTCTACGCGGAAAAAGCTAATGAGGTGACAGAAGAATATCAGAAAGAGGTTTTCCTGAAATTGGCTGATGAAGAAAAGAAACATTATTTTCTGCTGGAGAACATAATCGACTTTATTTCTCGCCCTGAGACCTGGCTTGAGAATGCCGAGTTTAATCACCTTGAAGAATATTGAAAATTACCTGTTTAGTTCCTGTTGCGGAAAACGAAAATCGACGATGTCACCCCTGTGAAAGCAGGGGTCCAGAGCGAAAAACTGGATTCCCGCTTTCGCGGGAATGACAAATACTGTTTCCGCAACAGGAACTATTTAGAAAGGGGAAGTTTAAAAAGAGAAACGTAATTACTCAACTTGACTGGTTTTTACATAAGTATAGCTTTAACAAGAGCATATGCAACTTGTCATTCTGAGCGCAGCGAAGAATCTCACACTCGGAACGGGACAAAATCCTGTTCTAAGGCCAGATGCTTCGCTTCGCTCAGCATGACAGTTT
>JADFJC010000191.1 GCA_022566315.1 Planctomycetota bacterium
ACAGGAACAATCAGGAATATGCTGGTCAGAATTATTGCCATAATCTTTTTCATTACAAGACTCCTTCTATCCAGGCCCCTGCTTTTGCAGAGGTAAACTCACAGCAGCGGAGGCGACCAAATCGACATCTTTACGATTGACAAGGCCGTCGCCGTTAATGTCCCATCTCTGCTTTCGCAGAGCCTGCCCCGTACCTGATACGGGGGACAAGTTTGTTTTGGTACGGTCGGCGGATTCGACATAGCGAGCTAATTTGAAGGCATCGAGGATGTCCACACGCCCGTTCCGGTCAATATCGACAGCCTGAGCTTCAACAAGGACGGAGCGACTTGTAGTCGGCCCGGGCTTTTGTGTCAGATTCAAACTGAAGGCAAAAATAATAACAGCCGCTGCGGCGGCAATCCGCCAAAGGCTGACATGTTGGAAAATCCGGTGACTCCAATGTTTTGGAATAAAATGTTGATGGGATTTGTCTATAACAGCCCTGTCCACCTCTGGCGGCACGGAAAGCTTCGGCTTGAAAAGGGTTCTTAAATCTTCTGAAAATCCAGCGGAAACCCCCAGGTCCAAATCCTCATCAAAATGTCCTTTTTTTTCAGTCATAATCTTAGCTCCTATATATTGAGCGAACAACTCGGCTGAAAAGTTCAAAGTTTTTGAAATTTTTTCCGCCAAAAGAAGATTTCTTAATCATTCGAGGAAATAATCTCGTGTGCGGCGGTCGTGACGGAGTGTGCGCAGGGCGTGGTGCATTCTGGATTTAACCGTACCTATGGGGATATTAAGGGCCGTGGCTATCTCTTTCAGGCTCATATCATCGACAAATCTCATCAGCAGCACTTCTCGCTGCTCATCGGGCAATACTGTCAGGACGGCAGCCAGCTCCGAACGGCTGCGTCCAGTTTCTTTTGATACTGGCGCAGGTAGTTCGCTCAATATTTCTTCGTCGGTTGTAAAACGGCGATTTTTGCTGCGGAGGGCAAGAGAAAGATGCTTGACCACCGGGTAGAGAAAGGTCGTCATTGAGGCGGTAAGGCTAAAGCCGGGGAACTTACCTAACAGGTAGATAAAGGTCTCCTGGAGGACATCCAGGGCGTCCTGTTGATTACCCGTAAATCGCCAGGCTAAACGGTAAACCCAGTCCCGATACCGGTAGTAGAGGGTTTCGAAGGCGTCCGGGTCGCCTTCATTTACCAATTCAATTAGTTCCTGGTCGGAGTCCATAGTGAACCCGTTTGGCACCAACTATGTAGTTTGCTCGTGTCCAGTTTAGCTTTTTGGGCTGCTGTTTTCAATTATCTGCTTATAACGTAAAGACTTACAAGGATAAGCAAAAGTGTAATTTCGGCTTTTAGAAGCGGAACCGCCTATTTTCGGTTAAAGTGCGATTGTCCCGCTGCCGATAATAAAATAAGTTCAAAAATAAATTTTTTCTCCCCTCCGGAAAACATCGGGTAGCAGATTGTTGCTCGATGTTTTCTTTTTTTGTAACCGTTCAGGGGGCAAAATCGCCGTTTTTAGCTTGAAAGAGCGGTTCCCTTATATTCTTTTAACCATTTTAGCGTAAATATGAGCTGTTTTGGCATAATGCAACATTCTAAATCGTCGTTTTTCGCTCAAAATCGACATTTTTAGGCTCTGAACGGTTACCTTTTTTTTATGTACCCAATCCTGATACATTACCGTTTCGGCCTTCCAAGCGTTCAGCTCACAAAGACCATCGTATATAGATTAGTCGAAGCCCACTAAGTACTGCAAAACCGCTTGTTTTTCTTTGGCTGTCATTTTCTGGCCATATTCGTCAACGTATATTTCCCATGTTTCTTTGTCGTGGCTGCTCGGTTCAATTATATTGTGGCAAGATGAGCACTTTGCGTGGTACAACATCTTGCCATACCTCATTTCTACCGCCATATTCTGGCACCCATAGATTAACGCCAAAAGTCCGATTGCTCCAAGCAGCCACAGTGATAGCTTCTTCTCCATTATTGCAACCTTCTTAAATTCAAGCTTCAACCTTCAAAACTGCCGGAGATGAGCGGCTGCCCAGCCCTAAACGCACACTAAGCAGCTAAAACGGAAAGCCAATTATCAGCCTGAACCTCAGATCATCGCTCCTGTCGTTAAGTCCCCTGAGAGCACCAAGCCCGACCCAATACTTTTTGCTTAGCCAGGAAACTGTCGGACCAAGGTAATACTTGTCCTCGGTGTAATTGCCGGTCATTTCGAGTCCAACTTTCAAACCTGGGTTAAACTCATAGTTCAAACCCAAAGCGTATTCGTTCTCATTACCTCCTTTGCCATTAATTCCGACCTTAAGTATCTGGTTGTATGCAACATTGAACTTGCCAAAATCCTTCGCCACAATGAGTTTGCCTTCCAGGATTTCCGCCGCGTCTGAGTCATCAGGCCTTATATATTCCAGGTATAACAGTGTGTCCAATGGATACATCCCTTTCTCTCCAAAACGGTAACGCGTTCTCAGCTTAGTACCGGAATACTCAAATTTATCATCGGTTTTAGAGTTTGTCTGCTGCCACCTCTGATAAACGGCTATGTCCCATCGGTCAGTCAGACCATATTCGTACTCAACCTGATGCTCCCAGGTGTTCTTTTTGTCATACTGATGAAAATCCGGTGCCTTATGCGTCAGGTAGTATTCTATCTCAGAATGTCCTTTCCGCATGGTCAGATATTCATACGTCCAGACGTAGCTTCTGCGGTCAGCTCTTGCGGTATCGGCAGCGAATAGAACCAGCAACGTCATACAACCAATCATTTGTTTTTTAACAGCTAATAACATAAGGAATCTTCCTTTCGATTAAAGACAACATTAAAACCCAAAACATAACAACACTGAGGAGACGGACCGGCGCGAATAGCGATATTGATATTCATTCTCATTATCTTTCTAAAAAAACAACATTATACACAACTAAGGACTGGTAAAGAAATTAGGTTTCGTTTTTGGCTGAGCGAGGACAAGGCTGGCAAGGAAGCAAAACGCAGGACTACTGGTTGGTAGTCCGAGTTTTGCTGAGGCCGCCAGCCGAAGCCGCAGCCGGCCAAAAATGGAAGATAATTTATTTACAAGTCCTAATGCTTCAAAAACGAGTGTGGCCGGATTGCTTAGTTCATTAGGAGCAAATACTTACGTGCCTATAAGGCACCGAAGCAATCTAAATAATGTTTAGCCCCCAAACCCCATGATCTTACCTGCCTATAAGGCAGCGTTCGGGGGTCAATTAAAAAACAAACCCTGGCACAGACAGGGTTTTCCTTATTGGTTAGCCCTGGGTTTCACCCAGGGTTTTTTGTTTAGCCCCCCAACCCCGAAGGGCGTTGGGGGGTCCTGCCGGGGGTCATTCCGAGCGCAGCCGAGGAATCTATTTAAAATAGTTGTCATTCTGAACGTAGTGAAGAATCTCAAAACCACAATAATCAATAATCAATCGAATTGACTTCACTTCGACATTGGACATTCAAATTGGATATTCGATATTCTTTTCCCCCTTTTTCCTTTGCCTTTTACATTCTTTTCTGTTATTTCCTGTCCCTGCCCCGTGAGATAGCAAGGCGTTATCTAACCGGGGACTAAAGGCGTGATGAATCCAGGGGTGGATTTGAACCGCCGACACACGGATTTTCAGTCCGTTGCAGTAAAAATACAAACCCTGATAAAACAAAGACTTGCGAAACTACCAAAGAGCAGTTGACACCTCAGTTGACACCTAAATCCCAAAAACAGGGCAAAATTGACACCTCAGAACTACCCTCAGACCTTGCTGAAATCGTCCATCTTTGGTCTCAGCTACCCTCCGCTATCCGTTCGGCTATTGTAGCTATCGTGAGGAACTCTAAAGAAAAGCTCAAAGGGTAGATGAAGAGCAATGTTTAATGATATCTTCTGAGACGATAATAGCTCAATAAGAAAGATGATTAAAAAAGTGAAGTAGTAAAACCCATTAAAAGTCTATTACTTATTCACAATAGCAGGGTTGCTAAGGTAATCGCAGATGTGGAATACTGTCAGTTTCTCAGTTAGGTTTTATACACTTTTATCTTATAAGTTCTTTCTCAAAGTTTTATATTCGATTTCCCCAAAAAGTTCATTGCTTTTGCCCTGCCTGGTGCTTACAATTCACGGCTATTTATTATAGACAGGCTGTAATAATATTGAAAATGATTTATTTGCCATGAAACCTGGCACAGCGTGACAGATTTGGTAAAAGTACTGAAAGGAATTTTTCATGGGAAGACGTAGAGATAGACTCAATAAAAGAAAAGAAAAACAACTTAAAACGCGTAGTTCCAATTCCCATCGTAAGTCAAGAGAGCGTGTACGCAAAGCCGCAGCAATTGCCCCCTGATTTGGCCTTAGTGATTGAGACATGGCCTCAGCTACCTGATGCTATACGGTCGGCGATTGTAGCGATTGTCAGAAGCTCTAATGACCAATAGGGTAGGTGTTTTGGTTCACTTCAAAAATTAAATATTAGTATTGCTTAACTTTAGTTCTAATACATAAAAAAGAATAACCCTTTTCTATATAAAAGTTTCAATTCTTTCGTTGAAAAAATTGTTGTGACTTTCTCACCGTTTAGCATATAATATACATATACATCCTGTTTTGACACGCTTTGGACTGTCCATACTCGTTTCCCATAATCTGGGTTTTTGCATATTACTTTGTCTTCAGCTTCGAATTTATCTTCAGCTTCGAAATCTTCTTTAGCCATCTTTTGAGATACCTCATCGGAAATATCGACTATTTCACAGCACGGGATAAATTAGAAGTTTGTTTCCGCTCGGCCATGAGAGCATGGGCGTTTGTTTATAGCCGAGGGGGGGGAGGTAGGAGGAAATTGAAAAAAGACCTTTCTCGTATTGCGTATATCGTATTGCGTGTTGCATCGTGCGTTTTTTCTTCTTTCGCAATACGCATCACGCTTGGGTTCCCGCCGGGCGCGGTCCCTTCACGCGCGACGAGTATGATATGAGGCTGCGTTGGATATGTCAAACATTTAGATAAAACGCTCAAAAACAGAGTGTGCCTAATTTTTCTGGCTTGCCCCGTTAGAGTGCCTTATACTCTAATGGGGTCATTAGGAGAAAATACTTACGTGCCTATAAGGCACCGAAGCAAGCGCAATACTGTTTAGCCCCCCAACCCCGAAGGGCGTTGGGGGGTCCTTTGCCTTTTCCCTTTTCTTTCCAATTCTCTAATCCCCTGGAGTTTACCCCCGGATGTGCTTCTGTATTCCCCTGCCGGGGGTCATTCCGAGCGCAGCCGAGGAATCTATTTAAAATAGTTGTCATTCTGAACGTAGTGAAGAATCTCAAACCGCTATACGCAATACGAATCGTCATTGCGAGCACCGCACCGGATTCTCAGGAGGAATGTAAAATAAACTAAGATATTGGCTGAATTACGCTTAGTTCATTAGGAGCAAATACTTACGTGCCTATAAGGCACTAAAGCAAGCGCAATACCTGTTAGCCCCCGGCACTGTCGGGGGTTCCCCACCTCCCGCGACTCCTTCCTTCCTGACCCCACCCCT
>JADFJC010000192.1 GCA_022566315.1 Planctomycetota bacterium
ATGAAATCATGCCGGTGCCCAAAAAGCGATAAATCCTTTTATAATCATGTTTTAATCAACCAATTTTTTTGCAGTTGAACCAGAGTTAAAGATTAGGAAATCAGAAATTGGAATCTGGAAGTTGAAAATGAAATATTTATTTTCGCCAAATTCAAGAAATCGAGGTTGTGGGATGAAAAAGACATATTTAATTGGTCTAAGCTGCTTTGCAGCGTTTTTGTTGTTTGCCTGTTATGCCTTTATGGCCCAATCTAACAATGCAGCAGCGTCAGAGTCGGCGCCGGTAACAGTTGGGGACGAGTCCGCTGTACTGATTGAACAGATTTGTTCAAAGATTACCGAAGGTGATTTTGCCGGTGCGCGAGAGTTCCTTGAGCGAAGCGATAAATCTAAAAGTACGGCTATTACCCGGCTGGTAGATGTCATTTCCGAGTATGAAGCGACAGAGGAGAAACGCCGTGCAGCGCGAAAGGCTGCTTACAAAGAACAGTTGGCTGAGCTGGAGAAGTTTCAGGCTGAAACAGATATCGATGACGTAAACGATGTAAATGATATTGTCGATGCGCTTTCAGTTATTAACAAGGCGTGCGAGTTTGCAGACGAGGCACAGAAAGAGCAGCTTCTGTCTGATTCGTCCGTAAAAGAGGTTTTACAAAAAGCGATAGATAAGGCCGCTGAGTTCGAGATGGCGGGTAAATGGCTCGAGGCATACACGAGCTGCTACGCCTGGCTGAGGGCGATAGACTCAGACAATGAGGGGTATTCAGATTATGCCGACCAGCTTCTGGATAAGGCTGCTATTGCAGCATCTTTTGAGGACAGTCCCTGTGAAACCCGTGAGGAGCGTTTCCGGGGTGTGAAGAAAAAGATATTTATTCGGACGATTATTTTCTTAGACCTGTATTACGTCAATATTATTGATTACAACCAAATGGCGAGGCAAGCTATCGAGCGGTGCGAATTATTGGGAGAGGTGGGGAAATTCAAAACTGAAGACTTAAAACTCAAAACTGAAGAGCTTGCGGCCTGGTCGGCGTCTTTAGGAGCGCTGTTAGATGAAGTTAAGTCCGCCTCAGACAGCCCTAAAGGGTTTGGTAAGCATAAGTTTTTAGGGGTTTTTGAGAAGGTCCTAAAGCTGAACGATACGACTGTGGATTTACCGCGTTCAGTAGTGATTGCGCAGTTTGCAGATGCGGCGTTGTCTTCACTTGACCCTTATACGGTGATAATCTGGCCCAGGCAGGTTCAGGATTTTGAAAAGATGATGACCAATGAGTTTACGGGTATCGGGATAGAGATTTCGAAACGCAAAGGGTTATTGACGGTGGCGAGCCTGCTGCCTGATACGCCGGCGTACAAATCCGGTCTTGATGCGGAAGATGTGATAGAAGCGGTGGATGGGGTCAAAACCAAGGATATGACTCTTAGCTGTGCGGTCCGCAAGATAACCGGTCCGAAAGGTACAAAAGTTACGTTGACAATAAAACGGCCCGGCGAGGAGGGGACCAAAGAAATTACGATAACCAGAGGCCGGATAGTGGTTCCGACGATTCGCGGCTGGCAAAGGACCGATGCAGGCAAATGGCTGTATATGATTGATGAGGGGGAAAAAATAGGTTATGTCCGCCTCACGAGCTTTTCGTCAGGAACCGCTTCGAGCCTGGAGAAGGTATTGGTCGAACTGGAAGCAGAGGGGTTAAGGGGATTTGTTCTGGATTTGCGGTCCAATACCGGCGGGCTTTTAGATAGTGCGGTCGCTGTGGCCGACAAATTCGTTGATAAAGAGTGGATAGTTAAACGGCAGCCCGGGTTTGGCAGGATGCCGATATATGAGCAGGCGCACAAGAAGGGGACACATCCGAATTATCCGCTTGTTATACTGGTAAATTCGCGCTCTGCGAGTGCTTCGGAGATTGTGGCTGGGGCATTGGCAGATGAAGTATATAAGCGGGCGATTCTGGTGGGGACCAGGACTCACGGCAAAGGCAGTGTGCAGGGGATAACGGGCTATCCCGGCGAAGGTGCACAGTTGAAATATACGATGGCGCATTATCATTTGCCTTCCGACCAGCGAGTTGAAAGCCGGGATGCAATGAAAAAACAAGGCAGAAATGATTGGGGTGTTGGGCCGAATGTTGAGGTTAAATTGACGAGCGATGAAGTTAAAAAAATGATCGAGGTACAAAGGGACAATGACGTGCTGGTTCAAGCCGACCACGACTACGCCAACGATGAGCCGAGAAAACATACGGTCGAAGAAACCTTAGCGGCTGACCCGCAGTTGGCGGTTGGTCTTTTGATTATCAGGAGCAAATTGATTCAAGCCGGGACGACAGTGTTGGTTCAGGGACAGTAGGGTACCAATAGCTTTTAGTTTAAGAGGTACATTGATTTGGTGAACGCAGAAGATGTAAGCAAGTTTGAACGGCAAAGGCAGGAGAAACTGTCCCGGATTAAAGAATTTGGCATTGACCCTTATGGTGGCAGATATGAGGGTACTGAGCAGTCCGAAGATATCAAGCGCCGATTTAAGGACGCCGATGAGAGCCAGCAGGCCAAATGTGCCGGCAGGATTGTGCTGTTGAGGGACATTGGGAAGCTGATTTTTATGACTTTGCGCGACCGCAGTGGTATTATCCAGATCGGTTTGAGCAAGAAGCTTCTGCCTGAGCAATGGGGGCTTGTGAAATTACTGGAACTTGGCGATATAATCGGTGCGTCCGGTCAGTTGGGTAAAACCAAGACCGGTGAGATTACGATATGGGCTGATAATGTTGTGCTTCTGAGCAAGTGTCTGCTGCCGCCCCCGGAGAAATTTCACGGTCTGTCGGATATTGACCAGCGTTACAGGCAGAGATATGTGGATTTGTGGGCCAATCCTGAAGTGATGGAGCGTTTTAAGAATCGCAGTGCCATCGTCTCTGCGATTCGCGAATTTCTCAACTCCGAAGGTTTTTTAGAAGTTGAGACTCCGATGATGCAGACTATAGCCGGCGGGGCCGCGGCGAAGCCTTTCGTAACACATCATAATAGTCTGGATATGGATTTGTTTTTGCGGATTTCGCCGGAGCTGTTTCTAAAAAGACTGCTTGTTGGAGGGATGGAAAAGGTCTTCGAGATAAATCGAAGTTTCCGCAACGAAGGATTGAGCCGGCAGCATAATCCGGAATTTACGATGCTCGAAGTGTATCAGGCCTATGGCGATTACAATGTGATGATGGATTTGACCGAGGAGATTATTGGGCTTTGCGTGGAGAAATACTGCGAAAGCGAGCAGGTCCGGTTCGGCGATTTGACGATAGATTTTACCCGGCCCTGGCGTCGGGCCAAATACTCAGAGCTGCTGAAGGAATACAGCGGCTGTGATATTGATGATATAGAAGCTGTCAGGGCAAAAGCAAGGCAGCTCGAACTGCACCAAAAGGATATGGACGATGTGGTGGTTATTAATGAAGTGTTTGAAGCCACTGTTGAGGACAATCTGGTTGCCCCGACGTTTGTGATAGATTATCCGGCGGCGCTGTGTCCTTTAACCAAACGGAAAAAAGACAATCCCAAATTCGCTGAGCGGTTTGAATTGTTTATCGCACGAATGGAATTGGCTAATGCTTATACGGAGCTGAATGACCCTGCCGAGCAATATGAGAATTTCCTTACTCAGCTTCGCGGGCAGGAAGAATCGCTGACAAAGATGGACCGAGATTATATAACGGCGTTGAAATACGGTATGCCTCCTGCCGGCGGGCTGGGTATCGGTATCGACAGATTGGTGATGGTACTGACCGGTGCTACGAGCATCCGTGACGTTGTGCTGTTTCCACTTCTAAGGCCTGCGAAAGGTTAGGCGTTGCCGTTCCGGCGACGGCTAAACGACCCCCAGGACAGGCCTGGGGGCTAAACATTGACGGTTAAATAATTACGATTAGTGAAATGTTGAAAATATTTTTGTGGCTGCGATATCTGCGCAAGAAAAAGATAGTGTTTTTGAGCATTGCTGCAGTTGCGCTTTCTGTGTCGCTGTTGATAGTCGTTGCCAGTCTGTTCACCGGCTTTATCAATGCTTTCGAGCGAGCGGCGGTTGAGGCAATAGGCGATGTGGTTCTTGAGCCATCGGCCAAGTTTGCAAAATATGGGCAGTTTATAGAGCGTTTAGAGCAAACAGAGGCGGTTGAGGCGGCAACGGCGATGCTGAAAGCTCATGGTCTTTTACATTTGGGTAAAGGCAACGTGCGTGCTGTGGAAATTTGGGGGATTGAGCCTGAACGACGAGTAAAAGTGATGGGTTTTGACCGGTTTTTGCTCAGACAAAGAACTTCCGGCGGTAAACCATCTTTCGATATTAAAGGCCCTGAAAACAATCTCGGAGGTTTTGTGGGGATAGGAGTGTTGGCGGAGCCCGACGAAAAGACGGATAAATATGATTTTGATGCGATTGAAAAGATGTTTGGTAAGAAAGTTCTTCTTACTACCGGGACCGTATCGCAGGCAGACCCGGACAGCCGAACAAGGGCAGAAGTTAAAAGAAGAGTGATAAGATTTACAATTGCAGATGTTGTTGAAACCGGAGTCTATCAATTTGATAAAGGTTGTGTTTATCTGCCGATAGAGAAGCTGTGGAAATATTTATACCCTGAGGATGAGTTACCGGTTGCCAGCCAGATTCAAATCAAACTGGCGGAAGATACCGAGGCTGATGTTGCATTGGCTGTTATTCGCGGGGTATGGCGGAGTTTTGTTGAGGAGCAGCTGGGAGGGGACCTGTACCTTATAAATGCCAATATTGTGACGGCCAAACAGATACAAAGACCGTATGTTGCGGCGTATCGAAAGCAAATGTGGATTTTGTTGTTGATATTCGGGGTCGTGAGCCTTGGTGTTGTTTTACTGATATTCTGCATATTTTATATGATAGTCAGGCTGAAGCAGAAGGATATTGCGATAATAAAAAGCTGCGGAGCGTCGGGAAGCTCTGTGGCCTGGATTTTTGTCGGGTTTGGCGCTTGTGTCGGAATAGCCGGCTCGGGCGTGGGAGTTGTTCTGGGATACGTTATTACAAAGAACGTCAATACGATTGAGGAGTGGATAAGGATAATATTCGGGCTGAAGCTGTGGAAAAGCAGTGTGTATATGTTTAGTAAGATACCCAACGAGGTTGATTGGGCGTCGGCTTTGTCTATTGTGTTGGTGGCAATTATAGCCGCAGCTATTGGAACATTAATACCGGCGATTGTCGCTGCGAGAACGAAACCGGTTGAGATTTTAAGATATGAGTAGGTATGCAGGGAATAAAGAATAGTGAAAAGTGCCTAAAGTGTAAAGTGCCTAAAGTTATTGAATGTTTTATAACTTTAGTTCACTTTAGCTCATTTTAGGCACTTTCTAATTTGGATTTAGATATTCGAATTTTAATTTATGTACAAGATTCTTCTTGCATTCAGATATTTTTTAAAAAGACG